>NZ_JBQEOV010000004.1:0-268380 GCF_052045435.1 Acidovorax sp. 22279
GTGGGCCCCAGTTCGCGCAGGTGCTGCGCAGCCCAGCGCACGTTAGGGTACTTGAGGATGTTGGCCAGGCGCACGACCTTGTCAGGCGCCGGAGGGAAGCCCTGCATCAACTGCAGGGTCACAGGGTTGGTGGCGTCCGGCGGCGGCAGCTGCGGAGCCTGGGCCTGGCTGGCAGGCGCGGCCCCCAGCAGGGTGCAGGCCAAGGCGACGGCGGTGAAGGAAGGGGTGAGGTGGCGATGAAAAGAGCGCATGGTGAGAAGGCCTCGGTCAAGAAACGTGGGATGGGGAAGAACAAAAAAGAAAACGGAATCGGTCGGGCCGATCAGCCCCGCGCGGCCAGCAAGGTGCGGATCACGCCCTCGGTGCGCTCGTACTCGCCTTCGCCAAAGTGCTTGTAGCGGATGCGGCCTTGCGCATCGATCAGGTAGGTGGCGGGCCAGTACTGGTTGCTGTAGGCCTTCCAGGTGCCGTAGCGGTTGTCCTGTGCCACGGGGTGCTTCACGCCATGGCGGCGCATGGCGGCTTCCACGTTGGCGGTCGGGCGCTCGAACGGAAACTCTGGCGTGTGCACGCCCACCACGGTGAGCCCCTGGGGCGTGTACTGCTCGGCCCAGCGGTTCACATGGGGCAGGGTGCGGATACAGTTGATGCAGGCGTACGTCCAGAAGTCCACCAGCACCACGCGGCCCCGCAACTGCGCCAGGCTCAGCGGTTCGGAGTTGAGCCAGCGCTCGATGCCGGTGAACTCGGGCGCAGCGCCCAGGTCGGGCAACGCTGCGGCGGGGCTGGCGGGGCCCGCCGCGTACGCCAGGCCAGGGGCCGCCAGTGCAGCGGCCATCGACGCCAGGAAAGCGCGGCGATCGGAAAAGCGCGATGAAGAGGGGTGCAATGTCATGGTGAAAGCTCCTTGCAATCGGTGGGGTGTCGCCCCTTACAGGCCGCCCCAGCCCGAGGGATAAAACTGCGTAAGCCAGACGGTGATCTGCCCATCCACCTCCCACAGCATGGCCAGCGCGATGGCAATGACCACCACGCCAAACACCTGCTGCACGCGGTGTGCGTGGCGCGCGATGCGGCGCACATGGGTGGCAGCAGCCTGGCCGCCGTAGGCAATGGCCAGCATGGGCAGCGCGGCGCCGGTGGAATACGCGAGCAGCAGTACGGCGGTGCCCACACCCGGTGGCTCGGTAGCGATGAGGGTGAGGATGGAGGCGAGCACCGGCCCGGCGCAGGGTGTCCAGACCGCGCCCAGGCTCAGGCCCAGCAGCAGTCCGCCCCAGTTGCCACCCCCGCTGCCCATGCCCAGGCCGGACATGCGGTTGAGCACGCCGCCTGCATGTTGACTGAGCCACTGGAACGGCCGGGGCCACACCGTGAGCACGCCAAACACCAGCAGCATCACAGCGGCAAACCGGCGCAGGCCTTCCTGAGACACACCCAGCACCTGCGTGAAGCTGCTGAACAGCAGGGCCACGGCCGCGAACGACAGCGCAAAGCCCAGGGCAATGAACAGTGGGCGTGTGCGCTGCGCTGAGTCGGCGCCGCTCACCGAGGCCCCCAGCACCACTGGCAGCATGGGCAATACGCACGGCGCCCCCACCGTGAGCATGCCGGCGGCCACGGCCAGCCATGGCGAGGTGGTGGCCATGGTCATTGCCCGCCCTCTTGCTCGGCCGCCGGACGGCGCCACACCTGGGTTTTGCCGAACAGCGGAATGCCCACGTACGCGTGCACCAGCAGTTGTTCCGGCTCGGCCGGCGTCAGGTTGACGCGGTAGGTCTTGGCGTTCTCGCGGTTGTAGATTTCGCCCTGGTACTCGCTGCTACCGCCCTCCGCCGGGCGCAGGCCCGACAGCAGGGTCATGCCCAGCGCAGGCCGCGCGTCGGCCGCCGCCATGTCGGCGCCCGGCGCGCCCATGGAGCGGTTGGCCAGCACGCGCACCACCTTGCCACACAGGGCGTTGCCGCCAGCGGGGTTGCAAGGAGCGATGTTCACTTCCAGATTGCCGCTCTCGGTGATCCAGCGGCCCAGGGGGGCTTTGGGGTGAGCGGCGCCCGGCGCTGGTGCCACAGCGGCTGGCGGCGCTGCCGCAGCCTCTTGCGCGCTGACTGCCTGCGCCAGGCCCAGGGTCAGCAGGGCGGTCACGGCGATGGATGGTTTCATGGCAAGGTCCTCATGAAGTTCAGGAAGACCTCATTGAAGCCAGCGCAGGTATCGGCGATTTGTCTGGCCAGGGGCTTTTGGTATGCGCGCTTGTCGATGCACCGGGCAGACAAGTTGAGATACATATCTGCCCACCCAGCCCGTACCGCGGCACCACCAAAGCCCGGACAATGGCCGCCATGACGACGACGCCCGCTCCCGACCACATCCTGATCGTCGATGACGACGCCGGCATCCGCGAACTGGCTGCCGAGTACCTGCAGCGCCAGGGCCTGCAGGTGAGCGTGGCCGCCGACGGGCGGCAAATGCGCGAGGTGCTGGCCACGCAGCGCATCGACCTGCTGGTGCTGGACCTGATGCTGCCAGGCACCGACGGCATCGCACTGTGCCGCGAGCTGCGCAGCCCGGGCGCCCCGCCGCTGCCCATCATCATGCTCACCGCACGCAGCGACGAGGCGGACCGCATCCTGGGCCTGGAGCTGGGTGCGGACGACTACCTGACCAAACCCTTCGCCGCGCGCGAGCTGCTGGCACGCATCCACGCGGTGCTGCGGCGCACGCGCATGCTGCCGCCGAATCTGGCCAAGGCCGAGCCCGCGCGCCACCTCACGTTTGGGGACTGGCGGCTGGACACCACCGCACGCCACCTGCTCGATGCCACGGGCGCAGTGGTGGCGCTGTCGGGCGCCGAATACCGCCTGCTGCGTGTGCTGCTGGACCACCCGCAGCGCATCCTCACACGCGACCAGCTGCTGCAGCTCACACAGGGGCGCGATGCCGATGTGTTCGACCGCTCCATCGACCTGCTGGTAAGCCGTGTGCGCCAGCGGCTGGGCGATGGCGCGCGCGGCTCGCGCTACATCAAGACCGTGCGCAACGAGGGCTATGTGTTCTGCGCCGATGTGCAAACTGCGGCAGCCGCCGCAGGAGCTGCGCCATGACGTCGCGCTGGTGGCCACGCTCTTTGTTCGGGCGCATTCTGCTGGTGATGGCACTGGGCCTGGCGTTGGCGCATGCGCTGACGTTTGTGCTGGCGTTCACCGAGCGCAGCATGACCATGCGGCGGGCCATGGTGTCGTATTTCGCCAGCGACGTGGCCAGCTCGGTCGCCATGCTAGAACGCCTGCCTGCCACCGAGCGCGCGCAGTGGGTGGACCGGCTGGCGCGCCGCAACTACCGCTTTGCACTGGCCGAACCGCTGGACGCCCCCGCAGATACATCCCAACTCGCACGTCTGGTCGCCAGCGCCGTGGCAGCCACACTGCCTGCCGACCGGGCCGTGCAGGTGATCGACCCCCATGTGCCGGGCACCGAGCTGCGGCTGCAGCTGCGCCTGACCGACGGTACGCCCCTGGCCGTGGACATGGACGAGCCCCGGCTGCAGATATCGCCCTGGGTGCTGGGCGCGCTGGCACTGCAGCTGGCGCTGCTGGTGGGCCTGTGCGCGTGGGCCGTGCGTGCAGCCACGCGGCCCCTGAGCACGCTGGCCGATGCGGCCGATGCGCTGGGCGCCGACCGCCCCACCGTGCCGCTGGCTGAAGACGGCCCGCGCGAAGTGGTGCGCGCCGCCGTTGCCTTCAACCACATGCAGCAGCGCATCCAGGCGCATCTTCAGGAACGCATGCAGATCCTGGCCGCCGTCTCGCACGACCTGCAAACACCCATCACCCGGCTGCGCCTGCGCGCGGATCTGCTGGACGACACCACGCTGCGCGACAAGCTGCACGCCGACTTGGCCGAAATGCAGTCGCTGGTGGAAGAGGGCATTGCCTACGCGCGCTCATCGCAGGCCGTGCGCGAGCCCCCGCAGCGCGTGGACCTGCGCGCGCTGGTGGAGAGCATTGCGCGCGACTACGCCGATGCCGGCCTGCCGGTACAAGTGCTGCAGGCAGTGGATGTGACCTGCGACACCCGCCCCCAGGCCCTGCGCCGCCTGCTGTGCAACCTGGTGGACAACGCGCTCAAGTTTGCGGGTGCCGCCGAGCTGACGCTGGAGGCAGAAAGGCCAGGCCAGTGCCTGGTGCGCGTCATCGATCATGGGCCTGGCATCCCCCCGGCAGACCTCGCCGCCGTGCTGCAGCCCTATGTGCGGCTGGAAGATTCGCGCAACCGGGGCACCGGTGGCACCGGTCTGGGCCTGGCCATTGCCAGCGAGCTGGCCAAGGCCCTGGGCGGCCGCCTGATACTGGGTCCACGCGCGGACGGCGCGCAGGGGCTGGAGGCGCGGGTAGATCTGCCAGAAGCGCTCCCGGCATAGGCATGCGCACCAGCGCCGCTGCTACAGTGGCCGCTCCGTGGACTCTCAAAAGGGCAACGCCGTGGACACAACTGTCAGCACCCCGCAGAGCGAGATCAGCGCCAGCAACCCACGCATCCGCGTCGGCATCGGCGGCTGGACCTTCGAGCCCTGGCGCGGCAACTTCTACCCCGCAGGGCTTGCGCACAGCAGGGAGCTGCAATACGCCAGCCGACAGCTCACCGCGATTGAGGTCAACGGCACCTACTACAGCACCTTCAAACCACCCACCTTTGCCAAATGGCGCGATGAAACGCCCGAAGGCTTTGTGTTCTCACTCAAGGCCAACCGCTTTGCCACGCACCGGCGCGTGCTGGCGGACGCGGGCGATTCGATCGCGCGGTTTGTCGACAGTGGCATCTCGGAACTGAAGGGCAAGCTCGGGCCCATCGTGTGGCAGTTCATGCCTACCAAGGTCTTTGAGCCGGGGGATTTCGAGGCTTTTCTGGCGCTGCTGCCACAGCAGGTGGAGGGCCTGCAGCTGCGCCACGCGCTGGATGTGCGCCACCCGAGTTTCGCGACGCCAGCGTTTGTGGCGCTGGCGCGCCGGTATGGCTGCGTGCCTGTGTACACCGACTCCGACCAATTTCCCGCCATCGCGGATGCAGAGGCCGACTTTGCCTACCTGCGGCTGATGCGCAGCCAGGCCGATGTGCCCACGGGCTACACCGCCGATGCGATTGCGCAATGGGCACAGGGCGTGCGCACCTGGACCAGCGGCGACCGGCCACGCGATGTGTTTGTGTACTTCATCAACGGCGCCAAAGAGCGGGCGCCGGCAGGGGCGATGGAGTTGCTCAGGCAGCTGGGCGCTACACCGTCTCGCGCTGCGTGAAGCCCTGCGGGGCCTCGCCGCCATCGGGCACATTGCCTACCACCACGCGGTCCACCCGCGCATGTGCTGGCCCCTGGTGCGCCCAGTCGATCAGCGCCAGCACGGCGGGCTCCGGGCCCCAGGCGCAGGCCTCCACGCGGCCATCCTGGCGGTTGCGCACCCAGCCCGTCACGCCCAGTCGATTGGCGGCCTGCGCCATGGACCAGCGGTAGCCCACGCCCTGCACCTGGCCGGTGATCAACAGATGGCGGGTGATGGTGGAGTGGGGTTCTGCGTTCATGGGGGGCACTGTAGCGCGCTCCTTGTGGGGAGGCCCCTCCAGGGGCACACTGCCAGCACCACCGCACCCCATGACCACCACCACCCCCAAGGCCCTGCCCACCATCGACCCCCAGCGCTGCACCGGCTGCGGCTGGTGCATTGCGGTGTGCCCGCCGCATGTGCTGTCGCTGCAGGTGTTGGGCGCGGGGCCTTGGGGCCCCAAGTGCTCCACCCTGCACGATGCGCCCGGCTGCACCGGGTGCGCGCTGTGTGCGGTGCGCTGCCCATTCGATGCGATCCGCATGGTGCGGGTGGCGGCCACCCAGGCCCGGTGAGGCCGTTGCCCACAGGCGCACACAGGTGCGCATAGGCGCGGACAGGCGGGTTGACAGGCCCCGGCCTGCATCCGGTACACTGCGCCCTTCATGTCGTTCACCTCTCTCCCCATCACCACCGCACGCGCCGCTGCCTTCCAAGGCATGGGCATGATGCCGCCCGCACTCACGCGGGCCAGTGGTGAACAGCGGGCACTGGGTGCACGAATGATTACCACCATTACCACCGCGGCCACCTGAGCACGCGCAGGTGGCCGTTTCGGCAGCCACCTGGTGATCGCTCTCTTCTCCCCCAAGACGAATGCACGAAACCCAGCTCTGGCAGCTGGGTTTTTTTGTTTGTTCGTTAGCCGGAGAAGTCCATGTACCGCGATCCCGTCCAGTCCCTCGAAGCCCCGTTGTTGCCGTCGTCCGCCACGGCCATGCGCCCCCTGCGCGTGGGCATGATTGGCATTGGCACTGTGGGCGCAGGCACCTTCCGCGTGCTGGCGCGCAACCAGGCGCTGATTGCGGGCCGTGCGGGCCGCGGCATCAAGCTGGTGGTGGTCTGCGCCCGCAGCCTGGCCCGCGCCATGGGCGTGGTGGGCAAGGACGTGGCGCTGACCAACGACCCCATGCAGGTCGCCACCCACCCCGACGTGGATGTGCTGGTGGAGGCCGCTGGCGGCACCGGCCCCGCTCGCGACTGGGTGCTGGCCGCCATCCGTGCGGGCAAACATGTGGTCACGGCCAATAAGGCGCTGCTGGCCGAGCATGGCAACGAGATCTTTGCCGCAGCACGCCAGCACGGCGTGGCCGTGGCCTACGAAGGCGCGGTGGCCGTGAGCATTCCCATCGTGAAGGCACTGCGCGAGGGCCTCACGGCCAACCGCATCGAGTGGGTGGCGGGCATCATCAACGGCACCACCAACTTCATCCTGAGCAAGATGCGCGACGAGGGTGTGGGCTTTGCCGAAGCGCTTTCGCAAGCCCAGGCGCTGGGCTATGCCGAGGCCGATCCGACGTTTGACATCGAGGGCATCGACGCAGCGCACAAGATCTCGCTGCTGGCGGCCAATGCGTTTGGCATGCCGGTGCGGTTTACCGATGCGCAGGTGGAGGGCATCACCGCACTGCAGGGCCTGGACGTGGCCTGTGCCGAGCAACTGGGCTTTCGCATCAAGCTGCTGGGCGTGGCCAAGCGGCGCAAGGCGGGTGACGCGGAAGGCAATGTGGAAGGGGTAGAGCTGCGCGTGCAGCCCGCGCTGGTGCCCGCCACACATTTGCTGGCGCATGTGAACGGGTCGATGAACGCCGTGATGGTCAAGGGCGATGCGTCGGGCGTGACGATGTACTACGGCGCGGGCGCGGGGTCGGAGCAGACCGCATCGGCCGTGATTGCCGACCTGGTGGATGTGGCGCGGCTCGATGGCACCCACGCGGCGCAGCGCGTGCCACACCTGGGCTTCCACCCCCAGGCCGTGGACGAGCAACTGGCGGTACTGCCCCGCGCGGCCGTCCACACCCGCCACTATCTGCGCGTGCCGGTGCACAGCGCCCAGCAGATCGAGGCCGTGGGCGCCTGGCTGGCTGCGCAGCACGTGCCGGTGCTGCAGGTGGCACTGGCACATGACAAGGCCTTGCCCCCCGGCAGCGGCCCCCAGGTACTGGTGCTGACCGATGCCGTGGCGCAGTCCACCGTGGACCTGGCCGTGTTTGCACTGGCGGCGCACCCTGCAGTGGCGGGGCCGGTGGTCACGCTGCAGGTGGAGACGCTGGAAGGGTGAAGGGCGCCTGAGAATGTGTTAGCACGAGGTTTTGGCGCCAAAACGGGCGGTAGCGCTAGTGCATCATGCCTGGGGCGCTATCAATTTTGATAGCCCCTGCCGATCGCATCCCTCACGCCATCAACCGGCCCAGCACCAGCGCGGCCATGTCCTCGGCCGCGCTGGTGCCCTCCGCCATCAGGCCCTGCACCACGCCGGCGCGGTCGGTATCGGTGCGGTTCTGGCTCACCTTCCAGATGCCCTCCCAGCGCTCCACCGCCAGCTCGATGCCCACGATGGCGCGCAGCAGTTTGTCGATGTAGTCGGGCGGCGCGTCGTCGATGCGCCAGGGGTCGGGGCGGTGGGCCTCGTGCTGCTCGCTCAGGGTGTGCAGGATGCCGCGCAGGCGTGTGGGGTCGTCAAACGCGCTCAGTGCGCCGTGGGCGTGCACGGTGGCGTAGTTCCAGGTGGGCACCTGCTTGCCGTCGATGGCCTTGGACGGATACCACGAGGGCGACACATAGGCCTGCGGGCCGTGGAACACCGCCACCGCCTGCTGGGGCAACAGCGGCCACAGCGCGTTGGCGCGCGCCACATGGCCGATGAGCGTGCCCTGCGGGCCGCGCGCCGGGTCCAGGTACAGCGGGATGTGATTGACGTGTTGCGCGCCTTCGTGCGCAATGACCAGTGTGGCCAAAGGCTGGGCACGTACCAGGGCTTGCTGGGCAGCGGCATCGGCCACCTGAAACTGCCGGTGGGGGTTGGCCATGTCAGCCCCCTTCCACTTCAAGCACCGGGGCGCAGTCGATCTGCGTCTTGACCGAGTTGGCCAGAAAACACGATGTGTGGGCGCGGTGGTGCAGGTCTTCCAGCTGGGCAGCGCTGGGCGCGTGCGCTGCGTCAAAGCGCGTGACGGGCCTCAGCTGCACGTGGGTGACGACCAGCTGGCCCTCTGCGTTCTTGGCCATGGTGCCCACGGCCGCGTCGGTGTAGCGGTTGAGCCGATAGCCCGCGCGGCTGGCGAAGTCCATGAACCACAGCATGTGGCAGCTCGACAGCGCGGCGACATAGGCTTCTTCCGGGTCCACCGCCGCCGCGTCGGAGTACGGCAGCGGCACCACATGGGGCGACGACGACGCGGCCACGGTGGCGCCGCCGTCAAACTGCCACGTGTGGGCACGGTGGTAGCGCTTGTCCAGAAAGTCGTCGGTGCCACGGGACCAGGTGATGGTGGCGGTGTGCTCGGCCATGGGGTGCTTTCAAGAGGATCGGACCCGTTAGGGGGCCCGGGTTTCTACAATGGTTCTTCAGTTTATGAGTACATCCCCATATTGAAAGAGCCAATTTGTGCCCAGCCCCGGAGCCAATCGAACCACTGCCACCCTGCGCCAGCAGGTGTATGCGCAACTGCGCCGCGCCATCGAGCAGGGCAGCCTGCGCGCGGGCATCCGCCTGCCACCCTCGCGCGAGCACGCGGCCAGCCTGGGCGTGTCGCGCAACACCGTGCTGTGGGCCGTGCAACGCCTGCAGGCCGAGGGTTATGTGGAAGCCCGCGTGGGCGACGGCACCTATGTGTCGCAGGCCGTGGCCGCCACATTGCCTGCCCCGCAAGGCCTGGTGGCGCCACCCCGGGGCCTGTCGCGCCGGGGGCAGCTGATAGCCGACACAGCGGCGCGCTGGCGCCCGCCCCTGGCGGCGGCCAAGGCGTTTCGCATTGGCGCGCCAGAAGTCGCCACCTTTCCGTTTGCGCTGTGGGACCGCCTGACACGCCAGGCCAGTTCAGGCCAGCGCAGTAACCGCGCGCAGTACCTGGACCCGGCTGGCGACCCCGACCTGCGCCAGGCCGTGGCGCAATGGCTATGGGCTTCGCGCGGCATCCGCTGCGATGCGGCGCAGGTGGTGGTGTGCTCGGGCTCGCAGCAGGGCATTGACCTGATTGCGCGGCTGCTGCTGGACGTAGGCGACGAGGTGCTCGTGGAAGACCCCGGCTACCCCGGCATCCGCGCCAGCCTGCTGGGCCACGGCGCGCTGGCGCGGCCGGTGGACATGGATGGAGACGGCCTGCGCATCGACACCGCTGCGGCGCAATGGCCGAACGCGCGCATGGCCGTCGTCACACCCACGCACCAGTTCCCCACCGGCGTGTGCATGGGCCTGGCGCGAAGGCAGGCGCTGCTGCAGTGGGCACGCACGCATGACGCCTGGGTGGTCGAGGACGACTACGACGGCGAGTTCCAGTACGGCAAGAACGATGGCAAGGCCCAGCGCGTGCCTGCCCTGTGCAGCCTGCCGGGCTCGGAGCGCGTGCTGTACGTGGGCACCTTCAGCAAGACGCTGCACCCGGGCCTGCGCCTGGGCTTTGTGGTGGTGCCGCCCGCGCTGGTGGAGGCCTTTGCCATGGCCCGCGCCATCACCGACCGGCATGCACCGGGCGACACCCAGGCGGTGCTGGCACGCTTCATTGCCGAAGGTCACCTGCTGCGCCACCTGCGGCAGATGCGCGAGCTGTACCTGCAGCGGCAACACACGCTGCGCGCCGCACTGGCCGAGGCCAGCAACGGCGCCTGGCAACTGGCCACCAGCGATCGTGGCATGCACCTGCTGCACGAGGTAGCACCCGGCACCGACGACGAAACCCTGAGCCGCCAGGCGCTGGCGGCGGGCGTGATGCTGGCGCCGCTGTCGCGCTATGCGATGCAGTCGGCGCGCCGGGGCTGGCTGCTGGGCTATGCGGGGTTTGACGATGCAGAGATCCGCGCGGCCGCTCGCGTGGTGGGCGGCCTCGTGCGTCAGCGGTGATGCGGGCGCTGGTGCTTCACCACGCGCCGGGCTGCGGGGCCAGGGCCGTGCCAAGGCCCTCCGTCTGAACCACAGCCTGCGGCTCCACCTTGCGCCACCAGTGCGTGGACAGCGCGGGCGCGCGGATGTCCAGCCGCTCGCCCATGATGGGCGCCACCAGCGGCACCTGCGCTGCCGCCGCGAGGGCGGTGATGCGCTCGAACGGCTCCACCCACGGGTGCAGCGACAGGTCGAACGTGCCGTTGTGGATGGGGAACAGATGGCGCCCCTTCACGTCCAGATGGGCCTGCAGGCTCTCCTCGGGGTGCATGTGGATGTCGGGCCAGTCGGCGTTGTAGGCGCCCGTTTCGATCAGGGTCAGATCGAACGGGCCGAACCGCTCACCAATGGCCTTGAAGCCGTCGAAGTAGCCCGTGTCGCCACTGAAGAAGACGCGGACTTGGTCAGCGCCTTGACCCGCGATCAGCACCCACGAGGCCCACAGCGTGCTGTTGCCGTCCGACAGGCCACGGCCCGAGAAATGCTGCGCAGGCGTGGCCACCAGCTGCAGCCCGCCGATGGTGGTGCCCTGCCACCAGTCCAACTGCTGCACCTTGGCCGCCGGCACGCCCCAGGCGATGAGCCGGTCGCCCACGCCCAGCGGCGTGATGAAGTGCTCCACCTTGGGCGCAAGCTTCTGGATGGCTGCGTAGTCCAGGTGGTCGTAGTGGTCGTGCGACAGGATCACGCCGGTGATGGGCGGCAGCTCGTCAATCGTGATGGGCGGCGCGTGAAAGCGCTTGGGCCCCAGGAACTGGAACGGCGAGGCGCGCTCGGAAAACACCGGGTCGGTCAGCCAGAACTGGCCGTTGATCTTGAAGAGCAGGGTGGAGTGCCCCAGGCGCCACAGGCTCAGGTCGGGCGCGGCCAGCAGGTCTGACCGCATCACCGCGTACACCGGCACGGGCTGGCGCGGCACCGAGTCGTCGGGCTTGCCGGTGGCAAAGCGCCACATCACCTGCAGCGTCTTGAGGGCGCCCAGCGCATGGCGGGGTGCCACGTTGCGAAACTTGCCACCCGCAAACTGCGGCGACTGTTCATAGGCGGCCACCGGCTGGGCGGCGCGGGAAAAGAGGCTGTAGGCCATGGCGATCAGTACAACGAAGGCGACACAAAGTGCCGGGAGCAGACGGCGGCGGCGGGCGATGGAGAGTGACACCGGATCTGCGACATAGAAATTACACTGCACAGTGTAGTGCACTTTTTAGAAAAGTAAACTACCCGGTGTAAAATTTGCGCATGATCGCCTCCCAGCCCACCCCTCGCCTGACCGACCGCAAGCGCGATGCCATCGTGCAGGCCGCCATCGGCGAGTTCCGCGAACACGGCTTCAACGGCACCAGCATGGACCGCGTGGCCGCAGCGGCGGATGTGTCCAAACGCACGGTGTACAACCACTTCCCAAGCAAGGAAGAACTGTTCGAAGCCATTCTGCTGCTGATGTGGGAGCGCAGCCAGTCACCCGACGAACTGGCCTACACCCCCACGCGCCCGCTGCGCGACCAACTGCTGGAGCTGCTGGCGCAAAAGATGCGCCTGCTCAACGACGCGAGCTTCATCGACCTGAGCCGCGTGGCCATGGCCGACATGATGCACACCCCCGAGCGCGCGCGCGGCATCACCGCCAAGCTCTCGGCCAAGGAAGAGGGCCTGCCGCGCTGGCTGCGCGCGGCCCAGCAGGATGGCCGCCTGCGCGCCACCATGGACGTGCCCTATGCCGCGCAGCAACTGCAGGGCATGGTCAAGGCATTTGCGTTCTGGCCCCAGCTGGCCATGGGCCAGCCACCCTTGAGCGCCGCACAGCAAGCGCAAGTGGTAGGGGATGCGGTGGATATGTTCCTGGGGTTCTACGCCGCGCCCACCCAGGAGGCCAAGTCCCCCGTAAAAAAGGCCCCGGCTGGAAGCACGGGCAAGGCAGCGGCAGCCCCTGTTGCCACCGCTGCGAAACCTGCCCCTCGCCGCGCCCCAGCGCGCTGACCCACGCCACCACCCTGGCCAGCAAGCCAGCGTGAGGTGCGATTTGCACTACGCTCGCCCGTTCTTTCCACGCAGCCTGACACCAAGATGCCCCTCGCTCCCTACCTCGACACCGCCCCGGTCCTGGACACCGGCGTTTTCATCCACGACTCTGCCCAGGTCATCGGCGACGTCACGCTGGGCCGCGACAGCTCGGTGTGGTGCAACGCCGTGCTGCGCGGCGATGTGAACCGCATCACCGTGGGTGTGTGCAGCAACGTGCAGGACCTGACCATGGGCCATGTGTCGCACCGCAACGCCAGCAAGCCCGAAGGCTCGCCGCTGGTCATCGGCAACTACGTCACGGTGGGCCACTCGGTGATCCTGCACGGCTGCTGCATCGGCAACGAATGCCTCATCGGCATGGGCTCCATCGTGATGGATGACGCCATCATCGAAGACCGCGTGATGCTGGGCGCGGGCAGCCTGGTCTCGCCCGGCAAGGTGCTGGAGAGCGGGTACCTCTACATCGGCCGCCCCGCAGTGCGCCAACGCGCGCTGACCGAGGCGGAGATTGCGTATCTGAAGTACTCGGCAGAGCACTACGTGCGGGTGAAGAACAACTACCAGGGATGACCTGCATCACTCCCTGCGGTCTGTGATAGCGCGGTCTCAGGCAGTCCGCTGCGTTGCTTTTCTTGCCAATAGCCCGCTATTGGCTGCAAAAAGACGCCTGGCGGCCTGTCCTGATCCGCACTACCACCGACTCGCGAGGGTGATGCAGGACATCCCTAGCGGCACACCCCACGCGGCTGCGGTGCCCCCGGCGCCCCCCGCCCACCAGGGATAAAGCCGGGCCGGGATAATCGGGGGTTCCACGACCCCTGCGGCGGCACCGCATCGCCCCATTGCCTGTTTCCACCATGTCTGCCGTCGCCCCCGCCTCACCCGCCCAGCGCGTCCTCTCCGTCATCCCCCCGATGACGCAGCTGAACACGCCATACCCCTCCACCGCCTACCTCACGGGATTCCTGCGCTCGCGCGGCGTGACGGCGTTCCAGGAAGACCTGGCATTGGCGCTGGTGCTGCGCCTGCTCTCGCCCGAAGGCCTGAAGGCCGTGGTCGACAAGGTGGACGCACTGCCCGCCAAAAAGCAGAGCCCCGCCGTGCAAAGTTTTGCGGCGCAAAAGGACCGCTACCTCGCCACCATCGGCCCCGCCATTGCCTTCTTGCAAGGCCGCGACAGCACGCTGGCGCACCGCATCGTGGGACGGAACTACCTGCCCGAGGGCCCGCGCTTTGCCACACTGGATGTGTATGTGGATGACGAAGGCGGCGACCCGCTGGGCTGGGCCTTTGGCGCGCTCGGCCTGACGGACAAGGCCAAGCACCTGGCCACGCTGTACCTGAACGACCTGGCCGATGTGCTGCGCGACGCGGTGGACGAGCGCTTTGAGTTTGTGCGCTATGCCGAATCGCTGGCCGGCAGCCAGCCCACGTTTGACCCGCTGGCCCAAGCACTCGCTGCGCCGCCCACGCTGGTGGACGAGTTGCTGGAGCAGCTCACGCACGAAGCGATTGCCCAGCACCAGCCCAGCGTGGTGCTGCTGTCCGTGCCGTTCCCGGGGTCCGTGTATGCGGCGTTCCGCATCGCCCAGGCCATCAAGGCGCACTACCCACACATCGCCACCGTGCTGGGCGGCGGCTTTGTGAACACCGAACTGCGCGAGCTGGCCGACCCGCGCGTGTTTGACCACTTTGACTACGTGACGCTGGACGCGGGCGAGCGCCCGCTGCTGGCGCTGCTGGAACACCTGCGCGGCGAGCGCGGCCGCCAGCGCTTGGTGCGTACCTTCGTGCGCGGTGAGGATGGCGCGGTGCAGTACATCAACATGATGGAAGCCGACATCGCCTTTGCCGAGGTGGGCACACCCACCTGGGACGGCCTGCCGCTGGACCGGTATCTGTCGCTCCTGGACATGCTCAACCCCATGCACCGCCTGTGGAGCGACGGGCGCTGGAACAAGCTCACCGTGGCGCATGGCTGCTACTGGAAGAAGTGCAGCTTTTGCGACGTGAGCCTGGACTACATCAGCCGCTACGAAGGCGCCAGCGCCGCCGTGCTGGCCGACCGCATCGAGCAGATCGTGCACGAGACGGGGCAGACCGGCTTTCATTTTGTGGACGAGGCCGCACCGCCCAAGGCGCTCAAGGCACTGGCCACCGAACTCATCGCGCGCAACGCAGGCATCAGCTGGTGGGGCAATGTGCGGTTCGAGAAAACCTTCACCCCCGACCTGGCCGAAATGCTTGCCGACAGCGGCTGTATCGCCATCTCGGGCGGGCTGGAAGTCGCGTCAGACCGGCTGCTCAACCTGATGAAAAAAGGTGTGTCGGTGGACCAGGTGGCCCGCGTTACCAAGGCGTTCACCGACGCCGGCATCCTGGTGCATGCGTACCTGATGTACGGCTTTCCCACCCAGACCGTGCAGGACACGGTGGACGCGCTGGAGTACGTGCGCCAGTTGTTCGCCAACGGCTGCATCCAGAGCGGTTTCTTCCACCGCTTTGCCTGCACCGTGCACTCGCCCGTCGGCAAAAACCCCGAGGAATACGGCGTCACGCTGGCACCGCTGCCGCCCGGTGACTTTGCCAAGAACGACGTGGCCTTCATCGACCCCACGGGCGTCGACCACGACGCGCTGGGCGGCGCGCTCAAGAAGGCCATCTACAACTACATGCACGGCATCGGTCTGGAAGAAGACGTGCGTACGTGGTTCCCGTTCAAGGTGCCCAAGGCGACGGTGCGGCGCGACCGGATCGAGCGGGCGCTGCAGCAGCGCGGCTGAGCCAGCAGTATTTCTTCAAGCAGCCGCCATGAAAGCCAGGATGTCGTCGAAGTCCTTGCGGTCCTTGGGCGTCTGATACTTGTAGACAGCGAACGACTGCTGGAGCATTTCGGTCAGCCGGTCACGGCGTTGCACGAGCTCGGCCTTCCACGCCGGGTCGCGCACCAGCAGTTTCAGGATAGCGAGCTTGCCGTCCAGGTTCTCGTACATGGCGTCGAACGAGCGGGCCGTGAGCTCCAGCAAATTGGCCAGCTTGGGCAGGCCGCGGGTTGTGGCGCCCTTGTCCAGCAGCGACTGCACGATCTTGGCTTGGTGGTAGTAGATGGCGATCTCGATGGGGTAGCTGGTTTCCGATGCGCCCTGAGCGCGCCCATCGGGGTCGGCACCGTGCTGCAGCAGCAGGTCCACGATCTTGGGTGCAGAGAACCGACAGGCCTCGTACAGGTTGGGATAGCCCTTGTGCGGCAGGTTGGGGTCGGCGCCATGCTCCAGCATGAGCTGCACGACCTTCACGCGCTTGTCGGTGATGGCCTTGTTCAGGCAGGCGTAGCCGGAAGAGAATGTGCTGTTGGGGTCGGCCCCCTTCTCCAGCAAGGCCTGCACGGTGGCCTGGTTCTTGGAGAACCCGATGGCGCGGATGAAGGCATAGGTCGGGTCGTTCTGCTCGCGCTCGGCAGCCTCGATGATCTTTCCCACACGGCCGAGCTGGGCGGTCGGGGCCAGGGTCTTCATCAAGGCCACGACATCTACGGGCGGCTTTTTCTTGCCGTCGATGAAGCCGTATTCAAGCTTGCGGGCGACCTCATCATCGACCAGTTCGGCATGCAGCGCATGGCAGACCTTGGACAAGGGCTTGATGAAATCACCAACATCGGCAGAGCCAGAGATAAAGGCCGCGTCGATCACCGGGCCCGAACGCTCGTAGCGGTCAAAGCCCAGGTAGTCCGTGGGGTGGATGCTGATCTTGCGGGCCGCGAAGAAGGCCCTGACCGCCGCTTCAAGCCCGGCACCACCGGGAGTGCTGAAAACCGCATGCAGTGCGTCGGCGTCGGTATCGTTCTTGCAGACCAGCGTGAATCGCGTCGTGGTTTCCATGTTTTCTCGGATGGACTGAAGCAGTGGTTTTTGCAGGCATCATATTTCGATGCAGACACCTCGCCCGCCCTTCACCGCCGCCATCTTCGACATGGACGGACTGCTGGTCGACTCCGAGCGCGTGACCCTGCGCGCCTGGCTTGACGCCGCACGGACGCGGGGCATTGCACTGGCAGAGGCCGACTACCTGCAGGTGGTGGGGCGCGCGTCCACCGACTCCGACGCCATGCTCACGGCTTTGCTGGGTGGCCCGCAGGTGTTTGAACAGCTGCAGTCCGATGTGGCTGCGCGCCTGAGGGACCCAGGGCCAGAGCCCCTGTTTCCCCTCAAACCCGGCGCCGCATCGCTGCTGCACGCCTTGGGGCAAGCAGGCGTGCCCTGCGCGGTGGCCTCATCGTCGCGGCGCGACGAGATCGAGCACCGCCTGGGCAGGGTGGGCGTGCTGCAGCACTTTCACGCCTGGGCTGGCGGCAACGAGGTGCCGCGTGGCAAACCCGACCCCGCCCTGTACCAGCTGGCGGCTGTGCGCCTGGGCGTGGACCCCGCACGGTGCCTGGCGTTTGAAGACAGCGAGAACGGCGCACGCGCGGCGCAAGCCGCAGGGGTCGCGGTAGTGATCGTGCCGGACCTCAAAGCGCCGGGCACTGAGGCGGTGGAGCGCAGCCACGGCGTGCTCGAATCGCTGGTGCATGCCCATGACCACCTGCCGCGCTGGTTCAGGGCGGCGCGGGTGCCGTAAAACTGATAAGAATTGACCTCTAGCGCTTATCCATCAAGCGCAAATAGCTATCAAATTTGCAGCACTACCGTTTCTGCTTCTGGTACGCCTTGTCGGCCGGTGGCCCCCGGTCCGTGTCCTGCAGTCCACGTTTCACATCACGGTAGGCCTGCTCCATCTTGGCGTCGGGTTCGCCGTCGGTCATGCTGACCGCCTCGTCGCGCTCGTGGGGCAGGAGGGGTTCGGGCCCGCTCAGGTCTTCGGGTCCGCTGCCGGGGTGCGGCTGGTGCTGGGTGGTGTTCACGCGCCGCTCGGTGCGGGCGGGCGCAGGAGCGGAGGGGATGATCTTCTCTTCCTTGCGGGGGGCTGTGGGGGTCGTTTTCATGCGGGCCTTGGTATGCAACGTGGAGTCCCTTCACCCTAGCGCCGCTGGCCGCCCCGCGTTGTAGGCCCAGGCCCTGCGCATCTGCGGGCGCGCGGAGCCTGCTGTCACCAGAACAGCCAACGCTCCAGCGCATGGAGCAGGAGGAATACGACCACGCCGAGCAAGAAAAGGATCGCCTTGCGGCGCGCCCGCTCGCTCACCACCAGCTTGTAGACCGTGTACGCAGCGAGCGTGCCAACAAAAGGCGCCACGATGGCGGCCCCGGACATGATGATCGCTGCGAGCTTGCCCCAGCCATCCGTCCCGCCCATGGCCCAGATCGACCGCAAGAACATCGCGCTCGGAATGGCCAGGCCCAACCACAGCACCCCGGACGCCACCGCCACACTGAAGTGGTGCGCGAGCAGACCATAAAGAACCAATGCACCCGCCACGCCACCCAAAAAGGCCAGGCGCTTGAGCCAGAGCGGCAGCGACTCGCCAGAGCGGCGCCCTGGCGTGGCTTCACGGGCCTTCTTGGCCGCTGCAGCCTCCGCCTGGGCCCGTTCTTTTTGCAGCTGTTCACGCTTCTCGGTGGATTCACGGGCGCCGCGCAGGAAATTGTCCACCGCCGGGTTGTCCACCTGCACAAGGATGCGGGCGGTGCGCGACAGGGCCTGGTCGTGCTGGGGAATGACGGTCTGCAGCGCCGCACCCTGGCTGAACCAGTGCCCCATCTGCGCCAGCCAGCTGACGCCAGCGGGTGGTAGCCCGTAGCCGCCCTCGACCGCACTGCACAGGTACTGCTGGGTGGTTTGCGGCGGCACCAGCTGCCGCGTGGTGTAGCGGGGCAGCGCGCATTGCATCCGCGGCGCCGCTGGCTGCATGCCAGGGCGGCCCAGCTGCAGCGCGAACTCCGGCAGGGGCAGGGGCTCAGCCAGCATGTTGCGCACGCCCACCCACAGGTACAGCCCCCGAAGCCCACCGTCCTGCGCCCGCCGCACCCACAAGCCCGGCCCCTCCCGCACCAGCTCGGCCCCCAGCGCGTCCAACTCGGGCGGGCGGGGCACCTCGGGGCCATCACGATCCCACTCAGCCCGCAACTGCTGCGCCTTCAGTAGGGTGGTCCACATGGCCTGGGCGCGGCGCTCCAGAAAATAGGGGTCCAGCTCCCGGCCATGGGCGATGGCGGCTTCGATGCTGCTCGCAGCGGGCGCCGGCGCACCTTCCAGCGCCCGCAACCAATCGTCCGCCAGGGCCAGCCGCAGATAAATCGCATCCGCCTCCTGGCCTACGGCCTCGGCCGCGCGCCCCCAGGCAAACCGCCCCGGGTCGGTGGGCAGCACTTGCTGCGCGAGCAAGCGCTGGCGCTCCTGGGTTTTGTCTGCCTGCGCCCCCGCTGGCGACGTTTTGGTTTGCGCCCTGGCGCCCCCGCCGGCCACCAGGCAGATCACCAGTACCGCCCAGCCCAGCCATTGCGTCAAGGCTTGGTGCCACGCAAAGGCCCCGTGCAGGCCAAGGCCTGCAGCCTGCGCTGTTCTCCCTCGCATCGCATACCCCTTTTTTTAGTGTCATTGTTCGCGGATTGTGCGGCCAAGGGCTTGCTACAAGGCCAGAATTCGGGCCCACCGCACGGTCGGCGGCCACGCCGTCTGGAGCATGCGACACTACTGTATGTCTCAACAGGTGTGGGCCGCACAGGCCCTTGAATCTTTCGATGCGGTGGTGTCGGCCACCGAGGGTTTTCGCAGCCGCGCTGGCCAGCGGCTGATGGCGCAGCAGGTGGCACGCACGTTCAGCAGCGCCACGCTGGGCAAGGTGGATGAAGAAAGTGGCGAGGCCGCGCCCACGCGCTCCATTGCCGTCATCCAGGCGGGTACGGGCGTGGGCAAGTCGCTGGCGTATTGCGCACCCGCCATTGCGCTGGCGCTGTCGCGCGGCACGCGGGTGTTGATCTCCACGGCCACGGTGGCGTTGCAAGAGCAGCTGGTCAACAAGGACTTGCCCGCGCTGGCCGCGCTGCTGCCGCAGCCCTTCAAGTTTGCGCTGGCCAAGGGGCGCGGGCGCTATGTGTGCAAGCTCAAGCTCGACCGCCTGGCGGGCACGGGCGAGGCCGAGGAAGAGGCCGACGACGACCTGTTTGCCGAAGAAGAAGCCGCCGCCCGCGCCAAGCGCCCCCGGCATGAGACCGAGGCGCGCATCCAGTTCTATTCGACGATGGCGCAGACGCTGTCGAAAGGTGCGTGGGATGGCGACCGCGACAGCCTGGACACACCGCCCGAGCCCGAGGTGTGGAGCCCCGTGGCGGCCGAGGGCGCCTCGTGCACCGGCAAGCACTGCCCGGCCTTCAGCCAGTGCACCTACTACGACAAGCGCAAGGAGCTGGTGGGCGCGCAGGTGATCGTGGCCAACCATGATCTGCTGCTGTCGTCACTGGGCGCGCGCGTGCTGCCCGAGCTGGACAACTGCCTCCTGGTGCTGGACGAAGCCCACCACCTGCCCGCCACGGCGCTCGACCAGTTTGCGTGCAGCATGGACCTGTCGCGCATCACCTGGATCGAGCGCCTGTCCAGCCGGGGCCTGCGCATTGGGGCACTGCTGGAGGTCGAAGAGATTGCCGACATCCCCAAACATTCGGCCCAGCTGCGGCAGACGCTGCAGGACCTGGCGCGCATCGTGATGGATGTGTACGGCGCCCAGCTCAAGAGCCAGCCCAGCGCCTGGGGCCCGGCGCGCGTGCGCGTGCCACGCGGCGAATTGCCCGAACAGCTCATTGCGCCGCTGGGCCTGCTGGCCGCCAGCGCTGAGGGCTTCCTCGACGCCCTGCGCGCCATCAGCAAAGCCCTGCGCGCCGAGATGCGCGACAAGCCCGACGAGGCCAAGCGGCTGTCCACGCTGTATGCACAGATCGGCATGCTGGCCCCGCGCCTGGAGGCGCTACACGCCACGGCCCAGTTGCTGCTGCAGGATGCGCCCGAAGGCGCGGTGCCCGCCGCCAAGTGGTTCACGCTGGAGGTGGATGGCGACTTCATCGTGGTCAAGGCGCATGCCAGCCCCATCCTGCCCGGCACCACGCTGCGCAACCACCTGTGGAGCGCCGTGCGCGGTGCGGTGCTGACCTCGGCCACGCTCACCAGCTGCGGGCACTTTGATTTCTTCCTGCGCGAGGCGGGCCTGCATGGCGACGAGGCCACCACCACGCTGGAGGTGCCCAGCCCCTTCAACTACGCCGCGCAGGGCACGCTGATTGCCGCCGAGACCCGTGCCGACCCCAAGAACGCCGCCCAATTCACCACCGAGATGGTGGACGCGCTGCTGCACGACATTGCCCGCGTGGAATACGGCGCGCTGGTGCTGTTCACCTCGCGCGAGCAGATGCGCCAGGCCGTGGATGCATTGCCCACCGCCATGCGCAGCGTGGTGCTGGTGCAGAACGCGCTGCCGCGCACGCAGCTGCTGCGCCGCCACCGCGAGCGGGTGGAAAACGGCGAGCCCTCGGTCATCTTCGGCATGCAGTCGTTTGGCGAGGGGCTGGATTTGCCGGGACGGCTGTGCGAATCGGTCTTCATCACCAAGCTGCCCTTTGCCCCGCCCGACGACCCGGTGGGCGAAGCCCGCGCCGAATGGCTGCGCGCCGTGGGGCGCGACCCCTTCAGCGAACTGGTGGTGCCCGCCACCGCCATCCGCTTGGCGCAGTGGGTGGGCCGCGCGATCCGGACCGAAGAAGACATGGCGCATGTGTACTGCTACGACAAGCGCCTGACGCGCACCAGCTACGGCCAGCGGCTGCTCAAAGGGCTGCCACCGTTTGCGCTGGAGCAACGCGCGCCGCTGTGAAGCGGCGACACTTTGCGCACCCATTTCACAACCACTACAACAACGACAGAGAGGACCCCACCATGCCCCACACCGTTCCCGCCTGCCCCCAGTGCGGCCAGGAGAACACCTACCCGGATGGCGGCAACTATGTGTGCCCCGACTGCGCCTTTGAATGGCCGCAGGTGGCCGATGCAGCGGACGCCGACGCCGATGCAGGCGACGGAATCGTCCGGGATGCCAATGGCAATCCACTCGCCGACGGCGACGCAGTGATCCTGGTGAAAGACCTCAAGGTCAAGGGTTCGTCGTCCACACTCAAGAAGGGCACCAAGATCAAGAGCATCCGCCTGGTGGATGGTGCCGATGGCCACAACGTGGACTGCAAGACGGACCTAGGCAGCATGCTGCTGAAGTCGGAGTTCTTGAAGAAGGCCTGATGGAGGAGGGCGGCGCCCCTGTGTCAGACAACCGCCCACAGGCATCGGCGTTCCCCGCCGACGCCCTGGCCGCCCCATGGTGCCTAGAGTCAATCGATTGCAGTGCCTGCACTCTTCGATTGATTCCCTACCACCTGCTGGAGGCCCCATGCACCCCAACTCCCCCGCCCACGACACCTTGTGGAAGCTCATCAAGGACATCCGTTTTGGCATGCTCACGCACCGCACGTCCACAGGCATGCTGCACGCGCACCCGCTCACCACACAAAACCGGCAGCTCGATGAACAGGCCGAGCTGTACTTCTTCATCTCCCAGTCGGGCGAACTGTACGAACGCCTTTTGACCGATGGGGAGGTGAATGTGTCGTACGCCGACCCGGGCGAGGACCGCTATGTGTCCGTGTCAGGCCAGGCGCGTTTTGTGGACGACCGCGCGCTCAAGGAAGCCCTGTGGTCGCCCATAGCCAAGGCGTGGTTCCCCGGCGGAGCGACCGACCCGGACCTGGCACTGCTGGTGGTGCGCGTTCGCCACGCCGAATACTGGAACGTGGACGAGAGCAAGATGGTGCAGCTGTTCCAGATGGCCAAGGCGGCCTTCACTGGCGAGCCGCCGCGCAGCCTGGGCGAACACAAGGAACTCACGCTGTTCTGAGCGCCTGTGGACGATCCCTCGGGATCGGCCTGCAGGGTGTGAGTTGAGCCCCTTTCCCCAGGGCGCTGCAGCATTTGCACCGCCATCCTGCGGGTCCCCGGGGCAAATTTCAGGCAAAACCGGGCGCTAGCGCTACGGAAACATGGCTTGTTTGCTACTATTTTGGTAGTAAACGCATGCAGTACCTCCTGGGGCCCGTAGGCCCCATTCTTTTTGGGCAGGTCTTGCAAAGCAGCCAACCACCATCCATATTCCATCCATGCACCATCTGTCTGGATGTTTTTTGGAGTGCGCTCGATGAGCAACCTGGTTCCCACCGCCCCCGCACGCAGCAAGGTGCCCGAGTCCGAGAAGGTCACCATCAACCTCGGTTTTGTGGACCTGGGCCACATTGACCTGCTGGTGTCCGAAGGCTTTTACGCCAACCGCACCGACTTCATCCGCACCGCCATCCGCAACCAGCTGACCGCCCAGAACGACGCGGTGCGCCAGGTGGTGGCCCGCAAGATGCTTGTGCTGGGACTGCAGCGTTTTGGCCGGGCCGAGCTGGAGGCCGTGTTGGCGGCAGGCCAGGCGCTGGAGATCCGTGTGCTGGGCCTGGCCAGCATCGACGACGACGTGCCGCCCGCACTGGCGCAGGCCACGATCGCCTCGGTGACGGTCTTGGGCGCGTTCCACGCCAGTGCGGCCGTCAAGGCCGCGCTGGCCGGACGCATGCATTGAATCCGTACACAGACCGCAGCGCGTCGCCCGTGCCCCCACCCACCACCAAGGAGTCCCCATGGACTGGAACCTGAACCTCAAGCGCCTGATGGGCGAAGCCACCCAGCTGGTGCGCAGCGGCCAACTGGCCGACGCCACGCGGGCCATCCAGCAAACCCTGGGCGAGGCCGTGGCGCGCCATGGCCCCCCTCCCGCACCCGCCAGCACAAGCGCCCCCCCGCTGCACGCGCCCGAGCCCGAACCCACGGCAGGGAACGCCCCCCGCTGGCGCAGTGCCCACACCGCGCAAGAGGTGGAAGACGCCGTGGTCATCGACCGCAGCACCCACGCTCCGCCCGCAGAGGCACAGCCCACGACCACACCACGCCCCGCCGCCAGCCACCACCCGCTGGCGGAGCCCCCTGGGGGCTTCACCCGCGTGGCCTTCACCCACCCGGGCGCTCGGCACAACCCGCACCACTACCACCTGTACGTGCCCCCGGGCGCCACGGCAGACACCCCCATGCCCCTGGTGCTGATGCTGCACGGCTGCACGCAGAACCCGGTGGACTTTGCGACGGGCACGGGCATGAACGACGCAGCCGCGCCCGCCAACGCCCTGGTGCTGTACCCCGAGCAACCCCACAGCGCCAACCCCAACGGCTGCTGGAACTGGTTTCGCCCCGGCGACCAGCACCGGGGCGGCGGCGAGCCCGCGCTGATCGTGGCCATGCTGCGGGATGTGATGGCGCGCCACCCGGTGGATGCGCAACGCGTCTACGTGGCAGGCCTGTCCGCCGGCGGCGCCATGGCCGCACTGCTGGGCCGCGAATACCCCGACCTGTTTGCGGCCGTGGGCGTGCACTCCGGCCTGCAGGCGGGTGCCGCGCACAACGTGATGGGCGCACTGTCGGCGATGAAGAACGGAGCCAAACCCGGTGCGGCGACCCACCATGCCGCTGACGCCCCAGCCCTGCCACCCCCACCGGTGATCGTGTTCCACGGCGACGCCGACACCACCGTACATGCACACAACGGTGAACAGCTCATCGAGGCAACGCTGTCAACACTGGCCACAGCCCCAGATGACGGCCAGACGACGGTGGAGACCGTGCACCAGGGCCAGTCCCGTGGTGGCCAGAGCTACACCCGCAAGGTGTACACCGTGGCGGGTGGCGCCCCGTCGGCCAGCGCACTGACTGGCACGGTGGTGGCAGAACACTGGGTGCTGCACGGCGCAGGGCACGCGTGGGCCGGTGGGCACGCGGGCGGCAGCCATACCGACCCTGCCGGGGTCGATGCCACGGCGGAGATGCTGCGGTTCTTTCTAGCGCACCCCAAGGGCTGAGGCCCGGGCCGCCGGGATCAGCGCGGAGTACGGCGCGCCTTGCGATAGCGACGGGTGGCCTCGGCCACCATGGCGTTCTTGGGCAACAGCTGGGTGCCGCCCACCCACAGCTCGGTGGCGGTGCCGCTGGCATCGCGCACGCGGCGCACCGGCTGGCCGGGGCTGGCATAGGCCGAGGCTTTATGGACCACCCCGGTGTCGCGCCCGGTGATGGCCAGCTCCGTGGTGGCGGCGTTGAAGGGCACGAACATGGCGGGCACCACCTGGCACACCACCTTGCCCATGGGCACCAGGTCGCTGGCGCCCCACAGGCTCCACCAGCGCCCCGCCCAGGCGGCTTCCTTTTTGCCCGGCGCACCATGCTGCTGGAACGCAAACAGGATGCTGGCAATGCCTTCCACCCACTCGGTGGACAGGCCGTCCTGCGCGTTGGTGAGCACCGTCACCGTCAAATCCAGCGCGGGGTAGCGCGCGGTGCGTGACAGGAACCCTTGCAGGCTGCCGGTGTGGCCCATCCATTCGCGCGGGCCCGGCGCGCTGAGCATGGTGCCCAGGCCGTAGTGGGACTCGAACAGGTTGCAGGGGTCGCGCCAGCGGCGCTGCGCCATCTCGCGGCGGCTGGCGGGCGACAGGATGCTGCGCTGGCTGTCTGGCGCCAGCTGCGAAAAGAAGCGGGCCACATCCGACGCGGTGGACACAAACCCGGCCGCCGGGGCCATGGCGTCGCACCGGTTGTCGCCCGGCACGATGAGGCGCTGGCCGAACGGAAACTCGCTGCTGTGGCCCACGGCCATCGGGGCGCCCCGGGCCAGGCGCGGCATGTCGGGCACGGTTTCCTGCAGGCCCGCAACATCGATCACGTGGCGCACCATCCAGCTGGCGTACTCCGTGCCGGTGACCTGCTCCATCATCAGCCCCAGCAGGCCGTAGCCGTGGTTCGAGTACTTGAGCTGCACCCCCGTCTCCAGCGGCGGCTTGTGGCGCAGATCCGCCAGCAGCTCTGCGCGGGAGAGATACGGCCGCCGGTCGAGGAACTGGCCGGCATCGGGCCCGTCGCGCGTCACGCCCGCGCTGTGCGAGAGCAGCTCGCCAATGCGCGCCCGGGCCAGGTCCTTGTGCAGGCCATCGACATAGCGGCCAATGGGGTCGTCCAGCCCGACCTTTCCCTGCTCGCGCAGCAGCATGACGCCCGCTGCCGTAAAGCTCTTGGAGTGCGACGCAATGCGCAGGCGGTGCCGGGGCGTGAGGGGTTGGTGGGTGCGCATGTCGGCCACGCCCAGGGCCAGCTCGGCCACGGTCTCGCCGCCGCGTGCAATGGCCACGGAACACCCGGGCTGGCGGTAGCGCTCCAGTTGCAGGTCCAGCCACTGCGGCAGGTAGTCCAGGGCGGCGTGGAGCCAGGCGGGTTGGGTGGTGCGGTTCTTCATGGGTTGCTCGGCTCCATGCATCCAGAAACTGGGTGGGGCAGTGTAGGCCACACTCCTGGATAGGCAGTTGGACACACAGGCCCGCAGGACGCACAGGATGGCGGGCAGGTGCGGCGGCACAATCCTTCCTTTTCGCACGCAAGCCCATGCCCCCCATCGCCGTCATCGACTTTGAAACCACCGGCGTCTCGCCCGGCCAGGGCGCGCGCGCGACCGAGGTGGCCATCGTGCTGCTGGAAGGCGGCCAGGTGGTGGACCGGTTCCAGAGCCTGATGAAAACCGGGGTGTGGATTCCGTCCTTCATCACCCAGCTCACCGGCATCACCAACGCGATGGTGAACGCCGCGCCCGACGCGGCGCAGGTGATGCAGGATGCCGCGCGTTTTGTGGGCGATGCGCCCATGGTGGCGCACAACGCATCGTTCGACAGCAAGTTCTGGCAGGCCGAACTGGCCCTGGCCGGGATGCCCGCGCCGCAGCCGTTTGCGTGCACGGTGCTGCTGTCGCGGCGCCTGTACCCCGAGGCGCCCAGCCACAAGCTGGGCACGCTGGTGGACTACCACGGCCTGCCGCGCACAGGCCAGGCCCACCGGGCGCTGGCCGATGCCGAGATGGCCGCTGCGCTGCTGGCCCGCATGCAGCACGACCTGCGCACCCTCTGGCGGGTGGCCGAGCCCAGCTACGCCTTGCTGCAAACGCTGCAGCGCTGCGCCAAGCCCAAGGTGGGGGCGCTGCTGGCGCAGCATGCGGGGATCTGACCCCACCTTCCTGCTGGCGATACAGCAGTATGTTTACTATCAAATTAATAGCTATCAGGGCATGATTCACTAGCGCTTGCGGCACTTTTGACTTGAAACCAGAGCTGGCGACCGCTCTTCAGGGCGTGCGGCCGTGGGGGCCGCTCAAGCACCGGCGCGGCAAGTGCAGGGCCTGCTCTGCCGATAATCGACCAAGACCTGCATGACGGGGCTGGGCCACCGACAGCGCGGCCCCGCCTTCGTCCTCACAACCTGTTCACGACGACATGAAAGGCTTGGCCATGGGGTATCTGGTACTGGGACTGGTGTTGTTTCTGGGCGTGCACTCGGTGCGCATCATGGCCGATGGCTGGCGCACGCAGACGCGGGCGCGCCTGGGCGAGATGCCGTGGAAAGGGCTGTATTCGCTGGTGTCGGCCGTGGGCCTGGCATTCATCGTCTGGGGCTACGGCCTGGCGCGGCAGCAGCCGGTGGTGCTGTGGGTGCCGCCCATCGGCATGCGGCACGCCGCAGCCCTGCTGACGCTGATCGCCTTTGTGCTGCTGGCCGCCACCTATGTGCCGCGCAATGCCCTCAAGGCCCGGCTGCACCACCCCATGGTGCTGGGCGTGAAGGTGTGGGCGCTGGCGCATTTGCTGTCCAACGGCAACCTGGCCGACGTGCTGCTGTTTGGCAGCTTCTTGCTGTGGGCGGTTCTGAGCTTTCGCGCCGCGCGCCAGCGCGACCGGGCGCAGGGCACCGTGTACGCGGCAGGCAGCGCTGCAGGCACGGCGGCGGCTGTGGTGGTGGGTGCAGTGGCCTGGGTGGGCTTTGCGTTCTGGGGCCATGCGTGGCTGATCGGCGTGGCGCCGCTGGGGCGATGATCGAGCGCTGGGAAGGCCAGCACCCCAAATGCCGGAGAATCCGCGCTTTGCGTTTTCTCCTTTCTCGCTGAGACCTCTATGACCGAAGCCACCACCCCCAACGCCCCCGCCCAGCCGCCCCTGCCCGACCACCTGTCGGTCAACCCCCGCAGCCCGCACCACGTGGCCGCCGTGTTCGAGCACGACATCGGCATCCGCCTGAACGGCAAGGAACGTTTTGACGTGGAGGAATACTGCATCAGCGAAGGCTGGGTGAAGGTACCCGCCGGCAAGACGGTGGACCGCAAGGGCCAGCCGCTGCTCATCAAGATCAAGGGCACGGTCGAAGCTTTTTACAAGTGACCGCTGCACGGGCGGCCGCGCCGCTCGCCCCTGGTGCCTGGGTGATCCACTGCGACGGCAGTGCCTGGCCCAACCCGGGGCGCATGGGCCTGGGGGCCGTGCTGACGGGCCCCGACGGGACCGTGCGGCACCAGATCTCCGAAGCCACCACCTTCACCGGCTGCAACAACGAGGCCGAGTTGCGCGCGCTGATGTTGGCGCTGCAGTGGCTCGCGCAGCAGGGCATTGCCACATCAACCCAAGTGCACGTGTTCAGCGACAACAGTGTGCTGGTGGAACAGTTGGGCAGCCACACCAAGGCACCGATTGAGCGGCTGGCAGCGCTGTTTGACGAAGCACACCAGGCACTGCGGCAGTTCCCACAAGCCCAGGTCCAGTGGATTCCCCGCCACCGCAATGGCGCGGCCGATACGCTGGCCCGCGCCGCCCTGGGGCTGGCACCCAAGGCCGCCACGCCGCAAAGCCAGACCATCAAAAAGCGCCGCCGGCGCTGAGCCCCCCGCCCGGCACACGCCGTCAGGCCGGGTCGAGCCCTGCAGCCGCACGGTAGGCCTGGATGCGCGGCAGCACCGCCTGGCGACGGGCGATGCTTTGCGCAGGCCACAACCCCTCGCGTTCGTAATATTCCGCCACGGCGGGTATCCCCGGCGGCAACACCACCCAGGGCTGTTTCGAGGCCGTGAAGATATGGATGTCGGGCGGCAGGTGGTCGGGCGCATCCAGCGTGCCCACGCGCACAAACGCCATGACGGGCCCCGCGCCTGCGTAGTGGCTCCACACAGCCACCTGGCAGCGCGGGCAACGCGCGATCTGCTGGCCCAGGCCACTTTCTGACGGGGTGTGCACCATCGCCGGGGTGCCTGCGAGCAGTTCCACACGGTCGGCCTCGATCATCGCGTTCAGCGCAAAGGCCGCGCCACCTTCGCGCTGGCACCAGCGGCAGTGGCAGCAGTGCACAAACAGTGGGGGCGCCAACAGGCGGTAGCGCACATGGCGGCAAGTGCAGCCGCCTTCCAGCGGGTATTCAGGGGCAGGGTGGGGCATGAGGGGGGTGTCCTTGCAGCGGGGTGAGGGTGGGCACAACACCGGCCTTCAGCCACAGGCGCGGGCCAGCAGCAGCGCCTTTTCCTGCGCGTTGCGGGTGAGGCTGGCTGCGCGCTCGAACTCCGCCCGCGCTTCAGCCCCCCGGCCCAGCTTGGCCAACAGGTCGCCGCGCACGCTGGGTAGCCAGTGGTAATGGCGCAGCAGAGGGTCGCCCGCCAGGGCATCGACCAGCGCCAGCGCGGCCTCCGGCCCCTCGGCCATGCCCACGGCCACGGCGCGGTTCAATGCCACCACGGGCGAGGGCGCCACCTGCAGCAGGGCGTCGTACAGCGCCACGATGTGGGGCCAGTCGGTGTCTTGCGCCTGCCGGGCGCGTGCGTGGCAGGCCGCGATGGCGCCCTGCAATGCATACGGCCCCCAGGGTTTGCCGGTGCGCGCGAGCTGCTCGGCCTTGTCCAGGGCGGCCAAGCCCCGGCGCACCAGGAGGTGGTCCCAGCGCGCGCGGTCCTGGTCCATGAGCAGCACGGGCTGGCCTTGTGCATCAGTGCGTGCGGGCAGGCGCGAGGCCTGGATTTCGAGCAGGGCCCCCAGGCCTTGCACCTCGGGCTCGTCGGGCGCCAGGCTGGCCAGCACCCGCACCAGGCGCTGGGCTTCGCCACACAGCGCGGGGCGCATCCAGTCGTCGCCCGCGGTGGCGGCATAACCTTCGTTGAAGATGAGGTAGATCACCTCCAGCACCGAGGCCAGGCGCGGCGCGCGCTCGGCCGCCCCGGGCACTTCAAACGGCACCTGCGCGGCCGTGAGGCTGCGCTTGGCACGCACGATGCGCTGGGCCACGGTGGGTTCGGGCACCAGAAAGGCGCGCGCGATCTCGGCCGTGGTGAGGCCGCCCAGCAGCCGCAGCGTGAGCGCCACCCGCGCCTCGGTGGGCAGCACGGGGTGGCAGGCGGTGAAGATGAGGCGCAGCAGGTCGTCGCCAATGTCGTCCTGCTCGGCGTGCATCAGGGTGTCCACCACATCGGGCGCGTACTGGGCTTCAAGCGCTTCGAGGTCGTGGCCCAGGGCCTCGTGCTCGCGCTGGTGCAGCGCCTGCTGGCGCAGGTGGTCAATGGCGCGGCGCTTGGCCGTGGTCATGAGCCACGCGGCCGGGTTGGCGGGCAGGCCGTCTTTGGGCCAATGCTCCAGCGCGGCCACCAGGGCGTCTTGCGCCAGCTCCTCGGCCCGGCCCACGTCGCGGGTCATGCGCGCCACGCTGGCAATGATGCGCGCGGCCTCGATGCGCCACACCGAGTCGATGCTGCGGTGCAGGGCATCGCGGTCGGGCAGGGCAGAGGGGTTCACGCGATCAAGAGGTGTGAATGAATCCGGCGTATTCATTCACACGTTCTCAGCCCAGCGCCTTGCTGGCATCCACCATGTGCACAAATTCCCAGGTGTGGCCGTCCAGGTCGTCAAAGCTGCGCGAGTACATGAAGCCCAGGTCTTGCGCCGGGCGCGGTGTGGTGCCGCCTGCGGCCACGGCCTTGTCCACCAGCGCATCGACCTCTTCGCGACTGCTGCACGAGAAGCACACCAGCACCTCTGACGTGGTGCGTGCGTCGGCAATCGTTTTGTCGGTGAAGGTTTGATAAAAGCTCTCGACCAGCAGCATCACGAAGAGGTTCCCGCCCACCACCAGACAGGCGCCCTGGTCGTTGGTGAACTGGGGGTTGAACTCGTAGCCCAGCGCGCGGAAAAACGCCTGGGAGCGGGCCATGTTCTCGATGGGCAGGTTCACAAAAATCTGTTGGTGCATGACGGACTCCTGAAGGGTGAGGACGGTAATGGGAAACGAAGGGTTTGGCAAAGGTGGAGGGGCGGTGAACGGCATTCACATTGCGGGCTTTTGCGCCACCGCCTGCAGGTTGGCCAGGCCATCCTCAAAGTCCTGCCCTACCATGCGGTCCATGTTGAACACCAGGTGGGCGATCTTGGCCAGGTAGGGCACGGGGCCCTGCATGGCCCAGGTGACGCGGGTGGCGCCGGTGCCTTCGGGCAACAGCGTGAACTCGACCTGGTTGTGGGCTTCGAAGGGTTTCACGAAGTCGAGCTTCATGCCCACGCGGCGTGGCGCAGTGGCCTCGACGATCTCCATGCTGCCCACGCCCACCTTGTCGCTCTGCCAGGCGTAGCGAGCGCCGGGGCCGCTGGTGGCGGCGCTGTACTGGCCCTGGATGGCCGGGTCTTTGCGTTCATACGGGTTCCAGGTGTTGAACTGGCGCAGGTCGTGGATGAGCCCGTACACCCGCTCGGGCGGTGCCGCAATCACGCGGCTGCGCTCCACGCGGAAGGTGTCGGGGCGGGTGGCGGCAAACGCCAGCAGCAGCGCCAGGGCCGCCAGCAGCACGAGGGCGATGGTCTTGATCATGGGGATGTTGTCCTTCACGCTGGGCATCAGCCGCGCAGGGCTTCGAGGTCGCGGAACTGTTCGACGCCATCCACCCCGGCAAAGTCTTCCATTTCGTAGAGCTGGCGCACTTCGATCTCGGCATCCAGGCCCTCGCCGCGTGGATTGGGAAAACGGCGGGTCCATTCCAGCGCCTCGTCGCGGCTGCGCACCTGGATGAGTGTGTAGCCCGCGATCAGCTCCTTGGTCTCGGTGAACGGGCCGTCGGTGACGGTGCGAGTGCCACTGGCGCCGTAGCCCACGCGCCAGCCTTTGGAGGAGGGCTGCAGGCCACTGGCGTCCAGCAGCACGCCGGCCCGCGCGAGTTCTTCGTGGTAGCGGGCCATCGCGGTCATCAGGGCTGCGGTCGGCTGGCAGCCCTGTTCGGATTCGGCGGTGGCCTGGATGATGATCATGAAGCGCATGGGGTTCTCCTCAAGGTAATAAAAAATGCGGAAGCGCCGACAGTCCTTGCCAGGTGCTTCACAGTGACGACGAATGGGAGCGCCCGAAATCGACATCTGGATGTGCAGCCCGGGCGGAACCAGGGTTAACACCAATCCTGGCCGGTTAGCGCGCGGGGCGGGTGAGGGGCCGCCATAGGGAGACTACTGAGCGCCCACACTGGGTTTTGCAACCCCTGGTCGATACAATTTGTAAAGACTGATTCATCGATCCCGGGACTTCGCCCCGCATCCTTCCGCCCGCCCGCCAGCGAGGTCCCCACGGGGGGACAACCGCCAGCCACACGCAGTGCCTTTGCCATGAAACGAGGATCGACCTATCGACAGCGGCCACACCACCCATGGGTGGTATTGGGGCTGTGCGCTGGCATGGCGGCAGCCCACGCGCAGTCCGACATCGCCGCCATGGCCGACCTGCCGCTGGAGCAGCTCATGCAGATGCAGGTCACCACGGCCAGCCGGTATGCACAGACGGCCCTGGAGGCCCCGGCGGCCGTGAGCGTGGTGACCGCCGATGACATCCAGCTGTTTGGCTACCGCACGCTGGCCGATGTGCTGGCCAGCATGCGCGGGCTGTATGTGTCCTACGACCGCAGCTACCACTATCTGGGCACACGGGGTTTTGCCACGCCGGGCGACTACAACACGCGGGTGCTGCTGCTGGTCAACGGAGTGCGCTTCAACGACAACCTCTACGACCAGGCGAGCATCGGCACGGACTTTCCCATCGACCTGGACCTGGTGGAACGGGTGGAATTTGTGCCTGGCCCCGGGTCGGCGGTGTATGGGGCCAATGCGTTTTTTGGCGTGGTCAATGTCATCACCCGCGACGGTCGCCAGAAGGGCGGGCCCCAGGTGAGCACCGAGGCCGGCAGCCATGGCTACGCCAAGCTGCGGTTTTCTGTAGGCGCCGTCGATGCGCAGGGAGGCGACTGGCTGATCGCGGCCACGCGCTCCACCGCACGCGGGGCCGACCAGTACTACCCCGCGTTCGATGCGCCCGCCAGCCACCAGGGCGTGGCGCACGGCCTGGACTATGACCGCAGCACCCAGCTGTTCGCCCGCATGCGACGCGATGGGCTGACGCTGACCCTGGCCCACGGCGAGCGCACCAAGGGCATCCCGACTGCAGCGTTCTCGCAGGTTTTCAACGACCCGCGCTCGCGGTACATCGACACCAGCACGCGCGTGGCCGCCGAATACACCGCGCAATGGCAGCCCACGCTGGCCTTCACTGCACGCCTGCACGCAGGGCGCTACCAGTACGTGGGCGACTACGTGTACGACTACCCGCCCGTGACGGTGAACCGCGACGTCGGCACCGGCCAGTGGTGGGGCACCGAATGGCAATGGGTGAGCACGGCCTTGGCGCGGCACAAGCTGTCGTGGGGGCTGGACTACCGGCGCGACACCCGCATCGCTCAGCGCAATGACGACCTGGATCCGCCCGCGCAGTACCTTGACACACGCCGCAACGGCAATGTGCTGGGCGTCTATGTGCAGGATGAGTTTGCACTGCGCCCCGACCTCACGCTGCACACCGGCTTGCGATGGGGGCAGCAGTCGGGCAGCGCAGGCGCCTTGCACCCCCGCCTGGGGCTGGTGTACTGGTGGGACGCTGCCACCGCTGTCAAGCTGCTGCATGGCACGGCCTACCGTCCGGCCAATGCCTACGAGCGCGACTACCGCGTGAACCTGCCTGGCGGCGTGGTGGACACCACCAGCATCCGGTCCGAGCGTGTGCGCACCACCGAACTGGCCGTGGAGCATGCCCCGACCGGGGCCACGCGCCTGCTGTTGACGGCGTTCCGGTCGGGGGTGAGCGACCTGATCTCGCTGGACAGCCTGGGCCACTCGGACCGGCTCACCTTCAACAACACCCGCACCGTCAAAGTGCATGGCCTGGAGGCCGAGGCCGAACAACGCTGGGCGGGCGGGCGGCGCCTGCGCGTGGCCTATGGGTGGCAAAAGGCGCGGGACCCGTCAACGGACGGAGCGCTGACCAACTCGCCCCGGCACCTGCTCAAGCTCCAGTGGTCCGACGTGCTGCACACGCCTGCGAACTGGGGCTGGAACCCGGGCCGCTATGCCATCGAGGCCATCGGCATCGGCCCGCGCAACACCGTGCTCAACGCCCGCCTGCCCGGGCATGTGCTGACCCATCTGACCTATTCCACGCGCATCGCGGATGTGGATGTATCGCTGGGGGTGTACAACCTGTTCAACCGCCGCTACGCAGACCCCGCTTCGTTCGAGGTGCGGGAAGATGCGATCCGGCAGGACGGGCGTACCTACCGCATCAAGCTGACGTACGCGTTCTGAGCCATGGCCTATTTCCTGCGATTGCGCACGCTGCTGGCGATCTGCCTGTGGACGGTGTGTGGCGCGGGCACCAGTGCAGCCCGTGCCAACGAGCCGGTGGCTGACCTAGACCTCAAGGCCGCCTACATCTTCAACTTCATCCAGTTCATCGACTGGCCCGACAGCGATGGCGCGCCCGGCAATGAGGTCACGGTGTGCGTGTCTGCCTTCAGCCCGCTCAAGCGCGCCCTGACTGCGCTCGATGGCAAACCGGCCACCAAGGGCCGCACCGTGCGCGTGCGGTTGCTGGATCTGCCGGCGATTCGTGGCTGCCGCGTGCTGATCATCCACAACGCCGAAGTGGAGCCTGTTCTGCGACTGCTGCGTACCCTGCCGCCGTCCCACGGCATCCTCACCGTGTCGGATGAAATCACCTTTGTGAATCCAGAAATCGTCATCGCCCTGGCCCAGCAGGAAGGGCGCGTGGTGTTCGGCATCAGCCCCGACGCCGCCAGCAAGGCCGGCCTCATCATCAGCTCACGGCTGCTGCGGCTGGCCAGGGGAGGCCGGTGAAAACACGCCCCGCTGAAGCCGACACCGCAGCGCCCGCAAGCCCGGCGACGCATGCCCTGCTGTCATCGCGCCTGGTGGTAACGGGCATCCTGGCCGCAGGCCTGGCGCTGCTGACCGTGGTGCTGGCGCTCACCGGCGTGGACTACTGGAGCACCCGCGCGTCCATGCTGCAAGACAGCCGGGTGGAAGCCGCCATCGTGGCCGACAACATCTCTGCGGCCGTGGTGTTCCGCGACACCAGCACCGCCAATGAAATGCTGGGCGCGCTGCGGTCGTCGTCCATGGTGATCAGCGCCACGGTGTACGACAAGGATGGCGTGCTGTTTGCGCATTACGCGCGCGACCGCGACCCGGACTTTCCCACCACGCTGCGTGCCACGAGACTGGACGGCGCCGCAGAGCGCGCTGGCTGGCGCATGCTTGAGATCGCCCGGCCCATCGAGGCGTCTGGCACCACCTGGGGCACGCTGTACATCCGCAAGTCGATGGCGGCGGTGTACATGCGGCTGGGCATCCGGTTTGGCACCGCCTTGTTGATCGCCATTTGCGTGATGGCCATGGCCACCGCCATGGTGCTGCGCAGCCGCGCTGCTGTGCGCGAGGCCGAGAACCGCTTGCACGCGCTCGCCCACACCGACGCCGTCACCGGCACGGGCAACCGGCACGCGTTCAACGAGCGGCTGGCCGCCGAGCTGCAGGGCGCACGCAGTGCGGGCTACCGGGTGGCACTGGTGTACATCGACCTGGACAACTTCAAGACACTCAACGACACCTTCGGCCATGCGGCGGGGGACGGCCTGTTGCGCCAGGTGGCCCAGCGCCTGCAATCCGTGGTGCGCAGCACCGACACCATCTCGCGCCTGGGGGGCGACGAGTTTGCGCTGATCCTGCGGTTGGACATGGATGACGCGGCGCTGGAGAACTACGCGCAGCGCATCGTCAGCGTCTTCCAGGCTGCTTACACCGAGGTCGGCCAGCAGGTCAACGTGACCTGCAGCGCAGGCATTGCCACGTTTCCCGACGATGCGATGGACATGGACGCGCTGGTGAGCAACGCCGACACCGCCATGTACCGCGCCAAGGAGATGGGCAAGAACCGCTGCGTACGGTTTGATGCGTCGATGAACCAGGCCGTGGTGCGGCGCCAGGCCATTGAACAGGCGCTGCGTGCGGAGCTGGAGCAGGGCACCGGTTTGGCGCTGCACTACCAGCCCCTGTTTGCCGCCAGCGACCGGGCCCTGGTCGGCGCCGAGGCCTTGCTGCGGTGGACGCATGCGGAGCTGGGCTCCGTGTCGCCGCTCGAGGCCGTGTCGGTGGCCGAGGACTGCGGACTCATTGCCCCGCTGGGCTACTGGGTGATGCGCACCGCCTGCCGCGACGCCGCCCAGTGGAAAGGGGGCCCGCCCCTGCGCGTGGCCGTGAACATCTCGGCACGGCAGCTGGGTGACCCACAGTTTCTGGAACGCGTGATGGACATCCTGCGCGAAGAGGGCCTGCCCGCGCACCTGCTGGAAATCGAGCTGACCGAAACCGTGCTGATGGAAAACATGGAGGCCGGCGCCCACACGCTGCACCGGTTGAGCCAGCTGGGCATTCACCTGGCCATCGATGACTTTGGTACCGGCTACTCGTCACTGGCATATCTGCGCCAGTTGCCCATGCGGCGCCTGAAGATCGACCGCAGCTTTGTCAAAGACCTGCCGGGGCAGGAGCACAGCCGTGCCATCGTCACCGCCATTGTGGCGCTGGCGCACGGCCTGGGGCTGCAGGTGACCGCCGAGGGCGTGGAAACCCAGGAGCAGGCCGACTACCTGGTGCGGCAAGGCTGCGATGTGCTGCAGGGCTATGTGTTTGCACGCCCCATGCCAGCGCCGCAGTTCCTGGCGCTGCAGGCAGGCGCTTCGGCTTGATTCAATCCACCGCGCCGTGGTAGCAGGGCGCCAGTTCGCGCACCTCCACGGTGGCCCACTCGGCGGCCGGGCATTCGCGGGCAATGGCAACGGCCTCGTCGCGCGTGGCGCAGTCGATGAGAAAGAAGCCGCCCACCATTTCCTTGGTCTCGGCAAACGGCCCATCGGTCAGGCGGGTCTGCCCTTCGCGCACCTGCAGCCGCACCGCCTGCTCGGTCGAGGCCAGCGACTCGCTGGCGCGCAACAGGCCGCGGGCCTGCAGACCGGCACCAAAACGCTGCATGCGGGCATAGGCCTCCTGGCCACCGGCCAGGCCCCGCTCGGCACGCTGGCCGTGGGGTTCCATGATGAGCAACAGATAAGGCATGGGATCTCCTGAAGCGGGGCCAATCGTGCCAGCCGCCATGGGCAGTGGCAGAGCTGGGGGCGTTCAAGGGCGTCATGCTACCAGCCTCATTTGCTACATATTTAATAGCTAATTAGGCATATACAACCAGCGCCATAGGCAGATTTCATGCAAATGGTTGCGCACCGCAGCATCGCTGTGCTATCTTTGGTTCCCTATGCAACGCAGCATGCTCCTATCCACCCTATCGCTAGGCCTAGTGCCTGGCCGGGGTCTGCCTGCGTTCGCCACCGTTGCCGTTTTGCGCAACACCTGATCTCCCCCTGACCCCGGCCCGCGAACCAGCCTTTGCACACGCAAAGGGCTGCAGGGGATGTCATTCGTTTTGATTTCTTTCGATTCCGATTGACCCGTGCACCGTGCCTGATTGGCACACCGCACACACCGTTCGTGGAGCCCCTCATGATTGCCAAGCCCGCCACCAAATACCAACCCATCGCCCCCATTGCGCTCGCCGACCGCCAATGGCCCAACCGCAGCATCACCCACGCGCCCGTGTGGCTCTCCACCGACCTGCGCGATGGCAACCAGGCCTTGTTCGAGCCCATGAACGGCGAGCGCAAGATGAAGCTCTTTCACGAGCTGGTGCGCATCGGCTTCAAGGAGATCGAAGTCGGCTTTCCCGCCGCGTCGCAAATCGATTTCGACTTTGTGCGCCGCCTCATCGACGAAAACCTCATCCCCGACGACGTGACCATCATGGTCATGACCCAGTCGCGCGAGGACCTGATCACACGCACCGTGGAGGCCGTGAAAGGCGCACCCCGCGCCATCGTCCACTTGTACAACGCCACCGCGCCCGCGTGGCGCCGCATCGTTTTTGGCATGAACGTGACGCAGGTGATGCAGCTCATCGCGCACCATGTGGGCTACCTCAAGCAGCTCACCGACGCACAGCCCGAAACGCAGTGGACCCTGCAGTACTCGCCAGAAACCTTCAGCGCCACCGAGCTCAGCGTGTCGCTCAAGGCTTGTCAGACCGCCATCGCCACCTGGGGCGCAGGCCCCGGCCGCCCCATCATCATCAACCTGCCCACCACGGTGGAAAACGCCACCCCCAACGTATTTGCAGACCAGATCGAGTGGATGGACCGCCAGCTCAGCCCGCGCGAGCACATCGTGCTGTCGGTGCACCCGCACAACGACCGGGGCACGGGCGTGGCGGCAGCAGAACTTGCAATGATGGCCGGTGCCGACCGTGTGGAAGGCTGCCTCTTTGGCAACGGTGAGCGCTGCGGCAACGTGGACATCGTGACCTTGGCGCTCAACATGTACACGCAGGGCGTGCACCCGAACCTTGACTTCTCGGACATCACCTCGGTCGCGCGCATTGCCGAAGAATGCACCTCGCTGCCCGTGCATCCACGCCACCCGTATGCGGGCGACCTGGTGTTCACCGCGTTCTCGGGCTCGCACCAGGACGCGATCAAGAAGGGTTTTGCTGCGCAAGACCCGAACGCCTTGTGGGAAGTGCCCTACCTGCCCATCGACCCGGCCGACCTCGGCCGCACGTATGACAGCGTGATCCGGGTGAACAGCCAGTCGGGCAAGGGCGGCATCGCGTTCTTGCTCGAACGTGAACATGGCGTGGTGATGCCGCGCCGCATGCAGGTGGAGTTCAGCGCCGTGGTGCAGCGCCAGACGGACGCGAGCGAAAGCGAGATGACGGGCGACGCGTTGTGGAGCCTGTTCCAGGCCACTTACCTGCAGGCACCCGTACACGCCACAGTACAGGCCGCCATCACCTGCCACGGCCACCGCATCGATGAAGACGGCCAGGGCATCGAGCTGGACGTGACCATCGACGGCACGCGCCAGACCCTGCGCGGCCAGGGCAACGGGCCGATTGCAGCTACGGTGGACGCGCTCGGTCTGCCACTGCGGGTGGACCACTACGAGGAACGCGCCACCGGCACGGGCGCCAACGCGCAGGCGATGGCCATTGTGGAAGCAGCCATGGACGGCGTGGCAGGTTCCACCTTTGGGGCAGGCGCCAGCCACAACATCGTGACTGCCTCGGTGCAAGCGATTGTGAGCGTGGCCAACCGGTTGATGGCGCGGCGGCCTGCGTTGCATCCAGAAGCAACTTCCCTGGCCGAGTGACCGAAACCCGCATGGAAATTCTTACCGCATCGACCCGGGATGCGCCCGCCATCAGCGCGCTTGCGTTGTCGGTGGCGCACTTCTTCACGCTGGACAAAGACGGGCGTGGTGCGGAGGCGTTTTTACAGACCCTGCAGCCCGAGGCGGTGGCGCTACGGCTGCAGAGTCCATCGTTCAAGACCTGGGTGGGGTGGACACGCAACAACACCTTGGCGGGCGTCGTGGTGGTGCGGGAGGACAGCCACCTGTTCCATCTGTTTGTGGCCGAGGCTTTCCAGGGACTTGGCTACGGGCAGCAACTGTGGCAACACGCCCTGTCCCATATCGCTACCAGCCCTGCACCGGGCATCACAGTCAACGCGACACCCCATGCCCGGGGCTTCTATGAGCGCATGGGGTTTTTGGCAACGGGTCCCAGGGTGGAGACCCGCGGGGTTGCATTCATTCCGATGCAGCGCGCCAGCGATGCATCCAGCATGGCGTACAAACAGGCCGCAGGGAATACCCCGTTCTGACGGGGATCGACAGGGGGTTTTCTCAGGCACTGCCAACGGCCTGCGCAAGGCTTGGCGCGCAAAGACCTTGGGGAGCCTGGGTAAAGTGCAGGGAGCCGCGTAAGTCCAGTAACCTCGGGCCCATGCGCGCCTTTCACAGTCTGAGCCTTGCCGCCTGCACCGCCGCCCTGCTGGTGCTGGCCGGTTGCAGTACATCGCGGCCTCCGTCCCCCTCGTCGCCACCGCAGGCTTCCACACGCACGGCGCCGCCGCTCACGCCGGAGCAGGCACACGACATTGCCATCCACGCGCTGGGCCTGGTGGGCACGCCGTATCGCTACGGCGGCAACACCCCGGACTCGGGCTTTGATTGCAGCGGCCTGATCGGCTATGTGTACCGCAACCAGGTGGGTACACCACCGCCGCGCACGGTGGCCCAGCTCAACACCTGGGGCTATCCCATCGACGGCAGCGAGCTGCGCGCCGGCGACCTGGTAGTGTTCGGCACCGGCCGCCAGCCCAACCATGCGGGCATCTATGTGGGCGAAGGGCGGTTTGTGCATGCGCCGTCCACCGGCGGCACGGTGCGGCTGGACCACCTGCAGTCGCGCCACTGGGCGCGGCAGAATGCGGCGTTCCGCAGGCCTTGAATTCGGACACCCCCCTGTGCGGCTTCGCCGCGTCCCCCAGCTCTCGCGTCGCTACGCGCTGCGGGCAGGGGGACGACGCACTCGCTGCGGGGCGGCCCTTGCTCTGCGTCTCGCGCGGGGGCCGCGCCGGTATCTAGCAACGTGCCTCGATTCGGCCTGTGATCGGGCTCCGCGACAATCGGGGCCACCATGACCCACGCACACCGCTCCGCCACCCCCATCTCCACCCACGACACCACCCGCATTGATGACACGCGCATCAAGGCCGTGCGCCCACTGATCACACCGGCGCTGCTGCAGGAATGGCTACCCACGCCCGATGCGGCGCTGACCCTGGTCGAATCCAGCCGCGCTGCCATTTCGCGCATCCTGCATGGGCAGGACGACCGGCTGATCGTGGTGGTGGGGCCTTGCTCTATCCACGACCATGGCCAGGCCATGGACTATGCGCACCAGCTGAAAGCACAGGCCGATGCACTGCAGGACGACCTGCTCATCGTGATGCGGGTGTACTTTGAAAAGCCGCGCACCACCGTGGGCTGGAAGGGCTACATCAACGATCCGCATCTGGACGGCAGCTTTGCCATCAACGAGGGGCTGGAGCTGGCCCGCCAGCTGCTGCTGGACGTGCTGTCGCTGGGCCTGCCCGTGGGCACCGAATTCCTGGACCTGCTCTCGCCGCAGTTCATCAGCGACCTGGTGAGCTGGGGCGCCATCGGCGCGCGCACGACCGAGAGCCAGAGCCACCGGCAGCTGGCCAGCGGACTGTCGTGCCCCGTGGGTTTCAAGAACGGCACCGATGGTGGCGTGAAGGTGGCGAGCGACGCCATCCTGGCGGCCAGCGCCGCGCACGCCTTCATGGGCATGACCAAGATGGGCCAGGCTGCGATCTTTGAAACGCGCGGCAACCAGGACTGCCACGTGATCCTGCGCGGTGGCAAGCAGCCCAACTACAGCGCTGCCGATGTGGATGCGACCTGCGCCGTGCTCAAGGCCGCCGGCCTGCGCGAGCAGGTGATGATCGACGTGAGCCATGCCAACAGCAGCAAGCAGCACCAGCGCCAGATCACCGTGGCGGCAGAAGTGGCGCAGCAGATTGCCGCGGGCGACACACGCATCACCGGCCTGATGATCGAGAGCCACCTGCAGGAAGGCCGCCAGGACATCGTGCCCGGTCAGCCGCTGGCGCAAGGCGTGTCGGTGACGGATGCCTGCATCAGCATGGCGCAAACCGTGCCGGTCCTTGAAGGACTGGCAGCAGCAGTGCGGGCGCGGCGCCAGAAGGCCTGACACACCCGACGCACCTTGTGCTCGGCTGGCACGCCTGGCGTCAGGCTGCGCTATCAGCCCTGGGGCGGCCTCGCGGCCCCCATGTCGATGTTGCGCGCCGTGGCCAGCAGCGTAGCGCACAGCCGCTGCTGGCCGGCGGCATCCACTGCCCACACGTCGGCGGCACAGACGGTGAGCAGGCGCCCGGCATCCACCACGCGGCCCCGCGCCCGCAGGCACTCGCCCTGGGCAGGGGCCACAATTTTCAAGGTGGTGTCCACTGTGGCGTTGGTCCAGCCGGGTGGCAACACGCTGCCTGCTGCCGCCACCGCCGCAAAGTCGGCCACCGCAAACACGGCCGTGGCCTGCAACTGGCCCGGGCGAAAGCTGAAGGACTCGCTCACCGGTATCTCCACCTCCACCCGGCCGGGCTCGGCATGGACAAAGCGCAGCCCCAGCGTGCGGGCCATCGGCATGGCCAGCACCACGGCCTGCAGAGTTTCGATGGTGCTACGGGGTGCGCTGGACAAAGCATCGCGGGGCGCGGGTGTGAGTGGGGCTGTCATGGTGGGGATCTCCAGGGAGGTGTTTGGGTGCTGCGAGGGGTCTAGGGTTTGCGGGCCGACGGGGCACGCACACGCGGCCAGGACTTGGTAGATGCAGTGGCTGCGCCCGAGGGTGTTTGCCGACCCTGGGTTTTTGATCGCTGCTTCGTGAGCAACTGGCCACGCAACCAGGCCTGGTGCGCCTGCACGGTGGATTTTTGGGACTGCAGCGCAGCGATCTGCTGGTCGATCGCGTCCACACGCGCCTGCAAGGCCTGCACCATGTCGTCAATGCCGAGGGTGCCGGCGCGGTATTCATCCAGGCGAAGGGCAATCTGCGGCAGGCTGAAGCCCAGCTGGCGGGACATGGCGATGAACACCACCTCGCGCCGCATGCGGGCCGGATAGTTGCGGTAGCCGTTGGCCCGGCGATCGGGGTGGATGAGCCCCAGCCGCTCGTAGTGGCGCAGCGCGTGGACGGACACCGAGGCCTGTTGCGCGAGTTCGGAAATCTGCATGGGGCCACGTTAGCAAGCCTCGTGCTGCGCGAAGGTTGCCTGGGTGACTGCCCGAGGTCAAAACACTGTGTTTTTTGGGACAAACCCCCATGGGCGCACGTCGCCAGCGAGGACTGTGCGGTGTAGCATTCACACTCTTTGCCACAGTGCCTGTGGCGCTGTGAACCTGAGCGCGCGGTGCGGCCGCATTGCACGCTCCCTCTACTGCCCGATTGCCTTGCCGACGCTACTCCGCCCCGCCACCCATGGCTTGGTCGCACCGACCAGGCTGGGCAGCTGCGTGCGCAGCGGCGCCACGGTGGACTGACCATGCCACCAGCGCAAGCCACCGCAGAGGCCGCCCGGCTCCAGGCACTGCAGTCTTACGCGATCCTCGACACCCCGGCGGAAGACAGCTTTGACCAGCTGGCCACGCTGGCTGCGCGTGTATGCCAGTGCCCCATGGCGGTGGTCAACTTCGTGGACAGCGACCGGCAGTGGTTCAAGGCCGCAGTGGGTGTACCGTTCAAGGAGACCGAGCGCGCAATTGCGTTCTGCGCGCATGCACTGAGCGGCAGCCGCGAGCCCATGGTGGTCAACGACACCCACAAGCACCCGGTTTTTGCCCACAACCCGCTGGTCACGCAGGCCCCCCATGTGCGCTTTTACGCCTGTGTGCCGCTGGTCACCCCCGAGGGGCAGGCGCTGGGCACGCTGGCGGTGCTGGACTCCATCCCCCGGCACATCGAGGCCGAGCAGCTGGAGGGCCTGCGCATACTGGCCGAGCAGGCCATGGTGCAGCTGGAGCTGCGCCGCCAAAAGCAGGTGCTGGCCGACCTGGTGCAGCAGCGCGACAAGATGCATGCCGAACTGCTGGCCCAGAGCGAGACCCTGCGCGTGGCCGGGCAGATGGCCCGCATTGGCGGGTGGATCGTGGAGCTGCCCAGCCTGCAGCTGAACTGGTCGCAGGAGATCGCCGCAGCCTTCGGCATTGCGGGACGCATGGGCTCGGTGGAACAGATCATGGAGCTGTACCTGCCCCCGCACCGGCAGGCCATGTTGGCAGCGTTTGAGAGCTGCATCCGCCAAGGCACACCGTTTGACCTGGAGGCCGAACTTGTCACACTGGCGGGTCGGCACTTCTGGGTGCGCACCACCGGGCAGGCGGTGCGCGACGCCGACGGCCGCATCGTGCGGATTCAGGGGGCGTTTCAGGACATCTCGGCCCAGCACCAGGCCCGGCAGGCCCGCCGTGAGAGCGAAGAGCGCTTTCATCTGGTCTCGCGCGCCACGGCCGACGCGGTGTGGGACTGGAACCTGCACACCGATGCCATGTGGTGGAACGAAGGCATGCAGACCCTGTTCGGTGTGCCACTCGACCAGTTGCCGCCCGACAGCACCTCGTGGACCTTACGACTGCACCCCGATGACAGCGAAGAAGTGCTCGAAGGCATCCATGCCGCCATTGACGGCACGGCCAACCACTGGTCGGACGAATACCGCTTTCGCCGCCAGGACGGCAGCTATGCCTGGGTGCTGGACCGGGGCTTCCTGATCCGCGACCTGCAGGGCAAGGCCGTGCGCATGGTGGGCGGCATGACGGACATCAGCGCACAAAAGCTGGCCGACCTGGACGCCCAGCGCGACGCACAGAACCATGCCGAGCTGCTGCAGGTGCAGCAGCGCATTTCGTCGCTGGACATGCCGCTGCCCGAGGTGCTGCAGCTGGTGGCCAGCACCGTGCTGCGCCAGACCGAAGCGCGCGGCGCCATGGTGGAGCTGCTGCAAGGCCGCCAGCTGGTGGCGCAAGCCTCGGCCGGTGACCACGTGCGCCCGGTGGGCAACCTGCTGCCAGTGGACCAGAGCCTGCTCTGGCCTGCGCTCAGCAAGGGCCAGACCGTGGTGTGCAACGACACCGAGGCCGAGGGCTGGGACATGGCTTCGATGCCCCACCGCCACGGCGTACGGTCGGTCATGGCGGTTCCGCTGCGCAGTGGCGACGCCATCGTCGGGTCGCTCAAGGTCACATCGGACAAGGTCAATGCATTTTCGCGCCGCGATGTGGCGCACCTGGAGATCCTGACCGAGTCGCTGGGTGCCATGGTGCAGTTGCGGCATGTGGCGGGGCAGCTGCATGCGTCCGAGCAGCAATACCGCATGCTGTTTGACGAGCACCCGCACCCCATGTGGGTGTACGACCGTGAAACCCTGCAGCTGCAGGCCGTGAACCGGTCGATGGAACGCCACTATGGCTACACCGAGTCCGAGCTGCTGACCATGTCGATGCTGGACCTGTGGCCCGCCGACCGGCGCCCCAACGTCGAGGCCAACATCCGCGCCGTTCCGATGGAACAGCGCAACGCGCCGGTCATCAGCCGCCACATCAAGAAGGATGGCAGCTTCATGGATGTGGAGATCACGGCAGGCAGCATCAGCTTCAACGGGCGCCCGGCCCGCCAGGTGCTGGCCACCGACGTGACCGAACGCCTGCGCACCGAGCGCGAGCTGGCGCGCATGGGCCGTGCCCAGCGCCTGCTGAGCGCATGCAACGAAACCCTGGTGCGCGCCACGTCCGAGACCGCACTGCTGCAGGCCATCTGCCAGATTGCGGTGGACATCGGTGGCTACCGCATGGGCTGGGTGGGGTTTGCCATGGACGACGAGCGCAAGTCCATCCGCCCGGTGGCCCATGCGGGCTACAACCAGAACTACCTGGAAAACCTGCAACTGAGCTGGTCGGCCGACGACCCCTATGGCCGGGGCCCGGCGGGCATTGCGGTGCGCACCGGCCAGCCGGTGATCGTGCAGGACATCCGCACCGAAGGGGACTTTGCCGACTGGACCGAGCGCATGCTGGAGCATGGCTTTCACGGCGTGATCTGCCTGCCGCTGCGCGAGCATGCGCGCGACCACGCGCAGGACCGCAGTTTTGGCCTGTTGTACCTGTATGCACCCGACGTGTTGCAGATCAGCCCCGAAGAAGCCGCACTGCTGCAGGAGCTGTCCAACGACCTGGCCATCGGCATCACCAGCCTGCGCGCGCACAAGGCGCAGCAGCGGCTGCAGGCCTCGGTGCTCAAGGTGGCGGCGGCCGTGTCGGCCAGCACCGGCACCGAATTTTTTGTGCAGCTGGTGCGCAACATGGCCGATGCGCTGGATGCCCAGGGCGGCTGCGTGGTGCGGTTGCTGCCGCATTCGCAAGACCACACGCCCCGGGTGGTCACGCTGGCCGCCGTGCTCGACGGCCAGATGCTGCCCAACGACGAATACAGCCTGGACGGCACACCGAGCCTGTTGCTGATGTCGCAGCGCACCCATGTGGTGACCGACAAGGTGCAGCAGCTGTACCCCGAAGCCCCCGTGCTGCGCGCGGTGGGGGCACAGGCCTATGTGGGCCAGCAGCTGTGCAATGCCGACGGCGAGGTGGTGGGCATCGTCTTCGTGCTGTTCCGCCACGCGATTGCCGACACGGACTTCATCACCTCCACGCTGCAGATCTTTGCCTCGCGTGCGTCGGCCGAGATCGAGCGGCAGCTGGCCGACATCCGCATCCGCCACCAGGCCTCGCTGCTGGACAAGGCCCAGGACGCCATCCTGGTGCGGGACCTGGACCACCGCATCATCTTCTGGAACAAGAGCGCGGAGCGCCTGTACGGCTGGTCGCAGCTGCAGGCGCTGGGGCAGTCCATCGAGACGCTGCTCTACGAAGACCCCACGCACTTCCGGCACGCCACGCAGACGGTGCTGGAGCAGGGCGAGTGGACCGGCGAGATCGTGCAGCGCCACCGCGATGGCAGCACCATCGAGGTGGAAGGCCGCTGGACGCTGGTGCGTGGCGATGACGGCCAGCCACAGTCCATCCTGGCCATCAACACCGATATCCGCCAGCGCAAGGCCAGCGAGCGCGAGATCCAGCGCCTGGCGTTCTACGATGCGCTCACCGGCCTGCCCAACCGCATGCTGCTCATGGACCGCATGCACCAGGCCCTGGCCACCGCGCAGCGGCGCCAGCAGGGCGGGGCGTTACTGTTCATTGACCTCGACAACTTCAAGACCCTGAACGACACTCTGGGCCACGACCAGGGCGACCTGCTGCTGCAACAGGTGGCGCAGCGCCTGAACACCTGCGTGCGCAGCGTGGACACGGTGGCCCGGCTGGGGGGTGACGAGTTTGTGGTCATGCTGGAAGAACTCAGCCCCAAGCCGCACGAGCTGGCGCTGCATGCCCGGGGCGTGGGTGAAAAGATCCTGGCCATGCTGGCCGTGCCCTATGCACTGCAGGGCTACCAGTACCGCAGCACCCCCAGTATCGGCATTGCGCCGTTCACCGGCGAACACACCACAGTGGGCGAGCTGCTCAAGCAGGCCGACCTGGCCATGTACCAGGCCAAGACGGCCGGCCGCAACACTTTGCGCTTTTTTGACCCCGACATGCAGGCCGTGGTCACGGCGCGCGCGGGGCTGGAAACCGACCTGCGCTCCGCGCTGATGCAGGAAGAGTTCCTGCTGCACTTTCAGCCGCAAATCCACCAGTCGGGCCGCTGTGTGGGGGTGGAGGCGCTGGTGCGCTGGGCCCACCCGCAGCGCGGCATGGTGTCGCCCGCCCAGTTCATCCCGCTGGCCGAAGAAACCGGCCTCATCCTGCCGCTGGGCCGTTGGGTGTTGCACACCGCGTGCAAGCTGCTGGCCAGCTGGCAGAGCGACCCGGCCCTGTCGCACCTGACCATGGCCGTCAACGTGAGTTCGCGCCAGTTCCGCCATGCCAGTTTTGTGGACGACGTGGCCCGCGTGCTCGCCATCACCGGCGCGCCCTCGGCCCAGCTCAAGCTGGAGCTGACCGAAAGCCTGCTGGTGGAAGACATGGAGACCACCATCGCCACCATGACCGCGCTGCGGTCCTACGGGGTGGGCTTCTCGCTGGACGACTTTGGCACCGGGTACTCCAGCCTGAGCTACTTGAAGCGCATGCCACTCGATCAGCTCAAGATCGACCAGAGCTTTGTGCGTGACCTGCTGACCGACCCCAACGACGCTGCGATCGTGGACACCATCATCGGCTTGTCGCGCAGCCTGGGGCTGGAAGTGATCGCCGAAGGCGTGGAGACCCCCGAGCAATGCGCTCTGCTGGCCCGCGCAGGTTGCCAGCTCTACCAGGGCTACCTGTTCAGCAAGGCGCTGTCGGTGGACGTTCTGGACAGCTTCCTGCGCACCTCGCAGGCATAGGCGGCGCCCGCCAGGTGTTCCTGGCTCTTGTCCACATCCAACGTCCCCTTAACCCCTGACTCCCTCCTGAGGGCCCTAGAAGCTCCGTGAGGAACCTGTGGGTCCGTTTCGGCCCCCTGGGCCTGCTTTTGCGCCCAAGGCCCTCCACGGCCTTCTGGACGGCTCCAGATCCCACCTTTCCTCCAGGGTGGGGCGGGTACACCACGGTATGTGGGTGCCCCTCCATCACCCCCGCCGTGTGCGTGGCCCCAGTTGTCCTCTGTCTTCTTCTTATGTCTTTTATAAATACATAGTCGTAGTAGTAGAGAGCGGCCTGGCGTGTGGACAACTGCATTTTTGCCAGCGCTGGCAAGCACTTAGCCCGCTGCCAACCCTGTGCACCCAGCCCTGCTCCCGTTGTCGCCCGAGCGGGGACAAAAGCGGCGCGTCGCCCTTTTCTGTGGATAAGCCCCCGGTTGTGCCAAAACTATCCCCAGTTTTACGCACCGGGCGCGTGGGCAGCAAGAATTTCAATCAAAACGACCCGTAGCGCTACGTTCGTATGCCTTGATTGCTCTCTAATTGATAGCACTAAGGAAGATGTGACGCTCCGCTTTCGCTACTGCAGGGCTTGGGGTGCGCCAGCGAGGCGGTCAGAACCTGCCCAGACGATGGTCGATGCGGCGCACAGGGCCTTGGCACAGCACATCCCTCGTACCAGGCCGCAAAGCCGTTTCGTGCAGTCAACGACCGCCTGTGGGTTCCCAAGAGGACCTGAATGATCCGCAGGGCAGGCCGAGCTGTCGCCACCACGGCCTGGTGGTGATGTCCGTCCAGTCAGGCCCTCACAAGCAGAACCGCACATCGCAGGTGTGTGATGGGTACCCCGGAGTTGGGGTTCTGGTTATTCTTTAATAGCTTTATATATAAATAGCAGTAGTAGTAGAGAACGCCTGTTTGTGTGGACAAGCGTCTTTTCTTCAATGCTGGCGCGTACTTGCGTCGCTGCAAAGTGTGTGGGGCGGCTTGCACAAAGTGCGGGGCTCACCGACAACAACTTTCGGGTGGCGGATTTTTGTGTGGATAACTGCCCGGTTGTGCCAGAACTGTGCCCAGAGTTATCCACAGCTGCGTCGCATGCTGCCGTTCGCTGCTCCCCATGGGCTGGCCGCCACAACAAAAAAACCCGGCGTTCTGTGAAGAACGCCGGGTTGGCGGGTGTGCGCCTTAGCGCCTGTCAGCCTGGCCGGGGGGCCTTATTTGGCCGGAGCGGGGGCCGGACGGCCTTCGCCCCCGCGCATGCCGCCGTGGTGGTCGCCGTGACCGTGGCGGCCCTCGCCACCCCGCATGCCACCCATGGGGTGGCCCCGGTGGGCCTGGGCGTCAAAGGTCTTTTGCTGCTCGGGCGTCAGCGTCGCATAGAAGGCCTTGGTGGCCTCGCCACGGCGGTCGGCTTCGGCAGCATGCTGAGCGCGCAGGGCCCGCATGCGGTCGATGCGTTCCGGCGTGGTCAGCTTGTCCATGTCCTGGCGGTCCAGGCGGGCGGGGCGTTCGCCGGGCTGCATGGCGGTGGTGAAGGTGGTCCAGGCGGATTCCTGTGCAGGCGTCAGCTTGAGCTGGGCCTTGAGGTCTGCCAGCCGCTTGGCATGGCGCTGGGCCATGTCGCCATGGTGGCGTTCATGGCGGCCCTCGGCGGCCTTGGCAGGGGCTGTGGGGGATGCCGCAGGCGCAGCTGGGGGCTGCTGGGCCAGCACAGGCAACGCCATGGCGGCGAGCAGGGCGGTGGCAGCAATGCGGTGAGAGATGGGGTGGGAGAAACGGGATGCCATGGTGGAAGTCCTTTCGCGGTGGTGAGCTCGCTGCAACGACCGTTTCAGCGATTGGAGTCCAGTGTCTGCCGCCCACGTATCGCCACCGTGCGCGTTGGGTGAGGCTGTGTAAAGTTGCAGCGAACGCTTGCAAAGTGGCCTCCGAGATAATTTTGGGCTAATAGTCGGCGATGCGCTAGTGGCATATGCCTTGTTTGCTATTGATTGTGTAGCGTTTTCAGTCCCTCAAGGGCTGCTTGTGCCCCAGCGGCCCGGCGCCTGGGTGGCGACCGCCGACAATGGCGGGTTCCGTGTCCGTGTCGTTGTCCGCAGCGACCCCAACCAAAGGTTTTCCGTGTTCAAGAACATGATCGTGTACCGCATTGCTCCGCAATGGCAGGTCGAGCTGACGCAAGTAGAGGATGCCCTGGCCAAGGCCCCGTTCCAGGAATGTGGCGCCACGCAAGAGAAGTCGCTGGGCTGGGTGCCCCCCCGGGGTGAACTACATGGCCCCTTGGTCGAATCGGTGGGCGGGCAATGGATCCTGCGTTTCATGGTCGAGACCAAGGTGTTGCCCGGCAGCGTGCTGGCGCGCAAGGTCAAGGAAAAGGCCGAACGCATCGAAAAGGAAACCGGCCGCAAGCCCGGCAAGAAGGAGAGCAAGGAGCTGAAAGACGAGGCCAAGCTGGACCTGCTGCCCATGGCCTTCACCAAGCAGGGCTCGATGTGGATCTGGATCGATACAGCCTCGCGCCTGCTGGTGCTGGACACATCCAGCCAGGGCCGTGCCGACGAAGTGGTGACTTTGCTGGTCGAATCGCTGCCCGGCCTGTCGGTGTCGCTGCTCGACACCCAGACCAGCCCGCAGGCCGCCATGGCCCACTGGCTCAAGGAGCAGGAGCCGCCCGTGGGCTTCACGGTGGACCGTGAGTGCGAACTCAAAAGCGCCAACGAGGAAAAAGCCGTGGTGCGCTACGCCCGCCACCCACTCGACATCGAGGAGGTGCAGGCCCACATCGACGCTGGCAAGCTGCCCACCAAGCTGGCCCTCACCTGGGACGACCGCGTGAGCTTCATGCTCACCGAAGGCCTGCAGATCAAGAAGGTGTCGTTCCTGGACACGGTGTTTGAAGGCACCAAGGCAGACGACGGCGGCTTTGACACTGACGTGGCGATTGCCACGGGCGAGCTGGTCAAGCTGATTCCGGACCTGATCGAGGCGCTGGGGGGAGAGACCGAGAGTGGAGTGTCAGGTGCGGCGCAGGCAGTGGCGAGTGACAGGGCTGAAACTGCTCCGGCAGCATCACGGTCACCCATGCCAGCAGCAGTACCCTCTGCCCCGGCACGCAAAGTGGCTGGGGGTGGGGTGGTGACCGGTCCTCGGGAAGTGCCCGTCGATACCGACCCGGAGTCGGCCCCGTTTTGAGATCGTGGCCGCAGCGGGGCCATGGCGGCTTCAGCGGTCGCTGCTATAGGCGGCGGCGTTCACCAACGCCGCCAGATCACGCACATAGGCGTCTTCAATGCCCAGCACCCCACACTGCCGCACCAGCTGCTCCAGGTAGTCCCGGTTGCTGCCAATGCGCCCGCAGGCGGTGGCAATCGTCGCGGCCGTGGCCTGCAGCGACAGATTGGCCCGGTAATGGGTATGGGCCGTGTTGGCGACCAGCACCAGCGCCTGCACTTCGCCCTGGGGCGTTGGCAGGGGCAGCAGTTGCGGGCAGTAGGCGCCGGTGATCATCTCGCGCCGCCACAGCATGCGGGACTCGTCCTCCACCAGCGGCGCCGGGATGCGGAATGCCAGGCCTTCGCAGCCCTGTGGGCCTTCGTCGCCCGTGCGCTGCAAGGTCAGCACCAGGCCAGGGCAATCGGGGTGCCCCGGCCGATGGTGGTGCTCAGGGCAAAGCGGCGCGCAAAGCCGGGCAGGCAGGCGCGGCGCACTTCGCCAAAGTGAAAGCCTGGGTTCCACATCAGCGAGCCATAGGCAAACACCCACAGATCCTGCTGCTGGGCGGTGATGGTGGAAAGCACCTCGCAGCGGGATTGTTCGACCTCGTAGTCCGGCAGGCGCCAGTGGGCGGGCAGACCCTGGCAGCGCGCCTGGGCGTCCCACTCGGCCAGCACCTCGTCGGTGAGGCGCAGACCCGAGGCATGGGCAGGGGTCAGCCGGCCTTGCAGCTCGGGCAGGTGAAGGAAGGCTTTGTCGGGGGTCATGGGGGCAGTTCCGCGCGCTGGTGTTGGGCGTCAGGTGTCTTAACGCCGCGCCAGGTCAAACACCAGCACCTCGGCGTGGTGGCCCTCGTGCAGGGTCAGTGTGTTTTCGCCGTCCAGCAAGGCGCCATCGCCACCAGACAGCGCGATGCCGTTGACCTGCACCGCCCCTCGCGCCACGTGCACGTAGGCCAGGCGTTCGGGGTTCAGCACTTGGGTGGCGGTTTCGCTGCCATCCAGCAAGCCTGCCCAGATGGAGGCGTCGGCGTTCATGGTCACCGAGCCGTCCTCTCCCCGGCGCGAGGCAATGCGCACCAGGCGGCCCCGGCGGTCTGCGGACGGGAAGTGTTTTTGTGCGTAGCTGGGGCGGATACCTGTGAACAGGGGCTTGATCCAGATCTGCAGGAAATGGGTGGGCTGGTCGGGCAGCGCATTGAATTCGCTGTGGCGCACGCCCCAGCCTGCGCTCATGCGCTGTACGTCGCCCGGGTGCAGGATGCCGGTGGGAGCCGCCACCGAATCAGCCCCTGGCGCCCCCGAGGCCGCTGGGGCCCCAGGTTGTTGGCCGGTGCGTTCGTGCAGGTTGTCCTGGTGGGCCAGGGCGCCGTCGAGGACATAGCTCACGATCTCCATGTCGCGGTGCCCATGCGTGCCAAAGCCTTTGCCGGGCGCCACCGTGTCGTCGTTGAGCACCAGCAGATTGCCATGGCCCTGGTGGCGCAGGTCGAAGTAGTCGCCAAACGAAAAGCTGTGGGCGCTGTGTAGCCAGCCGGTGGAGGACCGGCCCCGTTCGGAGGAGGGGCGGACGGTGATCATGGCTTTGTTGCGGGGGTATCCGGCCCGATGTTGCACCACAGGGGCAAGAGAGTGCGTGGAGCCGCGTAGGTTGTCGTCGCCATGGCCTGACTCTAAGGGCCGATGGGTTCGCCATCAATGGCTGGCGGCTCAACTCACTGTTCCGCGATTCAGTCCAATGCTCTGGGTTCAGGCGTTCACCCAGCCCCGCGCCTGGCACAAGGGCGCACGGTGCGGAAGGTCGAACCGTCGATCAGGCCAGCAGCAGGGCTGCCAGCATCAAAGCGGTGCCGACCGCCACCAGCGTCCATGAGGACTGCTGCTTCACAAACACAAAGCTGCTGGGGTCGTTGGGCATGTAGGCGATTTCGACCGGGCGATGGGCCTTGAATTCGGTCAGGATCTCTTCCGGGAAACTGTGCTTCACCACCATCTGCTGGCCGCTGTCGGTCTTGTAGTGGAACTCGGCGGTGTAGGTGGAAGAACCGCTTTTCTTGAACTCCGTGTACTGCGTGATGGGCTCGACCACGGCGTGTTTGCCGAGCTTGAGCGTTCTGGAAAGCTCGGACCGCTCCTGCATTCCAAAAGCAACGAACACGACTCCGGCGAGGACGCCCGCGATTTTGAACAGCAGCTTGCCTTGTTGGCGTGATGGTTTCATACCCTCTCTCCCTCCGTTTTGGCGGGAGTGTAAGGGCTCTGCTTGAAGACAAGAAAGAGGCTGCCGGCGATGCAGTTGCGCTTGCTTTACCGCCCCACAAACTGCGGGCTCTGGCGCTGGTGAAACGCTTCCACCCCCGCGCGGAAGTCCTCGGTGCCCGCGCAGTGCACAAAGGCGTCTTTTTCAGCGGCCAGTTGCTCGGGCAGCGTGTGGTCCATCGACGCGCGCATCAGGCGCTTCATCGCACCGTAGGCCAGTGTGGGGCCGCTGGCCAGGCGCTGGGCGAGGGCGGTGGTGGCAGTGTCCAGCTCGGCGCCGGGCACCACGCGGTTGACGAGGCCCAGGCGCAGCGCATCGTCCGCGGTGAAGGCCTCGCCCAGTAACGCAATCTCCAGCGCTTGGCGCACGCCCACGATGCGCGGCAGCGCCCACGATGCACCCACGTCGCAGCTGGTGCCGAGGTTGATGTAGGCCAGGTTGAAGCGTGTGCCTTCGGCAGCGATCACGTAGTCGGCCATCAGCACCAGGCTCAAGCCCGCACCGGCGGCCGCGCCGTGCACCTGCGCGATGACGGGCGCGTTCATCTGTGCCAGCAACTGAAGGGCGGCATTGAGTGGCGTGAGGATGTCGATGGCGCCCTGCACCGGGTTAGCGCGCAGCGTGGCCAGGTCGCCCCCGGCCATGAAGCCCCGGCCGTTGCCACGCAGCACCACGGCCCGCACACCGGGGTCGGCAGCGATGGACTGCACGGCGGCGAGGAAGGCATTGGCCATGGGCACGTCGATGGCGTTGAGTGCCTCGGGCCGGTTGAAGCGCAGCGTGGCGATGGCGCCGTGGCGCTCCAGCAGCAGGGGCGGCTGTGGGGCGGGTGCGGACGGTGCGTTAGCGGCCGCTGCAGGGTCTGTGGCGGTATTTTCCATGTCAAATCCGCTTCAAGCGCTAGTGGATATTGCGCTATCAGCTCCTGTTTTGATAGTAAGTGGATTCCAATGCGCCGAGCCCTGGGCTATTGGTACAGCGCCTCGATCTCGGCCGCATAGGTTTTGTAGATGCTTGCGCGGCGCACCTTCATCGTCGCGGTCACCTCGCCGTCGTCGTGGTCCAGCTCCTTGGTCAGCAGGTGGAACTTGCGGATCTGCGAGACCTGCGCGAGGCGCTGGTTGCCCTGGTTGATTTCGGCGTCGATGAGGACACGCACCTCGGGGTGTTCCACCAGCGAGCGAAAGTGTGTGAACGGAATGCGCCGTGCCTCGGCCCACTTGCCCACGGTCTCGTAGTCGATCATCACCAGCGCGCTGACAAACTTGCGCGCCTCGGCCACGATGATGCATTCCTTGATGAAGGGGCTGCCCTTCATGGTGTTCTCGATCTCGGACGGCGTGAGGTTCTTGCCACCGGCGGTGATCATGATGTCCTTGAGGCGGTCCACGATCTGGATCTGGCCTTGCGATTCACGCACCACATCGCCGGTGTGCAGCCAGCCGCCCACGATGCTGCTGGCCGTGGCCTCGGGGTTCTTGTAGTAACCCGCAAACACCATGTCGCCTCGCAATTGCAGCTCGCCGTTGTCCGCAATGCGGTGCTCCACACCCAGCGTGGGCACGCCCACGGTCCCCACCACCACATGATCCAGACGGTGGCCCGTGACCATGCCGGTGGATTCGGTCAGGCCATACACCTCGATGAGCGGCACGCCCAGCACGCGGAAGAAGCGCACCACGTCGGGCGGAATGGGCGCGGCGCCGGTGAGCGCCACATGGGTATTGCGCAGGCCGATGAAGTTTTGCAGCGCGCGGAAGACGAGCCAGTAGCTCGCGGCATAAGTGAGCTTGTCGCCCACGCTCCAGGCACTGCGCGGCTTGTCGGCCAACGGCTTGCAGGCGTTGTAGGCCTTGTGGAACAGCGCGCGGCGCAGGCCACTCGTTTCCTGCAGCTTGATGTGGATGGCCGCGTGCAGCTTTTCCCAGATGCGCGGCACGCCCAGGAACATGGTGGGCGCGACCTCGCGCAAGTCTTCCTGCACGGTGCGGATGGACTCGCCAAAGTTCACTTGCGCGCCGATGTACACGGGCACAAAGCTGGTCAGCATCTGCTCGGCCACATGGCACAGCGGCAGGTACGACAGGTGGGTGGTGTCCCGGGATAGCTCCAGCCGGTCCACGATGCCCGGCACCACGCCCCGGATGTTGCGGTACGAAATCATCGCGCCCTTGGGCTTGCCGGTGGAGCCCGAGGTGTAGATCATCAGGCCCACATCGTCGAGCCGCTGGCGTGCGAGGGCTTCGTCGATGATGGCTTGTTGGCCCGACGCTGCGCCCAGCTGTTCCACCTCGTCAAACGTGGTGATGAACTGCCGCACCTCGGGCGCAAAGCTGCGCAGGCCCTTGGTCTCCATGACCACGATCTTTTTCAGGCGCGGAAGCTCGGGCAGTGCGGCCAGCAGCTTGTCGGTTTGCTCCTGGTCTTCGCAGACCATGATCTCGATGTCGGCATGGCCCACCACATAGGCCACTTCGTTGGTGGGACTGGTGGGGTACACGCCCACCGTCACGGCGCCCACCAGGCCTGCGCCCATCTGGGCCAGCACCCATTCAATGCGGTTCTCGGCGATCACGCCCACATGTCCGCCCGCAGGCAGGCCCAGCGCCTTGAGGCCCAGGCCGAAGTGGCTGGCGCGCTGGTGGTATTGCGCCCAGGTAAAAGGCTTCCAGATGCCGAAGTCCTTTTGCCGGATGGCGATGCGCTGCGCGTCGGTGCGTGCGCGCTCGCGCAGCATCTGGGGCAGAGTGAGGTCGGGGAGTGTGCTCATGACAGCCAGCGTTTGCGACGCTTGTAGTGCTTGATCTCTTTGAAGCTCTTGGCCTCGCCACCACCGCCCATGCCCAGATAGAACTCGCGCACATCCGGGTCGTTGGCCAGGCGCTCGGCCGTGCCGTCGATCACGATCTTGCCGTTCTCCATGATGTAGCCCCGGTGCGCCACGGCCAGGGCCACGGTGGCGTTCTGCTCCACCAGCAGCATGCTGGTGCCGCGTTCGGCGTTGATGCGCGCGATGATGGTGAAGATGTCTTCGACCAGTTTGGGCGACAGGCCCAGCGAGGGCTCGTCGAGCAGGATGAGCTGGGGCTGCGCGATGAGCGCGCGGCCAATGGCCAGCATCTGCTGCTCGCCGCCTGACAGGTACCCGGCGAGACCCTTGCGCCGTTCATGCAGGCGCGGGAAGTAGCTGTAGACCAGATCGAAGTCGGGCGTTGCATCCTTGCGCCCCGTCAGCGCATAGGTGGCGGCCACCAGGTTCTCTTCGACCGTGAGGTCTTCAAACACGCGGCGGCCTTCCATCACATGACTCAGGCCGTTGCGCACCAGCTGCTGCGGTGCCACGGCGGCCGTGGGCTGGCCGTTGAAGTGGATGCTGCCGCTTTCCACCACACCATCCTCCAGCGCCAGCAGGCCCGAGATGGCCTTGAGCGTGGTGCTTTTGCCTGCCCCGTTGCTGCCCAGCAGCGCCACGATCTGCCCCCGCGGAACGGCCAGCGACAGGCCGCGCAGGGCCTGCACCACCTTGTTGTAGATGACCTCGATGTTGTTGACTTCGAGGACGTGGGCCGGGGTTGGCTGGGTCATGGCAACAGCAGGGTCAGAGCTTGATCCAGTCGGAGGCGGCGACCATCTTCTGGGCCTTCATGTCGGCGCGGTACACGCGGCCCACGGGGATCGAATTCCCGCTGATGGTGATCGGCACGCCGATCAGCCCGCCCGTGTCGAAGTCCTTGATGGAATTGAGTGCGGCCTTCAGGTTGGGGCCGGTAAGGGGCTTGCCAGCGTCCAGCGTGCGCTTGGCTGCCTCGGTGAACAGCATCGCGGCCAGGAAGCCCTGGATGTAGGCCGTGCTCTGGTACTCGGGCCGCAGCGCGCGGATCTTCTCCAGCATCGGCGCCTTCTCGGTGTCGTAGTAGTAGCGGTAGGGCATCACACCCATGAAGCCGTCGGCGGCGTCGCCCATCTTCATGACGGTGGAGCTGTCCATAGTCCAGAAGGTGCCCATCCACTTGCTGGTCATGCCCTGCTGCTTGCCCTGGGTGATGAACTCAGGGATGGGCGCGAGGATGTAGCCGTGGAAGATGGTGTAGTCGGGAGCCGCGCGGCGCAGCTTGATAACCTCGGTGGACACATCCACGCTGCCGGCGGGCGTCATGATCTTGATGGGCACCGACAGGCCCAGCTGCTTGGCCATGGCTTCGCTGGACTCGATGGGGTCGCGGCCGAATTCCGAATCGGAGTACACGAAGGCCACCTTGGCACCGGGCTTTTCCTTGGCGATGTGCTTGAGCAGGATGCCGAACATCTCGGTGTAGTCGGGGCCCACGAGGAACTGGTTGGGGTACTTCTTGGGGTCGTTGAGTTCGGTGGCAAACGACGCGCCCGCCATCAGGATATTGCCGTTGCGGTCCAGCTCGGGGTTGATGGTTTTGGAGAAGCCTGTGGAGTCGCCGTAGTACAGGTTGACCTTGTTCTGGCTGGTGATCTTCTTGAACGCAGCCACCGACACATCGACCTTGTAGCCGGTGTCCTCGGGCACGTACTTGACCTTGCGGCCCTTGATGCCGCCCGCGTCATTGAGCATCTTCACGTAGTCGCCCATGCCCGCGTTGATGCCCACGCCCGCAAACGCGAACACGCCGGTGAGCGGGATGGAGCCGCCGATCACGATCTCGTCAGCGCCTTGGGCCAGCACCGACAGCGGGCTGGTGAGGGCGGCGGCGCCGGCAGCTGCCAGCAGGGTGCGGCGGCGTGGGGAGGTGGGGGTGGGCTGCATGCGTGTCTCCTTGGGGGTTAGTTTCTGAAAGGCCAGAGATGGAAGAAACGACGGACGCGCCGCCACACTTCGGCCAGGCCATGGGGCTCGAAGACGAGAAAACCGATGATGAGCAGGCCAAAGATGACCGTGCGCACGGGCGAGAGGAACACCGTGAGTTCGCTGCCGCCAGGCATCAGGTCCACCACGAGCTTGAGCAGCTCGGGCACCATGGTCATGAACACCGCGCCCAGAATGCCGCCCAGGATGGAGCCCATGCCACCGACGATGATGGCCGCGAGGAAGAAGATGGACATGAGCAGGGGAAAGCTCTCGGGCGTGACCACGCGAAAGAAATACGCCCACAGGCCCCCGGCCACGCCTGCATAGAACGACGACAGCCCAAACGACAGCAGCTTGTAGCGCAGCAGCGGTATGCCCAGCACCTCGGCCGAGATGTCGCGGTCGCGAATCGCGATGAAGGCACGGCCCACGCGCGTGCGAAACAGGTTGGCCGCGCCCAGGAGCATGAGGAGGGTGACTGGCACGATGAGCCAGTACAGCCGGAACGAGGTGTCGAGCGCCATGCCGAACAGCTTGGCGGGCGGCACGCTCAGGCCACCGGTGCCGCCGGTGAACTTCCAGTTGGCAAAGATGAAGTGCGCGATGAACGATGCGGCAATGGTGGCAATCGCCAGGTACAGCCCTTTCACGCGCAGCGAAGGAATGCCCACCACGATGCCGCCCAGCATGGCGACAAAGCCACCTGCCAGCAGGTTGAGCACAAAGGGCGTGCCCACCTTGGTTTCCAGCACGGCCACCGTGTAAGCCCCCAGGCCCATGAAGGCCGCCTGCCCCAGGCTGACGAGGCCCGTGTAGCCTGTGAGGATGTTGAGCCCCGTGGCACTGGCCACATTGATGCTGACCAGGCAGGCCAGGTAGAGCCAGTAGTCGCTGGCCATGAAGGGGAAAAGCACCAGCAGCGCAGCGCCCACGGCCAGCCACACTTTTTGCGTGCGCGAGTCGAACAGCGCCGCGTCGGCGATGTAGGTTTCCTTGAGGGTTCCGATGCGCATGGGTCAGGCCTGCCGCCGGGCCGCCCCAAGGGAGGCCTGCGCCCCCTTGGGGGGCAGTGAATACACGAGGTGATGAACGTGGGGGTTCATGTTTTTACAGTCTCTCGATTTCGTGGGTGCCGAACAGGCCGTAAGGCCGCACCAGCAGCACGGCCACCAGCACGATGAACGTGGCCAGCAGCTTGTATTCGCCGCCCAGGTAGGCCCCGGCCAGCGCCTCGATCAGGCCGATGAGGATGCCGCCGACGAGCGCGCCCAGCACGCTGTCGAGCCCGCCCACGATGACGACCACCAGCACCGACAGCCCGAACACGCCCATGCTGGACGAGATGCCGCCAATCGAGCCAACGATGATCCCGGAGATGGCAGCCAGCATGGCCGAGGCCACCCAGGCCAGCGAAAACACGCGCGGCACGTTGATGCCCACCGAATACGCAGCCGCCTGGTCGCTGGCCGTGGCACGCAGGGCCACCCCGCCGCGCCAGAAGCGGAACACCACCAGCACGGCCGCGATGAACACGATGGCAATCACGGCGCCCCAGAACACCTTGGGTGCCAGGAATGCGTCCCCCACCATGATGGGCTGCGTGGGCATGAAGTCGGGCAGGCGGCGCTGGTCTGCCGTCCAGATCATCTCGACCAGGCCCACCAGCACCGAGGCCAGGCCCACGGTGACCATGAAGACGGAGATCGGCGGCTCGCCCAGCAGCGGGCGGATCATGGTGCGCTCGATCACCGCGCCCAGCAGGCCCGTGCCCAGCACGGCGGCGGGGATGGCCAGCCACAGCGGCAGCGCAAACATCGATGCAAAGGTGAAGAACAGGTACGCACCCACCATCAGCAGCTCGCCAATGGCAATGTTGACCACGCGGGTGGCCTTGTAGACCATGACAAAAGCCAGTGCGGCCAGTGCGTAGAGACCGCCACCGGCGATGCCGGTGAGGCTGATCTCAAACAGGTAGGCCCAGTCGAAGTTGCCGGTCATGCGGTGGTCACTCCCTGCAGCTTGGCACGCAGGTCGCCCACGTCGCCCGCGCCCAGGTAGGCGCGGATGACCTCGGGGTCCGCCTGCACCTGCGCGGGCGTGCCCTGCGCGATGACCTGGCCGAAGTTGAGCACCACCACGTGGTCCGACAGGTCCATCACCATGCCCATGTCGTGCTCCACCATCAGCACCGTCACGCCCCACTCCTCGCGCACGTCGAGGATGAAGCGCGCCATGTCTTCGGTCTCTTCACGGTTCATGCCGGCCACGGGCTCGTCCAGCATCAGGATCTGCGGCTGCATGGCGAGGGCCCGGGCCATCTCCACGCGCTTTTGCAGGCCGTAGGGCAGGGCCGAGACGGGTGCGTGGCGGATGTGGTCGATTTCGAGGAAGTCGATGATGCGCTCCTCGATGTCGCGGCGCAGTTCGGCCTCTTCGCGTCGGGCGCGGCCGAAGTACAGCAGCGCGTCGAGCACGTTGGTTTTGAGGTGCGCGTGGCGGCCCAGCTTGATGTTGTCGAGCACCGTCATGCCGCGAAACAGCGCGATGTTCTGAAAGCTGCGGCCCAGGCCCAGCTTGGCGCGCTGCGGCGCGGGCACGCGGGTGATGTCCTGCCCCTGAAAGCGGATCGAGCCCTGGCTGGGCCGGTAAAAGCCCGAAATGGTGTTGAACAGCGAGGTCTTGCCCGCACCGTTGGGGCCGATGACGGCGGTGATGGAGCCGGGCTGCACGTCAAAGCCTACGCCGGTCAGCGCCTTCACGCCACCGAACGCCAGGGTCACGCCCTGCACCTGCAGCAGGGGCGTGGCAGCAGCGGGGCCGGAAGGGGTTGTCTCCATTGGCTTTCTAATACGGGTTGACTGCAGCTTTTGACAGAAATTTCGATGGAACCCAGCGCAAATTTCCTACTTGTGCGTAAACTGTTTACTCGCAAGTAGATTCTGGAAGCCGCGACCCTCATCAGCATCCGTACTTTCCCGAGGAACTGCCATCCATGCCCCACGCCAAAGTGGCACCCCGCCGCCGCAGCGCCACCGCCACCGCCGCAGCCCCGTCTTCGCCACCCACAGCCAAGCGAGCCACGCCGGTCAAAGCGGCCAAGCAGGCCAAGGCCACGGCCGCCCAGACCGCAGCCGCTTCTCCCTGGCCCCCGGTGTCGCACCGCGAGCGCCAGCGCGAGGCCAAACGCAATGCCGTGCTGCAGGCAGCGGCCCAGCTGTTCAACGAACGCGGCTTTCACGCCACCTCGCTCGACGACATCGCCGCGCGCCTGAACGTGACCAAGCCCACGCTGTACTACTACGTGAAGAACAAGGACGAGATCCTGCTGCAGTGCGTGAGCAAGGGGCTCACGATGATGCTGGAGGGGATTGACGCCTCGCGCGCTGCGGGCGGCAAGGCCATTGACCAGCTCATGACCTGCATGCAGGTGTACGCGCGCATCGTCACCATGGACTTCGGCATGTGCCTGATCCGCGTGGGCGACGAGCAGCTGCCCCCCGAAAGCCGCAAGGAGCTGCGCCGCCTCAAGTCCGCCATCGACCAGGAGTTCCGCCGCCTCGTGGCCGAGGGCGTGGCCGAAGGATCGCTGCAGCCCTGCGATCCGAAGATGACGGCCTTTGTGATTGCCGGAGCGCTCAGCTGGATCGGCCGCTGGTACCAGCCAGATGGCGAATACACGCCCGAGCAGGTGGCGCAGCAGTGCATTGCGACGCTGTGCGATGGGGTGCTGCGGCGGTCTGCGACGGGCATCGCCGATGGTGCTGTTTCAGCGCCAGTCCCCCAACCAAAGCCCGCCAGCGGCAAGGCAAAGACCCGTGCCCAACGCGGTGGAGGCTAGCGTGTTGTATCTACCGATGGATTGAGCGAAATTGGCTTCTGGCGTCGTTGGATAGGCGCTGAAAGCTGTCTATCTGATAGTGTTTTCAGGGTATTGAGCCTGTATCTCCGATGCTTGCTTGACGTGCTCGTTTGGGCTGAGCTTGTCAAATCCTCACGCTGTGCCTTGGCAAGTTCAGCGGGACCGGCTTTCGTCAGCGCATTGCCTTTTTCACGTGATGTGAGCGAGCGGCTTCTTGTGGCTGGCTTGTTTAAACAGGTTGTTTAACTCGCTATCGTGTTCTTTGTGCGGTTTTGGGTTTTATAAGTCGTTGATTTATATGAAATATTCTGCGGCATAAAGCATTGCTTTACCTCTAGGTATTGCCAGTTGGCTTAAAGACGGCTGCATCTGACAGATACCAACGGGCCCAGCGCCGCTGGCCGAGAACATTGATCACCCCTTCATTGCGCAACTCCTCCAGGAGCTTCTGTACGGCCTTCATGGGAAGGGTCGGCAGCACTTGTCTGAACTCGCTCAGTGGCGCACCGGCTTCGCCTTGGTCTTTGAGATGCTGCAGCAGCAAAGCCTTGTTGGTTCCATGATCCAAGCCCCGCTTCCGGGTATAGGTGCCTTTGCTGCCCAGCGACGCATACAAGGCGGCCGCAAGGATGTACTTGGCGGTTTTGCCCCTACCGATAGTTTCTACGGCACCCACTTCCGCAAGGGCGGGCAACCGGTCCAGCAGCTGGGGTGCCAAGGGCCGACCCTGTTGCAGGCATTCCAGCGCCAAATAGTCCAATGTCGAAAAGCTGCGCAGCGTCTCCTCTCCCAGCCGCTCCATGAACCGTACAAATGCCGGGTTGCGTACGCCACCCTCCAGCGTCAGCCGCACCTCGTGCGCGGCGGTGCCCGCAAAGCTGGGCAGGGGCTTGCCCTGGCGCACAGCGCTTTCCATCATCAGATTCAGGCCTTGGCCGGATCGCTCAATCAGCCCACAGCGTCCCAGAGCCTCAGCCAAGCGGCGGTTGCGCGGGTTTTGTTGGTCAATGATGTTTTCGGGAGTTATCCCGGGTGGCAGGCCGCCGGGGCTCACCACCTCCAGCCGCTTGGCAAACTGCCGCACAAAGATTGAGCCGCCCAGGCGATAGTCACGGTGGGCTACCGCGTTCAGGATGGCCTCGCGTACGGGTACCTCGTCAAAGGTGGGCAGGTCCATGCGGAAGAAGTCGTCCTGGTAACTCTGCCGGTCGTTGCGCAGATTGATCTTTTTCCACAGCGCGTCCTGCCAAGCAAAGAAGCCGGCACGGTATTCCTCGCGGTCGGCCGCGGGGCCAGCAGCCTCTGAAGAGCGGTACTCAAACACCAGCTCAGCCTGCGCTAGCCACCGCGTGAGGCCTGCCCGCGTGCCAAACAGGATGAGCGCTGCATAGCTCACTTGGTCCCCCTCCACCAGCAGTTCGGCGTCGCGCAGGGTTTGCTGATCGTTCAAGTCGCGCTTGCGCAGGTCGCCACTCTTACGTGCCCAGCGTTCGCGGAAGAGGGCGATGGACTCGGGCTCCAAGTCCGCCAGCGTGGCACCGGAGCAAGGCTGGGCCACCTTCGGCACACATGGCGCGCAGCTCATGGTCGACTAGCGGGGCCAGATCATCGCCCGCGCGCTTGAAGTAGCTGCCGTCGACATTCCACGCCGTACCTGACAGTCTCGGGGGCACATGCACTATCAGTACCCGCCCTTCGGGCAGGCGCATTTCTTCCACCGGGATGCGATGACCCAGCCGCTGGTGCAGGCCTGCCTCGGTGCGGCCTGGGTCTTCAAATGCCTGCGTGCCCACAATGCGCCGGGGCCGCTTGTCTGTCACGCCCAATACCATGATGCCGCCGCCTTCGTTGGCTAGGGCTACACAGTACTTGAGCAGCTTTTCGAAGTGGTAGTGCTGCTTGGCCTCTTTGAACTCCAGGCGCTGGCCTTCGGGTTCAAGCAGCCATTGTTGAAGCTGGGCGACGGAGGTGGGCATGGGGCGGGCAGTAGCAGGCTGTGGGAAAGCCTGAGAGTCTGCCATGCGGAGCCTCTAGGGGCCTTATGTGGTCAGTTTGAGGCATTTTTTGCCCCAAGCGCTAGTGGAATATGCGCAAGCAGCTATTGATTTGGTAGCGTTTTGCGCGAAACCCTGGGCATGTGGTGTTCTGCCTGCCCCGCTGCCAGGTCGTCCAGGATGGGGCAGTCCGGCCGGTCGTTGCCCTGGCAGCAGGACACCAGCGTTTGCAGGCTGCGCTGCATGGCCTGCATCTGGGCGATGCGTTCGCTCAGGTCGTCGATGTGTTGTTGGGCGATGCGCTTTACCTGGCTGCTGGCGCGGCTGCGGTCGTGCCACAGGCCCAGCAGTTCGGCGATTTCCTCCATCGAAAAGCCCAGGTCGCGGCTGCGGCGGATGAAGTGCAGGGCGTGCACGTCGGCCTCGGTGTACTGGCGGTAGCCGCTGTCGGTGCGCGCCACGCCGTTGATGAGGCCCAGCGATTCGTAGTGCCGCACCATGCGCGCCGAGATGCCTGCGCGCTTGGCAGCGACGCCGATGGGCACGGGCCAGGCGATGGGGCGGGGCGCTGTGGCCTTGGCGCGCGTGGTCGGCGCGGCATCGGGGGAATGGGGCATGGTCATGGTGTGGCCCTCGCTGGGTGCGTGGTGGCGCGGCGTTCAGGCCGCGACGGTGTAGCCTTCTTCGGCAATCGCGGCGGCCAGGGCCTCGCGGGGGGCGGTGCTGTCCACGTCCACCTTGCCGCTGGCGCGGTCGATGCGCACCTGGGCGTTGGGATCTACCTGCTGCACGGCCTGGGTGACGGCGCGTTCGCAGTGGCCGCAGGTCATGCCCTGCACTTGGAAAGTCGTGGTGGTGGTTGCCATGGGGTGTCCTTGTTGGGGGTTGCAAAAATGGCCGTGGATGCGACCGAAGCGAATGTTGAAGCTTGACATCGTGGCAGAGTCAAACGCCGTTCAAGACACTCATGATGTGAGGGTTGATCAATATCAATGCTTGACCTTGCCATCACGTCAAGGATCAGCATCCCTGCCATGAACACCATCACCACCCCCCCCAACATCGCGCCCGGGTCTGTGCACTCGCTGGACCTGGGCATTTCTGGCATGACCTGCGCAAGCTGCGTGGGCCGTGTGGAGCGCGCGCTGCGCAAGGTGCCGGGCGTGCAGGAGGCCTCGGTCAATCTGGCGACCGAGTCTGCGCGCATTGCCTTTGTCACGCAGGTGGGCGCTGACGCCGCGGCCATGGAGGCGGTGCTGCGCCGCGCGGTGCGCAATGCGGGCTACGAGCCGCGTGCGGCGGGGCAGGAGGATGCACCGGAGGACTTGTCGCCCTGGGCCGGCTTTTTACCCGTGGGCATTGGCCTGCTGCTGTCGGCGCCGCTGGTGCTGCCGATGATCGGCGACCTGTTCGGCCAGCACTGGATGCTGCCGGCCTGGGTGCAGTTTGTGCTGGCCACGCCGGTGCAGTTCATCCTGGGGGCACGGTTTTACAAGGCGGGCTGGCATGCGGCCAAGGCGCTGAGCGGCAACATGGACTTGCTGGTGGCACTGGGCACCAGCGCGGGTTGGGGCCTGTCGATGTGGCTGTGGCTCACGGCGCCCTCAGACCACCCGGGGCATGTGCCGCACCTGTACTTCGAGGCGTCGGCCGTGGTGGTCACGCTGGTGCTGCTGGGCAAGTGGCTGGAGGCGCGCGCCAAGCGCCAGACCACGGCGGCCATCCGTGCGCTGCACGCGCTGCGGCCCGATGTGGTGCATTTGCTGACCAAGCAAGGCGAGGTGGATGTGCCGGTGTCCGAGGTGCTGGTGGGCGATCAATTGGTGGTGCGGCCGGGCGAGCGCATCCCTGTGGACGGCACGGTGCACGAGGGCCACACGCAGGTGGATGAATCCATGCTGACCGGTGAGCCCCTGCCGGTGGCGCGCGATGTGGGCGCGGCACTGACGGGTGGATCGATCAACGGCGATGGCCGCATCGTGATGGCGGTGACGGCCGTGGGCGCCGAGACGGTGCTGGCCCAGATCATCCGGCTGGTGGAAGACGCCCAGGCGGCCAAGGCGCCTATCCAGCGGCTGGTGGACCAGGTGTCGGCCATTTTTGTGCCGGTGGTGCTGGTGGTGGCGCTGGTGACCCTGGCGGGCTGGCTGGCCATGGGTGCGGGGCTGGAGGCGGCGCTGATCCACGCCGTGGCCGTGATGGTGATTGCCTGCCCCTGTGCGCTGGGGCTGGCCACGCCCGCGGCCATCATGGCGGGTACGGGCGTGGCGGCCAAACACGGCATCCTGATCAAGGACGTGCAGGCGCTGGAGCTGGCGCACAAGGTGGACACGGTGGCCTTTGACAAGACCGGCACGCTGACCGTGGGCCAGCCCCGGCTCACGGCGTTTGAGGTGGTGCCGGGTCTGGACGATACGGCGGTGATGGCGGCCGTGGCCGCAGTGCAAAGCGGTAGCGAACACCCCTTGGCGCGCGCGGTGGTGGCGGCTGCGGGCGAGCGGCAGATCCACGTGGCCACCGCGCAGGACGTGCGCGCCGTGCCCGGGCGCGGCACCGAGGGCGAGGTGGACGGCCAGAGCTACCTGGTGGGCAGCCTGCGCTGGATGCAGGAGCTGGGGGTGGGCCTGGGCCCGCTGTCAGACCGAGCGGAGGCGTTGCAGCGCGAAGGCGCCACGGTGTCCGCCGTGGCCCAGCGGGTCACGGAAGGGTTGGCGCTGCGGGCATTGATGGCCTTTGGCGACGAGCCCAAGCCGGGCGCGCGCGAAGCTTTGGCGGCGCTCAAGGCGCGCGGCATTCGCACCGTGATGGTGTCGGGCGACAACCGGGGCGCGGCCGAGGCCATGGCCCGGCGCCTGGGGCTGGACCCGGCCGCTGGCGAGGTGATGGCCGAGGTGTTGCCGGGCGACAAGGCGGCCAAGGTGGCTGCGTTGCAACAGGGCACCGATGGCAAGCACCATCATGTGGCGATGGTGGGCGACGGCGTTAACGATGCCCCCGCGCTGGCGGCGGCCGATGTGGGTATGGCCATGGGCAACGGGACTGATGTGGCCATGCACGCAGCGGGCATTACGCTGATGCGCGGCGACCCGATGCTGGTGGCGGCGGCGCTGGATATTTCGCACCGCACGGTGATGAAGATCCGCCAGAACCTGTTCTGGGCGTTTGCATACAACGTGGCGGGCATTCCGCTGGCGGCGCTGGGTTACCTGAACCCGGTGGTGGCGGGCGCAGCCATGGCGCTGAGTTCGGTCAGCGTGATGGCGAATGCCCTCCTACTCAAGCGGTGGCGCATGTGATAAATACGTACAGCACGGTCATCGATGTCTGGCAAACTGCAACGATTTGTTGCGAATCCGTCGCCTCGGGGGAGGTGCGGCGACCGCATTGGCATAGCTATATCAAGGACGACAGATCATGAATCTCTTCTCGCTCATGCGGCAGTTCACCATACGTTTGCGCATGTTGGGTGCCATTGGCGTGGTGCTGGGCCTGCTGGGGCTGCTGGGGGGCGCGGGCATGCTGGGCATGTTCCGCATCCACAACATGAGCCAGGACTTCATGGACCACTCGTTCGCCGAGGTGGGTTACATGGCCGAGCTGCGGGGCGAGATGGGTGCCATCCGCCAGTTCGAGAAGGACATGATCATTGGCTACGAGAAGCCCGAAGCCGTGAAGGCCGCGCATGCCAAGTGGGTGGAGAGCCAGGACAAGGCCAAGAAGATTGCCAACAAGTTCCTGGAAGGCGAGGAGGACTCTGACAACCCGGTGGTGCGCAACATCGTCAAGCGCCTGGACAGCTACCGCGAGCTGTTTGCGCACGTGGCGCGCCAGCTGGAGGCAGGTGGCTATGACACCGCCACCATTGCCAACCGCATGAGCGGCAAGGCCGTGGCGGAGTTTGCCGAGGCCGACAAGCTGATGGCCGAGCTGGACTCGGTGCTGCGCGCGGAGGTGGCCAAGTCGGTGGCGCAGCAAAGCGAAGTGTCCAACCAGACCAAGTGGCTGTTTGTGCTGGCGGTGCTGATCACCGTGGTGGTGGTGGTGCCCACCACGCTGATGAACATGAACTCCATTTGCAAGCCGCTGGAAGACGCACGCAAGATGGCCCAGGCGATTGCGGGCGGCGACCTGTCGCAGCACATTGCTGCCGAGGGCAAGGACGAAGTGGCCGATTTGCAGCGCGCGCTGCGCGACATGCAGCAGGGCCTGAGTGCGCTGGTGGCGCAGGTGCGGGATGCCAGCGGCAACATCGCCACGGCCAGCCAGGAGATCGCCACGGGCAACCAGGACCTGTCGCAGCGCACCGAGCAGACGGCCAGCAACGCGCAGGAGGCCGTGTCCTCGCTGTCGCAGCTCACGTCCACGGTGCAGCAGACGGCATCGTCGTCGCAGATGGCAAACCAGCTGGCCGCGTCGGCCTCGCAGATGGCCACACACGGTGGCGGCGTGGTGCAGCAGGCCGTGGCCAGCATGCATGAGATTTCGACATCGAGCCGCAAGATCGGCGACATCATCGGCCTGATCGACTCCATTGCCTTCCAGACCAACATCCTGGCGCTGAACGCGGCCGTGGAAGCTGCCCGTGCAGGCGAGCAGGGCCGGGGCTTTGCCGTGGTGGCCAGCGAGGTGCGCAGCCTGGCGCAGCGCAGCGCAGCGGCGGCCAGCGACATCAAGGGCCTGATCCAGAGCAGCGTGACGGCCGTGGACGGCGGCGTGCGCCATGTGGAAGAAGCCGGCACGGCCATGAAGGACATCGTGAGCAGCGTGCAGCGCGTGGGCGACATCATTGGCGAGATCACGGCGGCTGCGTCCGAGCAGTCGGCTGGCATCGGCCAGGTGAACAGTTCGGTGGGCGAGATCGACCGCATGACGCAGCAGAACGCGGCGCTGGTGGAGGAATCCGCCGCAGCCGCCGAGTCGCTGCGCGAGCAGGCCGCGCGCCTGTCGCATGTGGTGCAGCAGTTCCGCCTGGCCGAATCTGCAGCCGGCTACGGCCACGGCGGTGCGGTGGCCGCACCGTATGCAGGGCATCAAACCCAGGCGCTGGCAACAGGCGCCGCGCAGGCGCGCCTGACGCACTGACCGCACCAGGCCTTTTCTTCCGATGAGCCCCGCAGGCTTGGTCTGCGGGGCTTTTTTGTGGGCAGAGCTGCCCGGCGGTTTATTGACCTGCGTCATGGGCGCACCCGTGCACGCGTGGCACCCTTGGGGCCTTGTTGAACCTGGGGAGTGCGCCATGCCGTCGATCAGTCTGCGAACCATTCGCGAGGAGCATGCGTCGCTCGCGGCGGTGCTGCACTCGCTGCGCCTGATGCTGGACCAGGGCCCGGGCGACGAGCCCGCCGCGTTCTTTGACGTGATGCGGGCCATGCTGTTCTACATCGACGAGTTTCCCGAGCGCCAGCACCACCCCAAGGAGTCGCAGTGGCTGTTCCCCAAGGTGGCTGAGCGCTCACCCCAGGCGGCCGAGGCCATCGCCCAGCTGGAGCGTGACCACGAGGGCGGCGAGGCTGCGGTGCGCGAACTGCAGCACCTGCTGCTGGGCTGGGAGCTGATGGGCGACGCGCGCCGCGAGGCGTTTGCGCTGGCGCTGGAGCGCTACATCCGCTTTTACCTGGAGCACATGCGCCTGGAAGAAACCGTGGTGCTGCCCGCCGCGCAGGAGACCCTGCAGCCGGGCGACTGGACCGCCATCGACGCGGCCTTTGCCAGCAACACGAACCCGCTGGCCCCGGGCAAGCCGCGCGACGCGGCCTATGACCGGCTCTTCACCCGCATCGTCATGCGGGCGCCCAGTCCGATCGGGCTCGGCTCACCCTCCTGAGCGACTGCGCCGTTTGGTGCTGACTGCGGCAGGCGACCGCTGGCTCGCGCAGCGGCAGCTGCAACCGGTGCGGCCCCATGGGGCCGTTCCGGCGCTGTGCAGACTCAGGCGCTGAGCGCCGGGTAGTCCGTGTACCCCTCGGCCCCGCCGCCGTACAGCGTGGCGCGGTTCACCTCGTTGAGCGGTGCGTTGGCTTTCAGGCGCGCTACCAGGTCGGGGTTGGCGATGAAGGGGCGGCCAAAGGCCACGATGTCGGCGCCTTTGGCCAGGGCGGCATCGGCCAGTTCGCGCGTGTAGGCGTTGTTGACCATCCACGCACCCTTGCCACCCGCTGCACGGTAGGCGGCCTTGAGCGCGGCGTAGTCGAAGGGGCGGCCTTCCACCTCGCGCGGGCCGCCGGTGGCGCCTTCGATGACGTGGATGTAGGCCAGGCCCAGCGGGCCCAGGTGGCGCACCACGTGGTCGAACAGCGGCTGCGGATCGGCGTCCACGATGTCGTTGGCGGGCGTGACGGGTGACAGGCGGATGCCGGTGCGGCCACCGCCGATTTCCTCGACGATGGCGCGGGTCACTTCCAGCAGCAGGCGCGCGCGGTTGGCGATGCTGCCGCCGTAGTCGTCGGTGCGCTGGTTGGCACCGGTCTTGAGGAACTGGTCGATCAGATAGCCGTTGGCCGCGTGGATTTCCACACCGTCAAAACCCGACGCAATGGCGTTGCGCGCGGCGTGGCGGTAGTCCTGCACGATGCCGGGGATCTCTTCGGCATCGAGCGCGCGGGGCATGGAGGTGGGTGTGAAGGTGGGCACGCCGTCCTTGATGAGCACGGTCTTGGTGTTGGCCTGCACGGCCGAGGGCGCGACGGGTGCGGCGTTGCCGGGTTGCAGGTCGGTGTGCGAGACGCGGCCCACATGCCACAGCTGCACCACGATCTTGCCGCCGGCGTCGTGCACGGCGCGGGTCACCTTCTTCCAGCCGTCCAGCTGCTCGGTGCCGTACAGGCCGGGCACATCGGCATAGCCCTGGGCTTGCGGGCTGATGGCTGTGGCCTCGGAAATGATGAGACCGGCACTGGCGCGCTGCGCGTAGTAGGTGGCGACCAGGTCGGTCGGGATGGCCTCGGGCGAGCGGTTGCGCGTGAGCGGCGCCATGGCAATGCGGTTGGCCAGCTGGAGGTCGCCCGCGCGGGTGGGTTCAAACAAAGAGGTCATGTTGAAGGTGTCCTGTAGAGGTACGTGCAAACAAAGCAGCCTTGCAGCTTAATGCTGCAGCGCAAAACGTGCAGCGCACTGGCGTCAACAAGGGCACCGGTTTTGTGTTAACCGAGTCGCTCAAGCCTGTCACTTCTGCAGCACCGTGGCCGTTGCATGAGAATGAAAGGCCATGCCCTTGCCACCGCCCCCCGCCCCGTTCCCTGTCTCCCCGTTGCGCAGCCTGTGGCTCGCCGTGGCCCTGTCGATGGGCGCCGCCATTTCGCTGGGCATCACGCGGTTTGCCTATGCCCTGTTGCTGCCGCCCATGCGCGAAGACCTGGGCTGGTCGTACACGCTGGCAGGGGGCATGAACACGGCGAACGCGCTGGGCTATCTGCTGGGCGCTCTGGCCACGCCCTGGCTGTTGCGGCGCGCGGCCCCGGGCTCAGTGCTGTTGGTGGGCGCCGTGATGGCCACGGTGTTCATGGGCCTGAGCGGATTTTTCACACAGGCAGCGCCCTTGCTGGTGCAGCGCCTGCTGGCCGGCGGGGCCAGTGCGCTGGTGTTCATTGCCGGGGGGCTGCTGGCGGCGCGGCTGGGTGCCCAGGTGCCGGGGCGCAGCGGCTTGCTGCTGGGCCTGTACTACGGCGGCACGGGCTGGGGCATCAGTCTGTCGGCTTTGCTGGTGCCAGCCGTGCTGGGTGTGGCGCCCGCGCCGCATGGCTGGACCTGGGCCTGGTGGGCCTTGGCGTTGGCCTGTGTGGTGGCTACGGTTGCATTGCTGTGGCCGGCGCGGGTGTTGAACGGGCTGGCTGCACCCGTGGCCGCCGCATCCGAGACCGCACCGGCGGCTGCAGTGCCCGACCGCGTGCGCTGGCGGGCCCTGGCCCCTGCGCTGCTGGGTTACGGCCTGTTTGGCGTGGGCTATATCGGCTACATGACCTTTGTGGTGGCGCTGCTGCGCGAGCAGGACCGGGGTGCGGGCGAGGTGACGCTGTTCTACGCCTTGCTGGGACTGGCCGTGGTGCTGTCCTCACGCATCTGGGCCGGGCTGCTGGACCGCAGCCGGGGCGGCGAGGCCCTGGCGCGCCTGAATGCGCTGCTGGGCGTGGCCACCATCCTGCCCGCCGTCACGGGCACGTGGCCGGTGGTGCTGGGCTCGGGGCTGCTGTTCGGCGGGGTGTTTTTGTCGGTGGTGGCATCGACCACGGCGCTGGTGCGGCACAACCTGCCGCAGGCGCTGTGGGCCAGCGGCATCAGCGCGTTCACCATCGTGTTTGCGGCCGGGCAGATCGTGGGGCCCACGGTGGTGGGCTGGATCGCCGACGGGCCTGGAGGCCTGGCGCGCGGGCTGGTGTTCTCGGCCTGCGCGTTGTGGGTGGGGGCGCTGGTGGCGTGGCGGCAGCGCCCCTTGTAGCCCTGGCCTTACTTCAGCAGGCCTTCGGCCTTCATCGCGGCTTGCACCGCGGGGCGGGCACCCACGCGTTCACGGTAGGCCGCCAGGTTGGCAAGGCCGGAGATGTCGAGCTTGGTGGGCTGGGTCCAGTTGGTCACGGTGAACAGGTAGCCGTCGGCCACGGTGAAATGGTCGCCCATCAGGTACTGCTTGCCGGCGAGCTGGCCATCCACCCACTGCAGTCGTTGCAGCAGGCGCTCGCGCACCATGGGCTTGTACTCCTCGGGGGTGGCGGGGTTGAACAGGGGGCTGAAGCCCTTGTGCAGCTCGGTGCCGATGAAGGTCAGCCACTCTTGCAGGCGGTAGCGCGCCAGGGTGCCGTTGGCGGGGGCGAGCTGCTTGTCGGGCACTTGGTCAGCAATGTATTGCACGATGGCCGGGCCTTCGCGCAGGCGCTCGCCGTTGTCCAGCTCCAGCACGGGCACGTAGCCCAGCGCATTGATGGTGTAGTAGTCGGTGCCGTCCTGCAGCTTGTGGCTCTTGGTGCTGGCCAGCACGGGGGTGTAGGCCAAGCCGGCCTCTTGCAAGGCGATGTGGGGGGACAGGGAGCAGGCGCCGGGGGAGTAGTAGAGCTTCATGGATCGGTCCTTGAAAACGGTCGGAAACCGCCGATCCTATGCGCTGCGCCGGATTCTTGCAGGCGCCGGGGCGCAACCCCAGCGCCCGCTGCGTGGTGCAGCGGGGAGGGGTCGCGTCAGCTGTCGTATCCAGGCAGGTCGCGCTGCACCTTGCGCAGCAGCGCGGGCCAGGCAAAGGCGCCGCCCAGGCCGCCGGTCTGCACGCGCATGGCCTGGGCCACGCCGCTCACGATCTGCGGGTTCACCTGCGTCAGTTCGCCGCCGGCCTGTGCGTCGATCTGGATGCGGCAGGTGTTCTCGAAGGTGTACATGGACAGGAAGGCGTCGGCAATCGTCTTGCCCACCGTCAGCAGCCCGTGGTTGCGCAGCATGAGGAAGTTGGCATCGCCCAGGTCGGCCTGCAGGCGCGGCTTTTCTTCGTCGCGGAAGGCCACGCCTTCGTACTCGTGGTATGCCAGCGAGCCCAGCACAAAGGTGCTTTGCTGGCTGATGGGCAGCACGCCGCCCTTTTGCGCGCTCACGGCCACGCCAGCTCGGGTGTGGGTGTGCAGCACGCAGCCCGCCTCGGGCCGGGCCTCGTGTACGGCGCTGTGGATCACGAAGCCGGCAGGATTCACGGGGAAGGGCGAGTCGTGCAGCTTGTTGCACAGCATGTCCACCTTGATCAGGCTCGACGCCGTGATCTCGTCGAACATGAGGCCATAGGGGTTGATGAGGAAATGGTGCTCGCCCGGGCCTGACACCGACTCGGGCAGCTTGGCGCTGATGTGGGTGAAGACCAGGTCGCTCCAGCCGTACAGCGCGACGAGCCGGTAGCACGCGGCCAGGTCGCAGCGCAGCTGCCATTCTTCAGGGCTGACGCTGCCTTGCAGCGAGGGGATGTTGAGCATGGGTGGGTGTCTCCGGTGTTGTGGGTGGGAAGACACCACTGTATGGCGGGGCGGTGGCTGGGTCTGTCAGGCAGGCTACACCCGTAGCCATGTGTCGGGTGCCTTGTGCTTCATTATTGATAGCAAAAGAGGCATGATTCACTGGCGCTATCGGCCATTTCGACCCGAATTTCTGGTGCACGGCGCCCGCAGCGGGCCTCACGGGCCGATGTCCCCTTCACCGGCCCGTACCCCTCATCGGCCAGCGCTCAGCCGGCCTGTGGGATCGGTGCGCGCATGCCCGCGTTCAGCAGGTTCCAGGCGTTGATGATGGCGATGGCAAAGCCCAGGTCGGAAATCTCGGCGTCGGAGAACAGGGCCTTCAGCTTGGCGTATTCGTCATCGCTCGCGTCGCTGTGGGGTGTGGCGGTGATGATCTCTGCCCAGCGGAAGGCGGCGCGTTCGCGTTCGCTGAAGAACGGTGCCTCGCGCCAGCCAGCCACAGCGTTGAGGTGGCGCGGATCGGCGCCGTCCTTGACGAGCGCGCTCCAGTGCATGTCCATGCAGTAGGCGCAGCCGTTGATCTGTGAAACGCGCAGGAATACCAGCTCGGCCAGCCGGGTGCCCAGCGGGCCTTTCTTGATGGTTTCAGAGACGTTGACCAGGCCCATGAAGGCCTTGGACGACAGTTGGTGGTAGGGCAGGCGGGCGCTGTGTTGCGACATGGAAAACTCCTGGTGTGAAAGGGTGTTGATAACGGCGGTGAAAGACGGCGCTCGTGTGCAGCCTTGTGGCCTTGCTACCGTGTGGCCACACTGCCGTCTTCCATACCCTTCAAGACGCTGCACCGTGCCGGGTTGTGACAGGTGGCCTGCGTTTTTTCTGCCCTGGCGCACTCGCCGGAGCTGCCCGCGTGATGGTCTGCGCGGACGGCGCTATGCCCGTGTCTTTACAGCGGCAGCATGGCCGGGATGCCGGCCAGCTTGTCCGGGTTGCGCACGGCGTAGATGGCCACGATGCGCTCGCCATCGGTCACAAACGCCTGGGCCGACTCGATGCGCCCGTCCACATAGCGCAGCAGGCCCGGCTCGCCATTGATGAGCGCCATGCGGTACACCACCTGCGCGCCCAGGCGCCGGAACACCGCCCAGTACAGGTTGGTGATGCGAAACGGCCCTACCAGCGGCTTGGGAAACGAGGGCACGATGCCACCGCCATCGCCGATGAGCTGGGCGTCTTCGCTCAACAGTGCCTCGATGGCATGGCGGTCGCCACTCTGGGCGGCTTTCATGAAGCGCTGCAGCAACTGGTGGTGCACCGCCTGCGGCACCTCAAAGCGGGTGCGCGCCTGCTGCACGCGCTCGCTGGCGCGGTGCACCATCTGGCGGCAGCTGGCCTCGGTCTTGCCCAGCTGGGCGGCGATCTCGGGGTAGTCGTAGTCGAACACCTGGCGCAGCAAAAAGGCCGCGCGCTCCTCGGGCCCCAGGCGCTCCAGCACATACAAGAAGGCCACCGACAGCTCGCCCGCCAGCTCGGCGGCCGCCTCGGGCGTTTGGTGGTGCTGCGCATCGCCGGTGGCGGGGTCGTGCAGCTGCACCAGCGGCTCGGGCAGCCACCAGCCCACATAGGCCTCACGCTCGGCCTTGAGCGCGCGCAGCCGGTCGATGGACAGGCGCGTGACCACCGTCACCAGCCAGGCCTCGGCCGACTGCAGCGCGGTGGGGTCCTGGCGGCTCCAGCGCAGCCAGGCGTCTTGCAGCACATCCTCGGCATCGGCGCGCACGCCCAGCATGCGGTAGGCAATGCCGAACAGGCGCGGGCGCAGGGTGGTGAAGGGGTCGGCGGGGGTGGGGGCAGAAAGCGTCATGGCAGCGGAGCGGGGGAGGTAGAGTGTGCGCCCAATGCACCGGATCGGGCGGGGCCTGGGCTTAGACGCGCGGGGCCGCCGCTGTGTGACACCAGAGTATCAAGCGCTGCTGTTTTGATAGCTATCAAGGCATGATGGACGAGCTGAAGGGCCCATTTTTCTTCAAATCCAGAGAGGACCAACCATGCCACCCGCCCCCACCCCACTGCGGCGCCACGCCCGCCACCTGGCGCTGGGCGCCGCGTCGCTGGCCTGCGCCGTGGCCGCCAGCGCCCAAAACACTGCTGTGCCATCGACCAGCCGCGCTGCCCCGCTGGAAAACCGCTGCGGCTGGTTCCACAACCCCACCCCCGGCAACGCCACCCTGACCGACCGCGATGGCGAGTGGGTGATCGCCACCCAGGGCGGCGCCAGCGCCGAGGGCGACTGGCCCGTGTTCACCGACGCGCAATGGACAAAGACCAACGGCCACTACGGCCACGGCTGTGCCTGCATGAAGGTGGTGGTGGACCGCCGCGAGCAGCGGGTGCTGCGCATCGCCTCGGCCACGGCCAAGCCGCTGAATGCGTGCCGGGAGGATCGGGCGTTGGCGAGGCCGTGAGCTTGCTTGGAGAGCGGTGTAGTTATGCCCGGGCGGCGTCGGATTGGGCAAAGAGCCTCGTGGCGCAAGTCTTGTATCGTCGCGCGAGCCCAAGACCCTTGGGTGCCATTCAGAGAAGTCCCGTTGTTATGCTTTTCCGTGCCTTGATCCTGCTGGAGTTCGTGCTCGTGGTGCTGCCGTTGTCCATGACTTGGCTTCTTGAGGCCTGGCTGATGGTGGTGGCACCGCTTCTTCGTTGGAGCCCTTCCACATCACTGGTGGGCTTAGTCCTAGTTTTTCTTTGGATGACGGCGTGCGGTGCAGGACTGGTGGCGTTGTGGGCGTTGTTCTTTCGACATGTTCGGTATGCCACCTCGGGTGTTCCGTTGGCAGTCAAGGTCTGTGCGGGGTTGGGTTTGATTGGTTGGTTGCTCCTCACTGTGCCGCAGGCGCTTGATGCTGTGAGACTGGGTCAGTCAGCCCCGGTATTGCTGGCTGGCATCACGGTCGTGCTCTTGATTCCAGTGGGCCTGTTGTGGCAATTTCACTGGTTGATTGCCCGGCAGAGACGCTTCTAGTCTGCTGCGGCAGTGGTCGCTGAAGGCTGCTGCAAGGGAGCGATGCCAAGGTGCAGTCTGTCGGTGGTCAGGTGGTGGTGCCCCACTCGGAGTTTGGCAACGGCTTCGGCTTTTTTGCCCACTTTGCGGACACCGAGGAAAACAAGGTGGGGCTGCACTCGATGCAGTAGAGGCCTCGCCAGCAATTGCAGGCGTCCGCTGGCGCTGGCGCCTGGTGGTGATTTTCGGCGATTGCTATCGCTTGTATAGCTATCAGGGCTTGATCAGAGCGCGGAAGCGGGTGTTTTGGATTGTGTTCTGCCCGCGTTTCAATACAGCCAGGCCTCCAACAGGTTCATTGCGCCTGTCCGGCCCTGCGCTTGCGTCATTGCGGGGCCGTTAACCGCTCCAGCTGCGCCAGGTAGAACAGGGCCTGCTCTGCGCTCGGGCCGCACATTTCAGTGGATGGCATCAACCCGCCGCACACCGCCGGGCGCTCGGGCTGCCCAAAAATGAGGCAGCGCGCATCCTCCCCCAGCTGGATGCAGCGCACCCCCGCCGGTTTACCCTGGGGCATGCCCGGGATGGGCGAGCTGATGGAGGGAGCGGTGCAGCAGGCGCCGCAGCCGGGGCGGCAGTCCATGGGTGTTTGCTCTTGTTTATATAGCTATAGAGGCATATGGGGTGCGCGCAAGGGCTTATTTTGACCCTTGTATTCATGCTCACTGACCTGTGGCCGCCTCAGCATTCAGCCGGGCCGATGCCCACAGCACCTGGTCCACCACGGCGCGCACGCGGTCGCGGTGGGTTTGCTGGATGAGGGCGCCGCTGTCGTCAAATGCGCTGCCCGCCGAGCCCAGCGCAAACGCCTTGGGCGCGAGCCAGCATTCGGCATTGATGAGCAGGGGCGCCAAGTGGCTTTGCGAGCGCAGGCCGCCCAGGGCGCCGGGCGACGCGCTGAGCATGCCCACCACCTTGCCGCGAAAGCTCTTGCCGCCGTCCTGCCAGTCGGGGTTGCCTTTGACGGGGCTGGAGGCCCAGTCGATGGTGTTCTTGAGCAGGGCGGTGTAGCTGCCGTTGTATTCGGGCGAGCAGATCACCCAGGCCGGGTGCTGCCACAGGATTTCCTTCAGACGGATCACATCGGCGGGCGTGCCCTGGGCTTCGAGGTCGGCGTTGTACAGCGGGATGTCGAACTCGGACAGCTCCAGCAGCGTGACGCTGGCACCCGCATCGCGCGCGATGGCGGCGGTGGCGTGGGCCAGTTTGCGGTTGAACGATTGCTGGCGTGTGCTGCCGGCAAAGACGAGGAGGGAGGGGGTGGTGTTGGGCATGGTGCCTGCGATTGAATCACAGGCGCGCGGCAGGAATCCTGCAAGCGGGGAGCGCGTTGCGGTTTTTTGGCTCGGTGCTGTGCGTGGGATGACGGTGGCCACCGCTCACCACGTCAGCCCGGCATGCGGCGACCGGCCAGGCGCCCCACCAGCGTGCCCAGCGCCGCCGCAAAACACCCCAGGCTGAGCCAGGCCCGCCACAGGTTGGCGGCATTCCACTGGTCGCGCACCCGGGCCCAGTCGGCGGGCAGGGCCTGGGGGTTCCAGGCTTCGGTGGTGTAGTTCAGGGGCAGGTTAACCTGCTGGGTGAAGAACACGATGCCCAGCAGATAGGCCGCGCCGACCAAGGCCAGCAGGCGCCACCACAGCGCGCGGTGTTCACGCCAGGCCGTGGCGAGGGTCAGGGCGCACCACACCGGCGGGCCGAAGAACAGCGTAAAGAACAGGGCGTGCCGCACGTTGCGGTTGAAGGCGGACTGCACCGTGGCATAGGTCGCGCCATCCATCTGCAGCAGGGCCAGGTTGACGTTGGCGCTGTAGGTGCCGAAGAACCCGGCCATGAGGCCCAGCCACAACACGGCAAGGGTGTGGGGCAGGAGCGAGAGGTGCAGGGGCGGTGTTTTGTGGGCGTGTGGGTGGACGGTCATGGGCGGGACTGGTGGGTGCGATGCCCGCACTCTGCCGAAGGCCCGCGCCCCCCGCCTTATCCTTTGATAAGCCCCATCTCGCTGCGCAGGCGCGACAGCGACACATCGGTCACGCCGAGGTACGACGCCAGGTGCTTGAGGGCGATCCGCTCGGCCCATTGCGGGTGTTGCTCCAGCAAGCGGGTGTAGCGCTGGCGGGCGCTGAGTTGCAGAAATTCCTGCTCGCGCTGCATCTTGCCGTCGAGCAGGGCGCAGAGTACCCGGTGCTCCAGGGCGGTCCACGGTGCCCAGCCTGCGCCGGGCAGTGGGTCGCTGGGATGGAGGGGCAGCGCCCACACCACGCTGTCTTCCAATGGTTCCACGTGAAACATCACCGGCTGCTGGCGCAATGTGGGGGTGATGGGCCAGCACAGGGCGCCGTCCAGAAAGAAGTTCTTGTTGGACTCGGCCCCGTCGCGGTCCAGGTAGTACAGCCGCAGCGCGCCGCGCTCCACCCACCACAGGTGCCGCCAGTGTTCGCCCGCCCGCAGCAGGGGCTGGCCACGCTCCAGCAAGCGCCGTTCAGCACGAGTCCACCAGGTCTCCATAGCCGGAGGCGGGGCGCCAAGCAACTCGGTCAGGAAGAGGGTGAGGGGGCTGGAAACAGACACGGCCTGCGCAAAGTGGGAAAATCGCGGGTTGCCTGCTGGGGCGCCAAGTGCGCCCACCTCCAGCAGGGCCGGTGTGCGGCGCCTTTGACAGGGTGCCCGCGTGCACCGGGTGTTTTGATTATCGGGCCCGCCAGGCCCCGGAGTGTCCCCATGTTGTATCCCCAGGAATTTGATGTGATCGTTGTTGGCGGTGGCCATGCAGGCACCGAGGCCGCGCTGGCCGCTGCCCGTATGGGCAGCAAAACGCTGCTGCTGACCCACAACATTGAGACCCTGGGGCAGATGAGTTGCAACCCCAGCATTGGGGGCATCGGCAAGGGCCACTTGGTGAAAGAGGTGGATGCGCTGGGCGGGGCCATGGCGCTGGCGACGGACGAGGGGGGCATCCAGTTCCGCATCCTCAACAGCTCCAAGGGCCCTGCGGTGCGTGCCACGCGCGCCCAGGCCGACCGCATTCTGTACAAGGCCGCCATCCGCCGCATGCTGGAGAACCAGCCCAACCTGTGGCTGTTCCAGCAGGCGGTGGACGACCTGATGGTGGAAGGCGACCGCGTGGTGGGCGCCGTGTCGCAGGTGGGCATCCGCTTCCGCAGCCGCACCGTGGTGCTGACGGCGGGCACCTTTCTGGACGGCAAGATCCATGTGGGGCTGAACAACTACGCAGCCGGCCGGGCAGGGGACCCACCGGCGGTATCGCTGTCGGCGCGCCTCAAGGAGCTGAAGCTGCCGCAAGGGCGCCTCAAGACCGGCACGCCGCCCCGTATCGATGGGCGCAGCATCGACTTCTCGAAGTGCACCGAACAGCCCGGAGACGGCATGCCCGGCGGCGTGAACGAGGGCACGGTGCCTGTGTTCAGCTTCATGGGCAATGCACAAATGCACCCCCAGCAGGTGCCCTGCTGGATCACCCACACCAACGAGCGCACGCACGAGATCATCCGCAGCGGCTTTGACCGCAGCCCCATGTTCACCGGCAAGATCGAGGGTGTGGGCCCGCGCTACTGCCCGAGCGTGGAAGACAAGATCAACCGCTTTGCGGACAAGGACAGCCACCAGATCTTTCTGGAGCCCGAAGGCCTGACCACGCACGAGTTCTACCCCAACGGCATCAGCACCAGCCTGCCGTTCGACATCCAGTACGACCTGGTGCGCAGCATGCCGGGGCTGGAGAACGCGCACATCCTGCGCCCCGGCTACGCCATCGAATACGACTACTTCGACCCCCGCTCGCTCAAGAGCAGCTTTGAAACCCGCCAGATCCAGGGCCTGTTCTTTGCTGGGCAGATCAACGGCACCACCGGTTATGAAGAGGCGGCGGCCCAGGGCCTGTTCGCCGGCATCAACGCCGCGCTGCAGTGCCGGGGCGATGCGCCCTGGCTGCCCGGCCGCGACGAGGCTTATCTGGGTGTGCTGGTTGACGATCTGATCACCAAGGGCGTGACCGAGCCTTACCGTATGTTCACCAGCCGGGCCGAGTTCCGCCTCCAGCTGCGCGAGGACAATGCGGACATGCGCCTGACGGAAGTGGGGCGCCAGATGGGCCTGGTGGACGATGCGCGCTGGGATGCCTTCAGCCGCAAGCGCGATGCGGTTTCACGTGAAACAGAGCGCTTGAAGGCCACCTGGGTGAACCCGCGCAATCTGCCTGCCGCCGAATCTGAGCGGGTGCTGGGCAAGAGCATCGAGCACGAGTACAACCTGTTCGAGCTGCTGCGCCGCCCCGATGTGGGCTACGCCAACCTGATGTCCATGGATGGCGGCAAGTACGCATCCGCCGATGTTTCACGTGAAACCCTGGGCGACCTGAGCGCCCCGGTGCTGGAGCAGGTGGAGATTGCCGCCAAGTACGCAGGCTACATCGACCGCCAGAAGGGTGAGGTGGAGCGCGCTGCCCACTTCGAGAAGCTGCGCTTGCCGCCCGACCTGGACTACATGCAGGTCACCGCGCTGAGCATCGAGGCGCGCCAAGTGCTCACCCGTCACCGGCCCGAGACCCTGGGCCATGCCTCGCGCATCACGGGCATTACGCCTGCGTCGATCTCGCTGCTGATGGTGCATCTGAAGAAGGGTGGGTTCAAGGAGTTCGCCGTGGCACCCGCCATGCCATCCAAGGCAGAAGGCGAAGTGGCGGCATGACGATGGCGGTGAACAACAACCACGACAGCCTGCGCCAACAATTGCAAGCCGGGGTCGACGCTCTGGCGCTGGGCCTGAGCGATGCGCAGGTTTCCCTGTTGATGGATTTCCTGGCGCTGCTGCAAAAGTGGAACAAGGTCTACAACCTGACCGCCGTGCGTGACCCGCAGGAGATGATGACGCACCACCTGCTGGACAGCCTGGCTGCCGTGGCGCCGCTGCGGCGGCATGTGGCGGGCCTGCAGCAGGATGGGGTGGCGGCGGTGAAGCTGCTGGATGTCGGATCGGGCGGCGGGCTGCCCGGTGTGGTGTTTGCCATCTGCTGCCCGGATGTGGACGTAAGCTGCGTGGACACCGTGGGTAAGAAGGCAGCGTTCATCCAGCAGGCAGCAGTGGCGCTCAAGTTGCGCAACCTGCACGGCGTGCATGCACGGGTTGAGACGTTGAGCACGCCGTTCGATGTCATCAGCTGCCGTGCGTTTGCCTCGTTGCCAGACTTTGTGACCTGGTCGCGCAGCGCACTGGCCGCGCCCCATGGCGCGTGGCTGGCCATGAAGGGCAAACACCCCCATGAGGAAATCGCTGCGCTGCCTGGGGATGTGGCAGTGTTTCACGTGGAACAGCTCACGGTGCCGGGTCTGGACGCGGAGCGCTGCATCATTTGGATGAAGCCCGCCTGATGGCTCTGTCCTCAGTGCGCCGACTTTTCGACGGGTGGGGCAGGGGGCTCGCGTAAACTCGGCTCCTCACCCGGGTGCATCTTTCGGTCGCACCCTCCCCGCGCACCAGGAGAAACCATGTTCGGCATCGCAGACTACGGCGCCTTTGTCGCCGCCATCGTGTTGTTCCTGCTCATTCCGGGCCCTGGCAATCTGGCGCTCATCACCTCCACCAGCAAGGGCGGTATTCGCGGCGGCATGGCGGCCACCATGGGCGTGATTGCGGGCGACCAGGTGCTGATGTGGGCGGCAGTGGCCGGTGTGGCTGCGTTGCTTGCCACCTACCCCACGGCCTTCCACACGGTGCAGTGGCTGGGGGCCGCCTATCTGGCGTGGCTGGGTTTCAAGATGGTCACGGCCAAGCCGGGCGCCCAGCCCATCCTGAACATCGAGCCACGCCACTATTTCAAGCAGGCCGGGCTCATCACCTTGCTCAACCCCAAGGCCATCGTTTTCTACATGGCGTTCTTTCCGCTGTTCGTCGATCCTGCGCGCCACCAGGGCATGCTGACCTTTGGCGTGATGGCGGCCACGGTGGCCGCGTTGACGTTTCTCTATGGCTTGGTCGCCGTGCTGCTCACGCACCACCTGGCCGAGCGCATGCGCGCCAACCCGCGCATCGGCCGCGTGCTGGAGAAAGTGGCAGGCGTCTTCCTGATCGGCTTTGGCATCAAGCTGGCCATCTCCAAATAACACCACACGAACTGCAGCACCCACATGGCCAAGATCTTTTGCGTTGCCAATCAAAAGGGTGGGGTGGGCAAGACCACCACCACCGTCAACCTCGCCGCCGGCCTGGCCAAGATCGGCCAGCGCGTGCTGATGGTGGACCTGGACCCGCAGGGCAACGCCACCATGGGCTCGGGCGTGGACAAGCGCAGCCTCGACCTCACGGTGTACGACGTGCTGCTCGAATCCGCCTCGGTGAAAGAGGCGGCCGTGCTGTCGGACAAATGTGGCTACTGGGTGCTGGGCGCCAACCGCGAACTGGCCGGGGCCGAGGTGGAACTGGTGGCGCTGGAGCACCGCGAAAAGCGCCTCAAATCCGCGCTGGCGGAGGCCGATGGTGACTACGACTTCGTGCTGATCGACTGCCCTCCGTCGCTGTCGATGCTCACCCTCAACGGCCTGTGCAGTGCCCACGGCGTGATAGTGCCCATGCAGTGCGAATACTTCGCGCTGGAAGGCCTGACCGACCTGGTCAACACCATCAAGCAGGTGCACGCCAACCTCAATGCCGACCTGCAGATCATCGGCCTGCTGCGCGTGATGTTCGACCCGCGCATCACGCTGCAGCAGCAGGTGAGCGACCAGCTCAAGGGCCACTTTGGCGACAAGGTGTTCAACAGTGTGATTCCGCGCAACGTGCGCCTGGCCGAGGCGCCCAGCTATGGCCTGCCCGGTGTGGTGTTTGACCCGGCCGCCAAGGGCAGCCAGGCCTTTGTGGAGTTTGCGCAGGAGATGGTCGAGCGTGTGCAAACCATGCCTCCAGCAGCCTCTTCCATGGCCAAAATGGCTGCAGGCGCTTGAAGAATATGCGGCAGCAGCTATTAATTTGATAGTAATGAAGGCCTCCAACATCCTGCTGCTGCCTGGCTGGCAGAACTCTGGCCCCGACCACTGGCAAAGCCGCTGGGAGGCCGCGCACGGCTACCAGCGCGTGGAGCAGCACGACTGGATGCGCCCGCTGCGCGGCGACTGGTCTGCACGCCTGGAAGAAACTGTGGCCGATGCGGATGGCCCCGTGGTGCTGGCGGCGCACAGCCTGGGCTGCATCCTCACCGCCTGGTGGGCGGCGCACACCCGCCACGCGGCCAAGGTGCGCGGCGCGCTGCTGGTGGCGCCGGGCGATGTGGAGCGGCCCGACCTGGCTGCGCAGATCCACGGCTGGGCGCCCATTGCGCGCCAGCCGCTGCCGTTTCCGGCTGTGCTGGTGGGCAGCCGCAACGACCCGTACTGCAGCTTCGAGCGCGCCGAAGGGCTGGCCCAGGCCTGGGGTGCGCGGTGTGTGGACTATGGCGAGCGCGGGCACATCAATGCCGAATCCGGGCTGGGTGACTGGGACGAGGGGCGCGGCTGGCTGATGCAGCTCGCCACCCCGGCATGAGCCGGTGGGCTTTTTGGCGCAAGCGCCCGGATACGGCGGGTGTTGCACAGAGCCAATTACCCATGATGGCGCGGCGTCCTGTGGCGCTCTACTGGCCGCTCGATGCGCTGCAAGTGGTGCTGGCCTGGCTGCTGCCCAGCAGCGCGGTGGTGGTGGGCGCGCTGGGGCAGTTCATGCTGGCCCTGGTGCTGCTGGCCATCGGGTTCGGTGTGTGGCTGCGCCTGTGGCGCAGTCGCAAGCGGCGCCGCGTGGCGAGCCGCTCTGCGCGTTGATGTTTTGAACCCTTGTTGCCGACCCATGACCAAGATCAGCCTGCCCGCCATTGCCGACCAACTGCCCCGCGCCTGGAACTCCACGGTGGTGGGCCAGGCTGCGGGCGCCAACGTCAAGGTGCTGCGCATGGACGACGCGGCCTATCCCGACGAATCGCACGACTTTGACGAAGCCCTGCTGGTGCTGGACGGCTGCATGCGCCTCGCCCTGCAAGGGCAGGTCACCGAGGTGAATGCGGGCGAGGTGTTCATCGTGCCCGCTGGCGTGGCCCACGCCGTGGCGCCCGGCAGCCACGGCACGCTGGTCATCATCGACCGCTGATTCTTAGCCCTTTCCTTTTCCTTTCGCGAGACGCATTTCATGGTCACCAAAAAACCCAAGGGCCTCGGCCGAGGCCTGGAAGCCCTGCTGGGCCCCAAGGTAGAAGACAAAGTGGAGCAGGCCCAGGCCGCCGAAGCGGGCCTGCCCAGCAGCCTGCCGCTCTCCGAGCTGGTGCCGGGTGTGTACCAGCCGCGCACGCGCATGGACGAGGGCGCGCTGTACGAGCTGGCCGAGTCCATCAAGGTCCAGGGCGTCATGCAGCCTATCCTGGTGCGGCGCCTCGCGGGGGGTGAACACGCGGGCAAGTACGAAATCATTGCGGGCGAGCGGCGTTTTCGGGCCTCCCGCCTGGCGGGCCTGGCCGAGGTGCCGGTGCTGGTGCGCGATGTGCCGGACGAGTCGGCCGCCGCCATGGCGCTCATCGAAAACATCCAGCGGGAAGACCTCAACCCGCTGGAAGAAGCCCAGGGCCTGCAGCGCCTGGTCAAGGAGTTTGGCCTGACGCACGAGCTGGCTGCCCAGGCCGTGGGCCGCTCGCGCAGCGCCGCCAGCAACCTGCTGCGCCTGTTGAATCTGGCCGAGCCGGTGCAGACCATGCTGATGGCGGGCGACATCGACATGGGCCATGCGCGTGCACTGCTGTCGCTGGACCGCGCCGCGCAGATCACGGCCGGCAACCAGATCGCGGCCAAGAAGCTGTCGGTGCGCGAAGCCGAGGCCCTGGTCAAAAAGATCGGCGCCGAGTTCAGCCTGGTGCCGCAAAAGCCCCAGAAGGAAAAGTCGCGCGACCTCAAGCGTGTGGAAGAAGAACTGTCGGACCTGCTCATGGCCGAGGTCGAAGTGCGCGTCAAGAAACGCGTCAAGCGCAACGGCCGGGTGGAGGACATGGGCGAGCTGGCGATCCAGTTCGGGTCGCTGGAGGCTTTGAACGGTCTGATCGACCGCCTGCGCGGCTGACCCTCTCATCGCTCCGGGGCGCGAGGTTGTTGCCGCGCAAGATGGCGTGAAATAGCGCACACAAACGGTTTCCACAAGTAACTTGCAGGGGCAAAATGCGTCCTTGCGGGGCCTACACTGCGCTGCGTTCAACACACCCGGGTTGACCGCAAGGCCTCTTCACAGGGCGGCGACGACGCTGCTTTGCGGCCCATGATGGTTTGCCGGGTGATCCATGTATCTCCTGGAGCAGACCTGATGACAACCCCTTTGCGCTACCTGACCCCCGCCTGCCTGGCCGCTGGCCTGTGCATTGCCAGCCTGGGCGCCCAGGCCCAAAACACCAAGGCTCCCAAGGTGCAGCTGTGGATGGACCTGTCCACCGGCACCATGGCCGGCATGCCCGAGATGGACAGCCTGCCCGGTGGTGGCGGCATGCTCGGCGGCCTCATGGGGGGCATGGGCGGCGGCGCTGCGCCGGGCATGGGGGGCGGCAGCAACACGTCGTATGGCAACGCCCGCGCCATGTCCATCATGCCGCCGCGCGTCATCGATATCGCTTTGCACAACAGCCTGCGCCCCGGCGTCGAGGCCAGCCAGTCCATCCCGCCCGGCATGCGCATGGGCGAGTCCTTGCCGCTGATCCCTCCGCGTGCCCAGCCCACGCAGACCGAGCCGGGCGAAGTGCCGCGTGAGTACCAGCAACAGCAGCAGCCCAAGGGTCGCATCCTGCTGTACTGGGGCTGCGGTAGCGCGGTGCGTGCGGGCCAGCCCCGCGTGATCGATCTGGCACGTGCCAAGCCCTCCGACTACGCCCAGGCCTTCGCGGGCCGTGCCGTGCCGGACCGGGGCCCGCGCGTGGGCCCGGCCTATGCGCTGTACCCCAACGAACGCAACCAGGTCAGCCTGTCGCGGGACAGCTCGGTGGTGGGCGAGCACCAGGTGCGTGGCGACGGCGTGCCTGCGTCCATGAAATTTTCCCTGGGCGCGGCGCAGGACCTGATGCCCGCCATCGACCTGCGCACCACCGGCAAGCCGCAGGACAGCATGGGCACCAGCTGGCAGCCCGTGCGCAATGCGCGCGCCTACTACCTGCATGCCATGTCACAGAGCGGGGACGATCTCATCATGTGGTCCAGCGCCGAGATGCCGGACACTGGCATGGGCCTGTTCGACTACCTATCGCCCGCCACCATCGACCGCTGGCTCAAGGAGCGCGTGCTGCTGCAGCCCGAGACCACCCAATGCGCCATCCCGCAGGGCATCTTTGCGGGCGGTGGGCGCGATGCCACGCCCATGTTGCGCATGATGGCCTACGGTGGCGAGAGCCACATCGTGTACCCACCCCGCCCGGCCGACCCCAAGGCTGCGTGGGAGCCTGAATGGTCGGTGCGCGTGCGGGTGAAGTCACACACCATGGCCATGCTGGGCGAGGAGATGCAGGGGCGCCGTGGTGGCATGGGCGCAGCACCCGCTGCATCGTCGGGCGGCACAGGCGCTTATTCCAGCGGCATGGGCGGCGCGCCCGCAGGCCAGCCGCCAGCAGGCGACGGCGGCACGGACGCGGGCAATGTGGTCAACCCCGTCAATCTGCTGCGCGGCATTTTTGGCCGCTGAGAACGGAGAACCATGCTCGCGCTGCGCATGCCCTGGCCCCTGCCCGCACTGGCGGCGTGGGCGTGCGCGTGGCTAATCTTTGTGGCGCTGCAGCGCGCGGTTCCCCCGGTGGCCGCCTTGCTGGTGGCCTGCCTGCTGGGCACGGCTGCCAGTGTGCTGGGCGACAGCTGGTGGCGGCGCGGGCTGATTGCCGCAGGGTTCCCGTTGTCGCTGGCGCTGCTGGGGGCGGCCAGCCTGCCCACCTGGGCGTGGTTGGTGCCGCTCTCGCTGTTGCTGCTGGTCTATCCGCTCAATGCGTGGCGCGATGCGCCCCTGTTCCCCACGCCGCGCCATGCGCTGCAGTCTCTGGCCGTGCAGGCCCCGCTGCCTTTGGGTGCGCGGGTGCTCGACGCAGGCTGTGGCCTGGGCGATGGCCTCAAGGCCCTGCGCCATGCCTACCCGGCCGCCCAGCTCGACGGGCTGGAGTGGAGCTGGCCGCTGCGCCTGCTGTGCGCCCTGCGCTGCCCCTGGGCGCGGGTACAGCGTGCCGATATGTGGAAGGCCGACTGGAGCGCCTACCAGATGGTGTACCTGTTCCAACGGCCCGAGAGCATGGCCCGCGCGGCTGCCAAGGCCCAGGCCGAGCTGGCGCCTGGCGCGTGGCTGGTCAGCCTGGAGTTTGCGGTGCCCGGCTGGCTGCCCAGCGTCCAGCTGCGTGCGCCCGGCGGGCGGGTGGTGTGGCTGTACCGCATGCCGCGCCAGCAGCAGGAGGGATGACATGCACACCATGCTCCCACTGTGCTGGCCCCTGTGTCCGTCTGTGTCACCGGCCCCACACGGTTACAGAAAAGATACAAGCTTTTGCTACATTCCGCGGCTGGCTACAACCCCATACACAACAACCAAGAAACTCACAGCCAGAGGGGGCCGCACACAGCACGTATCCGCGCCGGGAGGGGGCGCACGGGCTGCCAGCGCCCGCCTTGACCGGACTTCCACCACGCACGCCGTATTCAAAGCACCCTCCCTCTGGCGGGGCTGTTGCACGGCTGCGCGTGGTAAGCGCGGGGTGTTTCTGGTGAGCAACCGACCGATCTGCAAGGAGCATCCATGACCGCCCACCCACCCCGTTTCCGTCCGCGCCTGCTATGGGCCCTGGCACTGAGCGCGGCCCTCACCGGCTGCGCCACCATGCAGAGCCATGACAAGCTGGCCACCGACATGCAGACCGCCGGGCGCAGTGGCGGCATTCCCGCCGCGCTGGCCAGCCTGGAAAGCACGGCCAAGACCGAAGAAGAAAAAACGGCGCTGCTCTTCAACATGGAGCGCGGCGAACTGCTGCGCATGGACCGCCGCTATCCCGACAGCACCAACGCCTTCCTGCTGGCCGACAACAAGGTCAAGGAATGGGAAGAAACCGCCAAGACCAACCCCTCCAAGCTGATGGGCACCGTGGGCGCCGCCCTGGTGAGCGAGCGCCTGAAGGTCTATGAAGGCCAGGATTACGAAAAGGTATGGCTGACCACGCGCCTGGCGCTCAACCGCATGGCCGTGGGTGATTTTGAAAACGCCCGCGTGGACATCAAGCGCACCCACGAGCGCGAAGCCATCATTGCCGAGTTCCGTGCCAAGGAAACCCTGGCCGCTGAAGAAGAAGCCAAGTCCAAGGGCGCCACATCGGGTGGCAAGGAGCTGAATGGCTACCCCGTCGAGACCCTCAACGACCCCGAGGTGCTGGCGCTCAAGAACGGCTACTCCAACGCGCTGAGCCACTACCTGGCCGGCTTCCTGTACGAAATGCTCAACGAGCCCGGCCTGGCCGCGCCCGGCTACCGCAAGGCCATCGAGCTCAAGCCCGACACCCCCGTACTGGAGGAAGGCCTGCGCGGCCTGGACAACCGCACCGGCTTCACCTGGAAGCGCCGCCAGCGCATGACCGACGTGCTCTTCATCGTCGAAGCCGGCGACGCCCCCGCGCGCAAGCCCAAGGCCTTCACCATCCCCGTGCCCACCGGCCGGGGCCTGGTCACCGCCAGCATTTCGTACCCTGTGATCGAGCCTTCCAAGGACGCACCCCTGACGGTGGTGTCGGCCGCTGGCACCGACCTCAAGCTCGAAAAAGTGGTGGACGTGAACGTTATGGCCCGCCGTGCCCTCAAGGATGAAATGCCTGGCATGGTGCTGCGTGGCTTCACCCGCGCCGTGGCCAAGGGCGTGCTGCAGAACGAGCTGCAAAAGCGTGGCGGTCTGATCGGCGGCATCATCGGTGCCGCAGCCTCGGTGGCCACCGAGCAGGCCGACGACCGCCTGTGGCGCATGCTGCCCGGCCGCGTGTATGTGGCCCGTGGCTACCTGCCTCCTGGCGAGCACACCGTCACCATCAATGGTCGCCAGTTGCCCCAGCCGATCAAGATCGACGGCCAGTATGCTCTGGTGCCCCTGCGCATGTACGACAACAGCGTGTTGATCGGCGACGTGGCCATGCTGGGCCAGCTGCCCACGGTGGCGGCCGCACCCCAGCCGGCTCCCGCCGCAGCAGCGGCACCCGCGGCCCCGGTGCGCACCACCAACAACAACCGCGCCCGTACCGTGCCCTCGTCCACCGTCAAGCCCACGGCCGCCCAGCCTGCAGCGGCTGCCAAGAACTGACCCCTGTTTCTGACCCCATTCAAGGAGCCTCTGGCATGAGAACCCGTTTTGTCCCCGCCGCGATCCCTGCAGTGCTGTGCGCGGCCCTGATGACCCTGGCTGGCAACGCCAGCGCCCAGTTGCACGATCCCGCCACGCCGCTGGCCGTGGCGGCCAAGGTGGCGCTGCGAGGCGAGGCCAACAGCATCGCCGTGCGCGAGATGCGCATCGTGCGCAAGAACGACATCCTGGTGGTGCAGGCCGACATGGCCAACATGGGCCGCACCGACCGCACCGTGTTCTACCGCTTCAAGTGGCTGGACAACGTGGGCAACCAGGTGGGCGATGGCGAGTCCTGGAAGCAGATGAGCGTGCTGGGCTTGGGCCAGCAGACTGTCAAGAGCGTGGCGCCTACCTCTGCGGCTGTCGATCTGCGCCTGGAAATGAATGTGGAGCCGCGCTGATCGCGCCGCACCAATCCCTGTTTGAGTGAGGAGTAAACCAACATGAACACCAAGAACCGCATCCAGCGCAGCGCGCTGATCCTGGCCTTTGCGGCCAGCACCCTGGCCCTGTCGGCCTGCCAGAACCTGTCGTCGCCCACCGTGCGTTTTGACCGCCAGGTCAACTACGGCGACGCCAAGGCCGTCGAGCTGGTGACCAACGAGTTCGGTTCCACCGACCTGCAGATGATTGCCGAGAAGATGACCGGCGGTTTGCTCGAAACCGGCATCTTCCAGGGCCGCCCCACGGTGACGATCTCCACCGTGAAGAACAAGACCAGCGAGTACATCGACACCACCAACGTGATGAACTCCATCCAGACTGCGCTGGTCAAGTCCGGCAAGGTGCGCTTCGTGCGCTCCATCAACGAGATGCAGGCCGGTGTGGACGAGCTGCAGCGCCAGAACCAGAGCGGCCTGTACAAGCAGGGCACCACCGCCAAGGTCGGCCAGATGACCGCCGCCAAGTACAGCATGGAAGGCGAGCTGACCAGCATCGTCAAGCAGAACAACAGCACCAAGGACGTGTACTACAAGTTCACGCTGAAGCTGTTTGATGTGCAGGAAGGCACGATCGAGTGGCAGGACGAAAAGGAAATCCGGAAGACGAGTAAGAGGTAACCCCCTGAGCGGCTGCGCCGCTTCCCCCTTTCTCTCGCGCTGCGCGCGGGAAGGGGGACGCCGCCAGCGCGGCGGGGCGGCCCTAGCGCGGCGGCCGCTGGCCTGGGCCGCGCCAGTTTCGAAGGATGTGAGCGCTAAGGCCACATCGCTCGATGGATTCATGAATTCCCGTTAGCTCACAAGGAGCACACCATGCAACGCAGAATCACCCTCCACACGGCCCTGGCCGTGATCGCGGCCACCACGCTGGCCTGGGGCACGGGCGCGCAGGCGCAGCAGCCCGGCGCCGCGCCCAAGATCGCCGTGACCGACCTGGCCTATGCCCAGCGCGTGTCCGAATACTTCATGGCCGGCACCTACCAGCGCAGCAGCCAGATGAGCGCCCAGGTCAGCCAGGGCGGCAGCCACAGCCATGGCATGTACGGCGGCGGGGGCTCGTACTCCGGCCAGCAGTCCATGCAGGCGTCCGAGCAGGCCAGCGGCACTTATGTGGCCGGGCGCTACAGCTACATCGAGCAGCGCGAGCTGGGCGGCTACACCAACGACATCAAGGGCGCCATCCTGCAGGGCACGTACTTCCGTCTGGTGCAGGGCAAGGGCTTTGACGCTGGCAAGCCCCAGCCCAGCAAGGCCGAGCAGGTGCTCAACCAGGTGCAGGGCGGCAAGATGGCCACGCCCCAGGCACAGCCCCAGGTCAACGACGTGATCACCCGCATCAAGAAGGGCGAGTTCAACGGCGCCGACTACGTGCTGTTTGGCGTGGTGTCCAGCATCGAGTTCACCGACGCGCTCTCGCCCCTGCAGGGCACCACCAGCGCCACGCGCCAGTACGGCCTGCAGCTCCTGGCCGACTTCTCGCTCATCAACACCAAGACCTACGAGATCAAGGCCGCGTTCTCCGCCCAGGGCGAAGGCAACGACACCAAGATCCTGTCGATCCGTGGCGACATTGCGCCCCCCAACCGGGCCAAGGTGATGCGCGAAACCTCGCTGTCGTTGGCGCAGGACGTGTACCAGCAGCTCGCGGTGCAACTGGGCTACACCGACGCCAACTTGGCGCGCGGCGTGCGCCCACCGGTGGTTTACCAACAAGGCGGCCAGCCCATGCCCGTGCCGCAACCGCAGCAGCCCGAGCAGGTGCTGATCCTCAAGTAAGCCGCAGTGCGTCCCACCGTGCACCCGCAGCCCTTGCGGGCACCGGCCAGTGCGGTGCCCGTCCTCCCCAAGGCCAGCCCTGCGCTGGCCTTTTTTGCGTCTGCCGCCCTGGCCATGGCGCTGGTGGGTTGTACGGCCCCGCGCGCACCTGAAGGCGCTGCTGCGGCACAGGCAGACCTTCAAGGGATCGCCGTCGAGCAGGGCCCAGCGCAGGACGCAGGGTTCATTCTGCGGGCCATGCCGGGCGTGGGCGGTGCTGTGCTCCAGACCCTGCAGCGCGCGGAGCGCACCGCGCCGCTGCGTTACCGCGTGATCGTCATCCCTGGCTCGGGCTGCGCGGGCATGGGTCCCATCGCGGACCGTTACTTTGCCGGCCTGCTGCACGCGCAGGTGCTGGTGCTGCACAAGCCCGGGGTCGATCCCCAGTCACAGACAAAGCCCGCCGACTGCCCCCACCCATTTGTGCTGCAAGACCGCCACTCCACCTGGTTCGCCCAGGCGCGCGCGGCGCTGCTTGCAGATGCACTGCAGCGCCAGGGCCAGCCCGCCGTGCCGCAGCTGCTCGTGGGTATCTCTGAAGGGGCCGAGCTACTGCCCGCGCTGGCCCCTGAGGTGCCCCATCTGGCCGGTCTGGTGCTCATTGGGGCCAGCGGCCTGGACCCCCAGGAGGCAGGGGCACTGCAAGCCCGCCGCATGGGTGCAGAGGGCGACTGGACCGCGCTGGGGCAGCTCGTGGCAGGGGCCCCCCACGACAGCGTGGTGGTGCAAGGGCGCAGCCTGGGTTATTGGCGCGACCTGTGGCACTGGCCAGTGGCGCAGCCGCTCATCGACAGCCCCTGGCCGGTGTTACAGGTGTGGGGGGCTGAAGATGCGCTGGTGCCTGCGCAGGCCTACGAACTGTTTGCGAAACGGGCGGCGCCGCGTTCACCTGCCGGTTGGTGCGTACGCCGACTCCCAGGGGCAGACCATGGCCTGCAACAGCGGGTAGCAGACGGCGAGCACCCGGCAGATGGCGTGCAGCGCGTCTGGGCCTGGCTGGAACAATGGGCACGCCCCCCCCAGGGCGGGCTGTGCGCCCCGCTGCAGCGCTGAGCGCCTGGAACTCAACGGGGCCGATACATCCTGAACAGCTGCTCCGGCCCCACTGTGAAATAGTCCGCCGGACCGCCGCCGCGCAGGATGTGCCCCGCGTTCGCGGTGTCGTACACGCCGCCCTTCAGCAGCGCCTGATCGATGTGCACGGCCACCACCTCGCCCAGCACCAGCCAAGTGTCCACCGGGGCCCCGTCCACCCCCTGCAGCTGCAGGATCTGCGTGCTGCGGCATTCAAAGGTGACCGGGCTTTCGGCCACGCGTGGGGGGCGCACGCGGGTGGAGGGCAGGGGGGTCAGACCGGTCAGGTCGAACTCGCTCACTTCAGGTGGCACGGCGGCGCAGCTTTGGTTCATCACCTCGGCCAGGTCGCGGGTGGCCAGGTTCCACACGAACTCGCCCGTGGCCTGCACGTTGCGTACTGTGTCCTTGTAGCCAATGCTGGCAAAGCCCACGATGGGGGGCACGTAGTTGAAGGCGTTGAAGAAGCTGTAGGGCGCGAGGTTGGTCGTGCCCGTGGCGCTTTGCGTGGAAATCCAGCCAATGGGGCGCGGCCCCACGATGGCGTTGAACGGGTCGTGCGGCAGGCCGTGGCCCAGGCGGGGTTCGTAGCTGTGGAAGGTGTGTGGGGGCTGTGGAGTGGTCATGGGGCTCGGCAGGGTGGGGCGAACAGGCCGACACCTTAGCGGCAGTCGCGGCGCGCTGCAGTCATCGGGGTATCTGAATGCTCACTTTTTCATAGCTGCCTGGGCATATGGTTCTAGCACACAGGGGCAATAGCAGGCAGATAGGGCTCACCGAGCTCCCGTACACCCTGGCCAAGGCCCCGTGCGGCGAAGTCATCCCATAACGCCCGGCAGCTTCGGCTGCACGCACCGCACGGGGCTACGGGACCGCAGCCGCCGGCTGCTGCTGCCCCAGAAACCGCCCCGGCGGCTGCCCCACCGACTTGCGCACCATGGCGCTGAAGGCGCTGGCGCTGTAGCCCAGCTCGGCGGCGATCTGGCCCATGGGCATGCGGCCGGCGGCCAGCGACACGGCCTTGGCCAGGATCACCTGCTGGCGCCATTGGGTGAAGGTGCTGCCCAGCTCGGAGCGAAACAGGCGTGCCACGGTGCGGGGGCTGGCGCCCGTGTCCTGCGCCCAGTCGGCCAGGGTGTCGTGGCGCGTGGGGTCGGCCAACACGGCCTCGCACAGGTGGCGCAGGCGCTTGTCCTGGGGCAGGTCCACGCCCAGCTTCACGGCGGCGGCGCGGGCCAGTTCGTCGCGCACCAGGGCGCTCAGGTGCTGCTCGCGCCGCAGGTCGGCGGGGCTGATCGCGGCGCCACCATCGGGCGTGGTAGGCATCTCGCGCACCAGGGCGCGCAGCAGGTCGGACACCTCCAGCACGCGGCACTGGCGCCATGCGTCTTCCTGGTCGCGCGGCACGCCGGGGCCGCAGCGCCCCCGGGGCTGGTGGAAGTAGAGCGTGCGCAGGTCGGCGTCTTCCACCATGGTCACGGCATGTTCCACACCGGGCGGAATCCACAGCGCGCGCGAGGGCGGCACGATGTAGGTGCCGTGGTTCACTGTGAGCCGGATCACGCCCGTGGTCGATATCGCCACCTGTGCCCAGGGGTGGCTGTGGGGCATCACCTGCGTGTCGGCGGCCAGCCAGCGCAGCTTGGCGCGCACCGGGCGGGCGGCGGTGGGCACAAAAAGCTCGGGCGTGAGCGAGTCCACGTACGACATCCCGCGCGGCTTGCCGGCCTGGGCGCGAGGCACGACCTCGGCGGCGAAGTGTTCCACCACCGGTTCGGTAGGGGTGGGGGGCCTGGTGGGTGGGTTTGGCATGTTTGCGATAGAAATTGGCCGTCTATCGTAAACCTGCCGAGGGCATGCTGCCTAAGATCCAACCCATGACTGCTTCCACCTCCGGCGCTACCGCCACGACTGCCAACCCCGTCCCCCTGCGGCAGGACGCCCGCACCATCGGCCTGATCGGTCTGGCCCACGGCAGCTCGCATTTCTTTCACATGCTGCTGCCGCCTCTGTTTCCGTGGCTGATCGGGGAGTTCGGCTTCAGTTATTCCGAGCTGGGCCTGCTGGTGTCGGTGTTCTTCGTGATCTCGGGCGTGGGCCAGGCGCTGTCGGGTTTCCTGGTGGACCGTGTGGGCGCGCGGCCGGTGATGTTTTTTGCGCTGTCGAGCTTTGCCGCCGCAGGCCTGGCGGCTGGCACGGCGCAGGGCTACACGGGCCTGCTGCTCGCGGCGGCTTTGGCCGGGCTGGGCAATGCGCCGTTCCACCCGGTGGACTTCACGATTCTGAACAAGCGTGTGTCGCCCCAGCGCCTGGGGCATGGCTTCTCGGTGCACGGCATCAGCGGCAACCTGGGCTGGGCGACGGCGCCGGTGTTCATGGCGGGCATTGCTACCGCTACGGGCTCGTGGCGCACGGCCTGCCTGTGCGGCGCGCTGCTGGCCCTCACGGTGCTGGCCATCATGGTGTGGAACCGCGATGCCATTGACGACCGCCAGGGAGCCTGGGCCCACCAGGCCAAGGGCGGCGCGGCGGCGGTGAAGCCCGAGCACCCCATGGCCTTCCTCAAGCTGCCTTCGGTGTGGCTGTGTTTCTCGTTCTTCTTCTGGAGCACCTGCGCACTCAGCGCCATCCAGAGCTTTGCCAGCCCGGCGCTGCAGTCCATGTACGGCCTGCCGCTGAGCGTGACGGCCATGGTGGTCACGGGCTACATGCTGTGTGGCGCGGCAGGCATGCTGGTGGGCGGCTTTCTGGTGGGGCGTGTGCAGCGGCTGGAGAAGATCATCTCCGTGTGCCTGCTGGGCTCGGCCGCGCTGCTGGTGGTGGTGGCCTCGGGGCTGCTGCCCGGCATGGCGGCGCTGGTGGTGGCCTCGGTGGCGGGGCTGGGCACGGGCCTGGCGGGCCCCTCGCGCGACATGCTGATCAAGCGCGCCGCGCCCCCCGGTGCCACGGGCCGCGTGTATGGCACGGTGTACTCGGGGCTGGACCTGGGCTTTTGCCTGGCGGCGCCGGTGTTTGGCGCCATGCTGGACCACGGCATGACGGCGGGCATCTTCTACGGCTCGGCCGTGACGCTGGGCCTGAGCGTGGTGTCGGCGGCGCTCGTGGGGGTGGGCGTGGCAGCGCGGGCGGCACGGCCCGTGCCGGCAGCGGCCTGAAGGGGCCACGGGGCGGGGGCTCTGTACGGCGCCCAGCACGCCGCGCGGGCCTGTGTTGCAATCGCGGTCGGTGGCGCCGGGGCCCTGTTTGGCAGGGTCCGCAACGGCGCCCTTTGTTTTCAACGCACTTCCAGGACACCGCCCATGACGAACCCCATGTACAACGCCAGCATCCCTGTCTTTCGCCAGATGCTGGGCTCGCTCCAAGACATCCTGGCCAAGACCGAGGCCCATGCCGCTGCCCGCAAGATCGAGCCGGACGCATTGCTGCAGGCCCGACTGTTCCCCGACATGTTTCCCATGGCCCGCCAGGTGCTGATCGCCTGCGACTTTGCCAAGGGCGTGGCCGCGCGCCTGGCCGGTGTGGAGGTGCCTTCGCTGCCCGACGCCGAGCGCCCCGGTTTTGCCGACCTGAACGAGCGCATCAGCACCGTGCTGGCGTTCATCGACAGCCTGCCGCAGGCCGCGTTTGCCGAGGCTGCCACGCGCCAGATCACCATCCAGCCCGGCACGCCGCGCGAAAAGCAGTTTGTGGGCGAACACTACCTGCTGCACTACGGCCTGCCCCAGTTCTTCTTCCACGTGAACGCGACCTACGCCATCGCCCGCCACAACGGCGTGGAACTGGGCAAGCGCGACTATATGGGCAAGTTCTGACCCTGAGCCCTGTCCCGGGGCGCCAAGGTGCCCTGGGTGCTGCCGTGTGGGGTCAAGCATGCAGATATGGGTAAAAATGGCCCGTAGCGCTAGTGAATCATGACTGAGATGCTATCAAACTTGTAGTATTTAACTCGACGCCCAGCGCGGACAAAAAAGACAACGGAGACCCGACCCATGCCTACCCCCCGTGCCACACCACGCACCCTGCCAGCCTTGGCGCTGGCCGGCGTGACCTGCCTGCTTTCTGCCTGCGCGCCGGTGCCCACACAACCACCAGCTTCGGCGCCGGTGAGTGCCACGGCCGAGGCCGCGCCCACGGCCACCCCGTGCCCCAAGGACCTGGCGCCCATCGCCCGCTGCCTGTCGGGCAAGGACTCGGCCGGTGCGTATTACCTGGTGGCGGTGCCTCAGCAGTGGAACGGCCACCTGGTGCTGCACGCCCACGGAGGCCCGGCACTGGGCGCGCCGAAGATGGAGCGGTCGGTGGAGGACCTGGAGCGCTGGGCCATCATGGTCCGCGCGGGGTACGCCTGGGCGGGCAGCACCTTCCGCCAGGGCGGTGTGGAGGTGCGTGCCGCGGCCGAGGACACCGAGCGGCTGCGCCAGATCTTCGTGCGCCACGTCGCCCAGCCGCAGCGCACCATCCTGCACGGCCAGTCCTGGGGCGCCAGCGTGGCGGCCAAGGGGGCTGAGATGTTCCAGACCACGGCCGATGGCAAGCGCCCCTACGACGCCGTGCTGCTCACCAGCGGCGTGCTGGCGGGCGGAACGCGCTCTTACGACTTTCGCACCGACCTGCGCGTGGTCTACCAGTACCTATGCAACAACCACCCCCGGCCCACCGAGGTGCAGTACCCGCTGAACATCGGCCTGCCTGCCGATGCGGCGATGACCCAGGCGGACCTGGCCGCACGCGTGAACGAATGCCTGGCGCTGAACAAGCCGGTGGCCGAGCGCACGCCCGAGCAGCAGCGCAAAGTCAAAACCATCGTGGATGTGATCCGCATCCCGGCCAGCTCCATCCAGGGCCACATGAACTGGGCCACCTTCCACTTCCGCGACGTGGTGCAGCACCGCACGGGCGGCGCCAGTCCGTTTGGCAACCGGGGGGTGTCGTACCAGGGCTCGCCCGACGACGCAGCTCTGAACGCCGCCGTGCTGCGCTACCGTGCAGACCCCGCCGCCGTGGCCCGCTTTGCGCAGGACACCGACCTGACCGGCCGCATCCCCGTGCCCGTGCTCACCGTGAAAGGCGTGGACGACCCCACGGCCTTTGTCGAGCTGGACGCGGCCTTCCGGGCCACCATGGCGCAAGGCGGCAGTGCGGCGCGCCTGGTGCAGACCTTCACCCAGCACAACACCCACAGCTACCTGAGCGACCCCACCTACCCCACGCTCATGACCGCGCTGCTGCGTTGGGTGGACGCGGGCGACAAGCCCACGCCCGAGGGCATTGCGCAGCAGTGCGCAGGCATGGAGGCCACGTTCGGCAAGGGCTGCGCCTTCCTGCCTGGCTATGTGCCGGCGGCGCTGAATACCCGCGTGGCCGACCGCGAGCGGCCGTAGATTGTTTTTTCTTGCGGTTCCCGCCGCGCCATGAAAAAAGGCCCCGCAGAGCGGGGCCTTTTTCATTTGCCGCTGCAGCACAGGGCCGCTGCAGCGGTGGGGCCGGACTCAGGCCGCCACGGCCTTGAGGGCTTCATTCAGCGTCTTGCTGGGGCGCATCACGGCGTCCAGCTTGGCCACGTCGGGCAGGTAGTAGCCACCGATGTCGGCGGGTGCACCCTGCACGGCAGCCAGTTCGGCCACGATGGTCTGCTCGTTGTCGGCCAGTTGCTTGGCCAGTGGGGCGAACAGTTGGGCCAGTTCGGCATCGGCCGTTTGCGTGGCCAGCTCTTGCGCCCAGTACAGGGCCAGGTAGAACTGGCTGCCACGGTTGTCCAGCTGGCCGGTCTTTGGCGAGGGGTTCTTGTTGTTGTCCAGCAGCTTGCCTGTGGCGGCGTCCAGCGTCTGGGCCAAGATCTTGGCCTTGCCGTTGCCGGTCTTCAGGCCCAGGTCTTCCAGCGACACGGCCAGCGCCAGGAATTCACCCAGCGAATCCCAGCGCAGGTGGTTTTCTTCCACCAGCTGCTGCACGTGCTTGGGCGCCGAGCCGCCCGCGCCGGTTTCGTACATGCCGCCGCCGGCCATCAAAGGCACGATGGACAGCATCTTGGCCGAGGTGCCCAGTTCCATGATGGGGAACAGGTCGGTCAGGTAGTCGCGCAGGATGTTGCCGGTGGCGCTGATGGTGTCCAGGCCACGGATCACGCGCTCCAGCGTGTAGCGCATCGCACGCACCTGGCTCATGATCTGGATGTCCAGGCCGGTGGTGTTGTGCTCGTGCAGATACATCTTGACCTTGGTGATCAGCTGCGCTTCGTGCGGACGGTACGAGTCGAGCCAGAACACCACGGGCATGCCGGAGTTGCGGGCGCGGTTCACGGCCAGCTTCACCCAGTCGCGGATCGCGGCGTCCTTCACCTGGCACATGCGCCAGATGTCGCCTTGCTCCACGTTCTGGCTCAGCAGCACTTCGCCGGTGGCCAGGTCAGTGATGTTGGCCACGCCGTCTTCGGGGATCTCGAAGGTCTTGTCGTGGCTGCCGTATTCCTCGGCTTGCTGGGCCATCAGGCCCACGTTGGGCACCGTGCCCATGGTCTTGGGGTCGAACGCGCCGTGCCATTTGCAGAAGTTGATGATCTCCTGGTAGATGCGGGCGAAGGTCGATTCGGGCATCACGGCCTTCACGTCCTTCAGGCGGCCGTTGGCGTCCCACATCTTGCCGCCGTTGCGGATCATGGCGGGCATGGAGGCGTCCACGATGATGTCGTTGGGCGAGTGGAAGTTGGTGATGCCCTTGGCCGAGTCGACCATGGCCAGCTCGGGACGGTGCTCGTGGCAGGCGTGCAGGTCACGCTTGATCTCGTCGCGCTGGCTTTGCGGCAGGGTCTCGATCTTGGTGTACAGGTCCACCATGCCGTTGTTCACGTTCACGCCCAGCTCTTCAAAGGTCTTGGCGTGTTTGGCGAACGCGTCCTTGTAGAAGATGCGCACGCAGTGGCCGAACACGATGGGGTGGGACACCTTCATCATCGTGGCCTTCACGTGCAGCGAGAACATCACGCCGGTCTTGCGCGCGTCTTCGATTTCCTTCTCGTAGAACTCCAGCAGCGCCTTCTTGCTCATGAACATGCTGTCGATCACTTCGCGGTCGAGCAGGCTGACCTTGGGCTTCAAGACGATGGCCTTGCCGCTCTTGGTGATCAGCTCCATCTTCACGTCACGGGCGCGGTCCAGCGTCATGGACTTTTCGCCGTGGTAGAAGTCGCCGGCGTGCATGTGCGACACATGCGAACGCGAGGCCTGGCTCCACTCGGCCATGCTGTGCGGGTTCTTGCGGGCGTATTCCTTCACGGCCTTGGGCGCACGGCGGTCGGAGTTGCCTTCGCGCAGCACGGGGTTCACGGCCGAGCCGGTGCACTTGCTGTAGCGGGCCTTGATTTCTTTCTCTTTGTCGTCCTTGGGCTGGTCCGGGTAGTCGGGCAGGGCGTAGCCCTTGGCCTGCAGCTCGGCGATGGCTGCCTTGAGCTGCGACACGGACGCGGAGATGTTGGGCAGCTTGATGATGTTGGCATCGGGCTGCAGCGTCTTCTTGCCCAGCTCGGCCAAGTTGTTGGGCACGCGCTGTTCTTCGGTCAGGTAGTCGGAGAACTCACCCAGGATGCGCGCTGCCACCGAGATGTCGCTCTCCAGCACGTTGATGCCTGCCGGTGCCGCAAACGTGCGAATGATGGGCAGGAAGGAAGCCGTGGCCAGACGGGGTGCTTCGTCGGTCAGGGTGTAGATGATGGAAGGTTGCTGGGTCGTCATGGCTTGTCTCACGAAACAGAGTAGGTAGATGCCCCCGGCTGCGTCGCAGCGGGGCCAAACGCGGATGCTCTCTGATTCTCCTTGCTCGGGGCTGTCACTGCCCGCTGTTTTTGCAATCGAATCTCACAATGCAAAATTATCATAAGCCCAGGGCACTTTTTTTCACCAAATAGGTGGTAATCACCCTGCGGCCTTCTGCAGTTTGACCCCGTTGGCGCTCGCGCGCCACCCCCCGCAGACCCTAGGAACTCCCCCCAGGAACCGCCAACACGCGGCCAGGCAGGACGGCAAACTGCGTCCAGTGCGCGGGCAGGGTGTCGGGTGCCGTGCCGGTGAAAGCCCCGAAGGCGGGCAGGATCAACTGCCCGTCGCCCCAGCCAAAGCAAGGCGCCCGCAGTGCATCGCGCGCCGGGCCGCGCAGCCGCAGCGTGGGGTGCAGATGCCCGGCGAGCACCGTGTGGCCTGCCACAGCCTGCGGGTGGTGACAGGCCAGCACCGGCGCATCGGCACAGGGCAACCAGGGCTCGTTGACCAGCGCCACTGCCAGCGCGGCCGGTGGGTCGCCCGCATGTTGGTCATGGTTGCCGCGCACCAGGGTCATCGCCATACGGGCATGGCGCTGGCGCCAGGGCAGCAGCTGCTGCCACAGCGCATCGGCCGCGCCGCTGCGCGCGTGCAGGAAGTCACCCAGAAACACCAGGTGATCGGCGCCGGTGGCAGCGAGCACCGCGTCCAGCCGCGCCAGGTTGTCGGCCGTGGTGCCGTGGGGCACCGGCTGGCCCGCGCGGCGGAAGGTGGCGGCCTTGCCGAAATGCACATCCGCCACCAGCACCATGTGCGCGGCGGGCCACCACAGGGCGCGCTGGGGCAGCAGTTGCAGTGCGGTGCCGCAGGGCAGGGTAATGGCGTGCGCACCGACGAGGAGCGTAGGGACAGCCGGCGTTCCTAGGGCTGCGGTGTGAAGGGGGAGCGTGGTCATCGTCCTCAGAATCCGTGGCGTCTGCGGGTGCGGCGGGGGGTGTCCCCGCCCGCTGCACGGCGCGCGCGTTGTGTGCGGGCGCCGGAGCTATCGGGCAGGTCCCACGCCATATCTGTGGACTGCACCGCGTGCTGCGCCAGGTGGGTGCCCGTGGTCGCGTCGGCCGCCTGCTCCAGCGCCTGCACCATGCGCGCCAGCCGGTCGGCCAGGGTCTCGGTGCTCAGGCGCTCGCGAAAGCGTTCCACCATCAGCGGCAGGGCAAACGGGGTGGGGCGCTCCAGGGCGTGGATGGACAGGGTCTGCGCCTGCATGCCGCGCAGCGTGCGGGCCAGCCGGTCCATGTCCAGCTCGTTCGTCAGCAGCTCGGCGCGTGCTTGGGCCAGCAGCAGGTTGTCGGGGTCGTACTGCGCAAACACGTCGTAGTACAGCGACGACGAAGCCTGCAGCTGGCGGCTGCTGCGCTGCTCGCCCGGGTGGCTCTGAAAGATCAGGCCCGCGATGCGCGCGATCTCGCGAAAGCGCCTGCGCGCCATCTCGGTGGCGTTCAGGCTGGCCAGCACTTCGTCTTCGAGCCCGCGACCGATGGTGGTGTGCGTGCCTTCGCCAATCAGCCGCGGCAGCAGCGTGGCCCAGTCCACCGGCTTGGCCGACAGCAGCTCCAGCCCATAGTCGTTGACCGCGATGGAGAAGGTGTTGGGCACCTGCTGCGACGCACGCCAGCCCAGCAGACCGGCCAGCCCCAGGTGCACCAGGCGCCCCGCCAGCGGGTACAGGTACAGGTGCCAGCCCTCGCGCGTGTGCAGGGTTTCGGCCACCAGGCGGCCCGGGGTGGGCAGGGCCGACCAGGCCTGCTGCAGCTCCAGCAGTGGCCGGACGCAGCGCATCTCGGGCGTGGTGAATTCGCCGTGCTCGGCCTGCGCCAGCTGTTCCAGCATCGCATCGGCCAGCGTGTTCGACAGCGGCATGCGCCCGCCACTCCAGCGCGGCAGTGCGGCGCTGCCCCTGGGGGCGATGCGCACATAGGCCGTCATCTGCTGGGTGCGCACCAGCTCCAGCAGCCGGCCTGCAAACATGAACACATCGCCCTTGCGCAACCGGGCGATAAAGCTCTCTTCCACCGACCCCAGGCGCCCGCCGCTCACAAACTGCACCTGCATGCTGGCATCGCTCACGATGGTGCCGATGTTGCTGCGGTGGCGGCGCGCCAGGCGGGCATCGGGCACGCGCCAGATACCTTCGTCGTCGGGCACCACGCGGTGAAAGTCCGGGTAGGTGGCCAGCGATGCGCCGCCCTGGCGCACGAACTGCAGCGTCCATTGCCAGTCGTTGTAAGCCAATGCGGCATAGGCCGGTGCGCGGCGCACTTCGGCCAGCAGCGCATCGGGCACAAAGCCGCCGCCCAGCGCCACGGTGACCAGGTGCTGCACCAGCACGTCGAGCGGCGCACGCGGAGTGTGCCGGTCCTCAATGCGGCCCTGCGCCAGGGCGTGGCGCGCGGCGGCGGCCTCCACCAGCTCCAGGCTGTGCGTGGGCACCAGCGTGATGCTGGAGCTGCGCCCCGGCGCATGGCCCGAGCGGCCCGCACGCTGCACCAGCCGCGCCACGCCCTTGGCCGAACCGATCTGCAGCACCTGCTCCACCGGCAAAAAGTCCACGCCCAGGTCCAGGCTCGATGTGCACACCACGGCCTTGAGCTGCCCGGCCTTCAGGCCGTGCTCCACCCAGTCGCGCACCTCGTGCCCCAGCGACCCATGGTGCAGCGCGATGGCGCCCGCCCAGTCGGGCCGTGCCTCCAGCAGCGCCTGGTACCAGCGCTCTGCTTGCGACCGGGTGTTGGTGAACACCAAGGTGGACGCCGCCGCTTCGATCGACTGCACCACCTGCGGCAGCAGGCTCAGCCCCATGTGGCCCGCCCACGCAAAGCGGTCGGCCCGCGCGGGCAGCATCACCTGCACATCCAGCCGTTTGTCGATGCGGCCCTGCACCAGCACGGCGGGCGGTGGCTGTGACCCGTCCAGCACGGGCTGCGGCAGCAAGGTGTGCAGCGCCTCCTCCAGGTTGCCCAGCGTGGCCGACATACCCCACACCTGCAGCGCCGGGTTCCAGCCCGACAGGCGCGCCAGCGCCAGCTGCACCTGCACGCCGCGCTTGTTGCCCACCAGCTCGTGCCATTCGTCCACCACCACCAGGCGCACGCTGGCCAGGCGCTCACGCGCATCGGCGCGGGCCAGCAGCAGCGACACGCTTTCGGGCGTGGTCACCAGCAGCGTGGGCAGACGGCGGTCTTGCGCGGCGCGTTCGCCGCTGGCGGTGTCGCCGGTGCGCAGGCCGCTGGTCCAGGTGGGGGCCAGTTCGGGCAGCGGTGCCTGCAGGGCGCGCAGCGAATCGGCAGCGAGTGCACGCATGGGCGTGATCCACAGCACGGTGAGCGGTGGTGCCGCAGCGCGGCGCGTGCGCAAGGCGGTGCGGGCGGTGGGGGCTTCTTCAGTCGCCGGTGCAGTACCGGCCCGTGCCAGGTGCTGCAGCGCGCCCAGCCACACCGCATAGGTCTTGCCCGCGCCCGTGGTGGCATGCAGCAGCCCCGAGCGGCCCTCGCCCATCGCGCGCCACACGCCTTGCTGGAAGCCGAAGGGCTGCCACCCGCGCGCCGCCATCCAGGCGGCTGCGGCACTCGGTGCCACCGGGGGCAGGGGCTTGCGCGGGCGGCGTGTCGTGCTCATATGGCCGCGTCCTGCCCCGGCAGCAGTGCCATCAGCGTTTGCAAGGTATCGGCCTCGGCCACGGGTTTGTCTTGCCGCCAGCGCAGCATGCGCGGAAAGCGCACCGCAATGCCGCTCTTGTGGCGCGGGCTGCGCGCAATGCCTTCGAAGCCCAGCTCAAACACCAGCGTCGCGTCCACGCTGCGCACGGGCCCAAAGCTCTCGCGCGTGGTCTTGCGGATGATGGCATCCACCTGCGCAATCTCGGCATCCGTCAGGCCCGAATAGGCCTTGGCAAAAGGCACCAGTTGCCGGTCCGGGTCGTCCTGCGGCCCGGTCCACACGGCAAAGGTGTAGTCGGTGTAGAGGCTTGCGCGGCGGCCGTGGCCGCGCTGGGCGTAGATGAGCACCGCGTCCACGCTCATGGGGTCGATCTTCCACTTCCACCACACTCCCACATCCTTGGTGCGGCCCACGCCATAGTGGGCGCTGCGGTGCTTGAGCATGAAGCCCTCGGTGCCCATGCTGCGCGCGGCCTCGCGCTGGCGTGCCAGGTCTTGCCAGTCGGTACCTTGCAGCAGTGCGCTCAGGCGCAGGGCCTTGTGGGGCGGGGGAGCGATGGCGGTGTCATCGGGTTGCTGCAGCATGGCCTCAAGCAGCGCGCGGCGTTCCTGCTGGGTCTGCGTGCGTACATCCTGCCCTGCGTGCTCCAGCAGGTCGTAGACCACCAGCACCACAGGCAGCTCGCGCAGCAGCTTGGGGGTCAGCGTCTTGCGACCCAGGCGCTTTTGCAGGTCGGCAAAGGGGCGGGGCTGGGGCTCGCCCGGCAGCCACACCAGGATCTCGCCATCGACCACTGTGCCGTCAGGGAGCTGCTCCATCGCGGCCTCGGCCAGTTCGGGGAAGCGGTCGGTCACCAGCTCTTCGCCGCGTGACCAGATCCACACCGCACCGCCCCGGCGCACGATCTGCGCGCGGATGCCGTCCCACTTCCATTCCACCAGCCAGTCACTGGGCGTGCCCAGCAGTGCAGGCATCTCGGCCACAGGCTGGTTGAACGGGTGGGCCAGGAAGAACGGGTAGGGCTGGCCCGCATCGGCAGCATCCTGCGTAGTTGCATCGTCATCCACCGGCGCGATCAGCGCCTGGTAGTCGCTGGCCTGCGGCTGCCGGCTGATCTGCGTGTAGCCCATCAGCCGGTGGGCGATGCGCTTGGGGTCCAGCGCGCTCACCGTGGCCAGCGCCTGCGTCACCTGCAGGCGCGACACCCCCACGCGGAAGTTGCCGGTGATGAGCTTGAAGTACACAAAGCGCTTCTCAGGTGCCAGCCTGTCCCATTGCGTGCGCAGACGGGTATCGGCCTCATCGGGCGGCAGGGTTCGCAGGGGCAGCAGCTGGGCCATCCAATCGGCCAATGCCAGCTCGGTGGGCTGGGCAGGCGGGGGTAGCAGCAGGGCCAACGTTTCGGCCAGGTCGCCCACGGCCTGGTAGCTTTCTTCAAACAGCCACTCGGGCAGGCCAGCGGCCTCTTGCGCCAGCGCTTTCAGGCGCTTGGTGGGCACCATCTGTCGGGGTTTGCCGCCTGCGAGAAAGTAGGTGGCCCAGGCTGCATCGGCGGCCGGTGCCACGCGCAGGTAAGCCACCAGTGCCGCGAGTTTGGCCGACTGCGCGGTGGTGGCGTCGAGCGCCTGGAACAGCTGGGCAAAGGCCTTCATGCGGCTGCCTCGGGTGTAGGTGTGCTGCCTGGCACCTCAGGCGCCGCCCCTGCATCGTCCTCGTTGTCATCGGCGCCGTATTCGGTGGCGAACACCTGGGCGTCCAGCCCGTGCTCGCACAGCCAGCGCACCATCACGGCCGTGCTGCCATGCGTCACGATGATGCGCTCCGCGCCCGTGGCGCCAATGGCTTTTTGCAAGCTGGGCCAGTCGGCGTGGTCGCTCATCACAAAGCCCCGGTCCACCCCCCGGCGTCGGCGTGCGCCGCGCACCAGCATCCAGCCGCTGGCAAACGCGTCGGAGTGTTCGCCAAACCGCTTGAGCCAGGGTGTGCCCGCTGCCGAGGGCGGCGCCAGCACCAGCGCGCGTTTCAGATCGGCCTTGGTGAGGCCAGGGTCCGTCACGCGCAGCGTGGGCGGCAGGTCCACGCCCGCCGCGCGATAAACGGCGTTGAGCGGCTCCACCGCCCCATGCGCTACGATGGGCCCGATGCTGGCATCCACCCCGTGCAGCAGCCGCTGCGCCTTGCCGAAGGCGTAGGCATACAGCACGCTGGCCTTGCCCGCCGCTGCATTGGCAGCCCACCAGGCATTGATATCTGCAAACAGCACGGGCTGCGCAGGCCAGCGGTAGATCGGCAGGCCGAAGGTCGATTCGGTGATGAAGGTGTGGCAGCGCACCGGCTCGAACGGCGGGCAGGTGCCATCGTCTTCCAGCTTGTAGTCGCCCGAGGCCACCCACACCTGGCCACCTTGTTCGACGCGCACCTGGGCCGACCCCAGCACGTGCCCGGCCGGGTGCAGCGAAACGCGCACGCCATGGTGGTTAATGACCTCGCCGTAGGCCTGCGTCTGCAGCGCGATGTCCGCACCCAGCCGGTTGCGCAGCGTGCCCGCGCTGTCGTGGTGCGCCAGGTAGTGGGCCGAACCCATGCGCGCATGGTCCGAATGCGCGTGCGTGATCACGGCACGCTCCACCGGCCGCCAGGGGTCGATGTAGAAGTCGCCGGGTGGGCAGTACAGGCCTTCGGGGCGGTGGACGATCAATTCGTTGCAGGACATGCGTGTGGCATCGTAGGCGGCAAGGCAAAGCCGGTGGGGCTGCCCGGGTTTGCCCGGTGGGGTGTTGCAGGCGCATTTGACGTCCAATCTGCCACAAGCGCCGGTTTTGCATGTCTCATTTGCTATCAATAATGAAGCATATTGAGCTGTTGGGCCGTGCCGCTGAAGGCGCGTCCCTGCCCATCATCCCGCCATCGGTTGCGCCGTCTGCAGGACTGCGCCGCGTTCTGCGCAAGGTCGGCTGTCTTTACGGCAGAAAACCACGCCCGTACGATGGCGGTCGCCTGCGGCCCAGACCCGCAACCAGGGACTCATCCATGCGCTTGTATCCGTCGTATCGGTCGCTTTTTGTCGTGCTCTACGGCCCGGTTTTGGGCCTCGTGGCCGCATCAGCCGCTGCCCAGGTCTCTCCGGGCGCCGCGCCGCGCACCAACGCCTTCAACGACCCCTTCGTCCAGGTCACCCAAGCCATCCCGCAATGCCCCGTGCCCGAAGGGCCTCTGTACACCGAGGCCGAGGTGCGCGAACTGGCGCATGTGCGCTCTCAGCATGGCGGCAGCTGCCACCGCGTGGGGCGCTGTCGCCTGCCCAACTCCTACCTGTACGACGACGAGATCATCCCGCGCGTGCAGCGCTACATCCAGCAGGACGGCCGCTTTGACGACACCAGCGTGTGGGTGCTGGGCGAGCGGCGGCTGGTGACGCTCCAGGGCTGCGTGCAGTCGCAAGCGCAGTCTGATGCGCTGGAGAAGGCTGTGTGGCTGGTGGACGATGTTATGGGAGTGATCAACCTGCTGCAGGTGGGGACGGATGCAGCGGCGGCGCGGTACCCGTTGCTCAGACCTTGACGGCGCCCTGAACAAGGGCAGGCTGCGCTTCAGTCGAAATGGGTGATTGAGAAACGCACTGTCGCCTGGCCGTTGTTCTTAGGCAGTGCATGCATGCCCAATACAACCAAGTCTCCTCGTGTCGACCGGTATTGCACTTCACGGAGGGTAGGCACCACCGTACTCAGGTTGGTGCTGTATGCGGGTGTGGGATCCGTGCCGTCATGGGATGCTGTGGAGTGCTGCAGCCCCTGGCCCAAGAGTTGAGCATCCAAGGCATTCCAGACCCGTTCGCCTGCGCCAGCTGCCGTGGTGAAGCCAAGCTGCGATTGCGGCGGCTTGTTGCCATCGCCCACCGATCCGAAGTATTCCTGATCCTCTGCACCCTCCGGTACTCCCAGGCTTCGAATCAATCGCGATATGCCCGCGTAGTAAACAGGAGATCCGGGCTGCGCCACGAAATCCTCCATAGAAAATATGTAGCCGATGGTGATGAGCAGGCCACACAGGGCGGCGAAGGCTACACCCGCCAGGGACAGGATCACGGTTCGGATGGAGGTGCGGCTCATAGGGCAGATCGTTGGGCACCGGATTGTGGTGCTGAGCAACGTGTCCTACCGGGATTTCCATGGTCTCCAGACCCATTCATGTGCTGCAAAGTGTTGCCTTTCATTCACAAGGAGTTATCTGTGCAGCTGCTGTCTTCCCCGCTTTTATCTAGATACCTGCCAGCCGTGTCCATCGCCGCTGTGGCACTGCTCCCCTGCCTGCTGCCCAACTATGCCTGGGCCAAACCCTTCAAGTGGTCTGGCTCCAGCGACATCCAGACCATGGACATCCATTCGCAGAACAGCGCTCTGGGCAACGGCATCCATGCTGCGGTGTACGAGTCGCTGGTCATGTTCAACAGCCGCACGCTCAGGGTGGAGCCGCTGCTGGCCACGTCGTGGCAGCTGGTCAGCCCCACGCAGATACGCTTCAAGCTGCGCCAGGGCGTGAAGTTCAGTGATGGCTCTGCCATGACGGCGGACGACGTCGTGTATTCGCTGCAGCGTGCGATGAGCAAGACCTCCACCTACGCCATCTACACCCAGGGCATGGACCGCATTGCCAAGGTGGATGGCGAGACCATCGACATCTTTCTGAAGAACCCCAACCCGGTGCTGCTCAACCAGCTGACCGAGCTGCGCGTGATGAGCAAGGCCTGGGCCGAGAAAAACAACGCGGTGGAGCCCAAGGACATCAAGGCCAAGGACGAAACCTATTCGCACCGCAACGCCATGGGGACAGGCCCGTACGTGCTCAAGGAATGGGTGCCCGACCAGAAGATTGTGTTCGCTGCCAATCCGGGCTGGTGGAACGCAGGCAAGGTAGAGGGCAACGTGACCGAGATCACCTACCTGCCCATCAAGTCCGAGGCGACGCGCATTGCCGCGTTGCTGTCCGGCGAGGTGGACATGGTGCGCGACACCAGCATCCAGGACCTGAGCCGTATCAAGGCCAACCCGAACCTCAAGGTCATGGAGATGGTGGAAAACCGCACCGTGTACCTGGCCATGGACCAGTTCCGCGACGAACTGGCGGGCAGCAACATCAAAGGCAAGAATCCGCTGAAAGACCTGCGCGTGCGCAAGGCGCTGTACCAGGCCATCGATGGCGCAACACTGCAGCGCGTGACCATGCGCGGCATGTCCAAACCCACGGGCGCGATGGTGTCGCCCCTGGTCAACGGGTGGACCGAGGCGGTGGACAAGCGTCTGCCCTATGACCCCAATGCCGCCAAAGAACTGCTGACGCAGGCCGGCTACAGCGACGGCTTTGAGGTGGACTTTGCCTGCAGCAACAACGCCATCGTGCAGGACGAGCAACTGTGCCAGGCGATCACCGCCATGTGGTCGCGCATCGGCATCAAGGCCAAGCTGCGCACCATGCCCGCCGTGAGCTACTACCCCATGGCCCAGCGGCACGAGGCCAGCATCGCGCTGCTGAGCTGGGGCGTGCCCACGTTTGATGCGCTGTACACGCTGCAATCGCTCACCCGCACCAAGACCACGGGGGGCGATGGCAACTACAACCTGGGCCGCTACAGCAACGAGCGCATGGACTACATCGTGGACCGCGTGAAGACCGAGACCGACCTGCCCGTGCGCAACCGGCTGCTCACCGAAGGCCTGCAGCTGCAGAACGACACCGTGGCCCATATCCCCCTGCACAACCAGATGCTGGCCTGGGCCATGAAGAAAAACGTGGAACTGGTGCAGCGGCCGGACAACCGCATCGACTGGCGGTTGATCAAGGTGAACTGAGTCGCTTCCTGAGGTGCTGGTCAGCGCCTTGCCCACGGCGCATGTCGGCGTCAGCGCGCAGGTTGCAGCATGATGATCGCCATGCCTGCCAGCGCCACCAGCACGCCCGCTACATCCCATGGCGTGGGGCGGATGCCATCCACCGCCCACAGCCATACCAGTGCCACCCCGATGTAGACCCCGCCGTAGGCTGCATACACGCGGCCTGCGCCTGCGGTATCGTGCAGCGTCAAGAGCCATGCAAACAGGGCCAGGCTCGCTGCAGCAGGCAACAGGAGCCACGCGGGCTTGCCTTGCTTGAGCCAGAGCCAGGGCAGGTAGCAGCCCACGATTTCGGCGAGGGCCGTGGCGATGAAAAGCAGCAGGGTATTCAGCATGGTGCGGGGCCTTGTGCGGCACTGGAGTTCGGGGCATCCGGGTGGGTGGCCAGCCACTGGCGCAGCGCCAGCTCGCCCTTGGGGGTGAAGTGCACCACGCGTGAGCCCTGCGCGCGGTGTGCCCATCCCCCTTCGAAGAGGCGCTGCAGCAGCGCCGCGCCCAATGCGCCGCCCAGGTGGTGGCGGCGCTCGCTCCAATCCAGGCAGGGGCGGCACACCATGCGTTGCTGCTGCGCCAGTGTGGATGTGTCGATACCCACGTGCGCAAACCACCGCGCGCCAGCGGGCGTGAGGATCGTCCCCTGGGGCGTGGCCTGCAGCATGCCCTGGCGCACCAGCGCTTCATAAAACTGCACGCCCACCTCGCCCGCCAGGTGGTCGTAGCACATGCGCGCGCGGCGCAGTGCTGGCTCCCGGGGGCTGGCGCGCAGCCGCACGGCACCGGCGCGAAACGCCACGTTCATCAGTGACTCCAGCAAGTGCGCCACATCGCGGTCTGCCAGCCGGAAGTAACGGTGCCGACCCTGGCTCTCCACGGCGATCAGGCCTGCATCCAGCAGCTTGGCGAGGTGGGCGCTGATGGTCTGCTTGGTCACGCCTGCAATGTCAGCCAGCTCGGTGGCTGTGAGCGCGCGGTCCGCCATCAGGGCGGTGAGGACTTCGGCGCGTGCGCTGTCGCCGATGAGCGCGGCAATGCGCGCGATGTGGGGGCCGTCTTTCATGGTTCGATCTTGGGCGAACCATTGGAAGCCGTCAACCGCCTATCGTGAAGCCCTTGTCCACCAACCACTCCTGAACGCCATGATCACCTGCTTCATTCGCTACGAAATCGATCCCTTTCAGCGCGAGGCGTTTGCCGAATACGCGCGCCGCTGGGGCCAGATCATTCCCCGCTGCGGTGGCCATCTGCTGGGCTACTTCCTGCCGCATGAAGGCAGCAACTACGAGGCCTGGGGCCTGATCGGCTTTGAGTCCCTGGCCGCCTACGAGGCCTACCGTGCGCGGCTGCGCGCAGACCCGGAAGGCCGTGCGAACTTTGCACTGGCGCAGGATAAGCGCTTCATTCTTCGCGAGGAGCGCACGTTCACACAGGGGGTGGTAGGCACGCTGGACCTGCCGACCCACTGTGGGGCGCCCTAACGTTTTTGCACTCCCGCGTGTCCTAACGCTCGTGGCAGCCGCGTATGACTTGACCGATTTAGTTCATAGCGGAGAGTGTCCGGTCTGTTTGATGTCTGCGTGCTTTGAGCACGAGCTTGCTGCGGAGGCGTCTGCTGCACTTACCGCTTCGGACCCAATGACCGACGAGAGCCTCACTCTAGGTCCTGTCCAGAGTTTATTCACGAGCGGAGCAGAGAAAGCAACGTGTGCAATGCACGTAGTGTTGATCGGTCTGTGTCGGGGCTTCCGCAACCACCGGGTCCTGTTCATCTAGGCCCAGTTCCGCTCGATCGTCATATGTCCGTGCCCCCTCAAGCTTTGCAACTCGCTGAGCTAAGCCTCTCGCTCAATGACGTTCTTCGTGCAATCGCCTTTTTCTTGGTCGCCCCGAAGTGGTAGATACCTATCGCGATCTGTTATGACGTCGAATGCCGACAACGCCGCTCAAGCCCAATACCGAAACGAGCGCAATCAAACCCCATTCTGATAGTGTAGGAATCGACGCAGGGCTCGCGGCAAGAATGTTCAATGTGATGGTGTCCGAACTCCCGCCATTGCTGAGCGTGTAAGCGTAACTACCGGGTGTGAGCCCGGCACTGGCAAGGGTAGCACCTGCGAACGTCATCGTTGCTACCAAGTTGGTGGCCGATGTCCAACCGGTAGGTCCCCAGAATCCTGATGCCAAGTTGGGCTGAAAGAAGTATGAGACCCCGGCGTTTGTTGGTCCTGTAAGGCTCGCTCCCGTGCCAAAGTCAGTATTGGGCGTAATGGTCGTACCAAGGCATTGCTGCTGCGATGATCCCACTGCACCGAATGCGAGGCCAGCGTTGACACCCGTATCCATGCCATTGGCGCTCGAGACGGTTGGGCCACCTATCCCCGTGCAAACAGCGGTATTCAGCGTGCCTGTTGAATTGACTACCAAACTAGAACCAACTTGCTGAATCGTCACCGTCACCGCAGCTTGCGCAACTGTCCCGCTGATCAGCAAGGCGGCTAGCATGGTTTTAATTGGTCTTTTCATGATTACTACTACTGGGCTGTGAGATGTAACAGTGTACGGTCTCATCAGGTGCAGGGTAACCAACCGGACTGTCTTATCCGAGAACGAATGTGGCGCAGGCGACCTGTAGCCAGACTCTCTTCGGCACTGTCTCAAAGCGCAAAAATCTTTCCAGGATTGAGAATATTTTTGGGGTCCAACGCCCGCTTGATGGCGCGCATCATGTCCACCGCGCCGGTGCCGGTCTCGTCCAGCAAAAAACCCATCTTGTGGATGCCCACGCCGTGCTCACCGGTGCAGGTGCCGCCCATGCTGAGGGCCCGGGCCACCAGGGTGTGGTTCATGGCCTCGGCCTTGGTGCGTTCTTCGGCGCTGTTCGGGTCGATGAGGTAGCCGAAGTGGAAGTTGCCGTCGCCCACGTGGCCGACGAGGAAGTAGGGGATGCCGCTGGCTTCCACTTCGTCAACCGATTCGAGCAGGCAGTCGGCCAGGCGGCTGATGGGCACGCAGGTGTCGGTGCTGATGGCGCGGCAGCCGGGGCGGCTTTGTACGGCGGCGAAGTAGGCGTTGTGCCGCGCGGTCCACAGGCGGGTGCGTTCTTCGGGCGTGCTGGCCCATTCGAAGGCCTGGCCGCCGAATTCGCTGGCGATGTCTTGCACCATCTCGGCCTGCTCCTTCACGCTGGCGGGTGAGCCGTGGAACTCCATCAGCAGCATGGGTTCCTCGCGCAGGGTCAGCTTGCTGTGCGCGTTCACCATGCGCACCGTGTGGTGGTCGATGAGTTCCACACGCGCAATCGGCACGCCGATCTGGATGGTCTGGATGGTGGTGCGAACAGCCGCTTCGATGCTGGGGAAGGAGCAGATGGCGGCGCTCACGGCTTCGGGCAGCGGGTACAGGCGCACAGTGATCTCGGTCATGATGCCCAGCGTGCCTTCGCTGCCCACCATCAGGCGCGTGAGGTCGTAGCCCGCGCTGCTCTTCTTGGCGCGGGTGCCGGTGTGGATGACTTCGCCGCTGGCGGTCACCACCTCCAGCGCCAGCACGTTTTCGCGCATGGTGCCGTAGCGCACGGCGTTGGTGCCGCTGGCGCGCGTGGCGCTCATGCCGCCGATGCTGGCGTCGGCGCCGGGGTCGATGGGGAAGAACAGGCCGGTGTCCTTGATGGCTTCGTTCAGTGCCTTGCGTGTGATACCGGGCTGCACCGTCACCGTGAGGTCTTCGGCGTTGATGCTGAGCACCTGGTTCATGCGGCTCACGTCGATGCTGATGCCGCCCTGCACGGCCAGCAGGTGGCCTTCGAGCGACGAGCCCGCGCCGTAGGGGATCACGGGCACTTCGTACTGGCTGGCCAGCTTCACCGCATCGGCCACGTCCTGCGTGCTTTCGGCAAACACCACGGCGCTGGGCGGTGGGGCCTGCAGCGAACCTTCGTCACGCCCGTGCTGCTCGCGCACAGCCTGGGCCAGCGAGCACTGCGCGCCAAAGCGGGTCTGCAGCGCATCGATGAGGGCTTGCGGAACGTCGCGCAGTTGGATTTCGGGCAGCAGGTGGGCGGTAGCGGTGGGGGCGTTCATGGTGTGTGTCTCCGGTGGGTGCGGTCAGTGAGAAGCATTCTAGGTTCGGCCCCGTGGCTGGGCCCTGGGTGATCCACCTTGGGCCCGGGTGGGGATGCGGGTATTCACGGGCTTGCTGGTCAGCGGGGGTGTAAATACATTACGTTCGAAATGTATATTGTGAAAGCGCCATGAACCACCGTGTTTCCCCCAAGGCCGGGACGCGCCGCACCCATGCGGAGCGCAGCGCCGCCACCCGCCAGCACCTGATCGCCACGGCCATCGACGTGATCCAGCACCGCAGCCTGGAGGAGATGTCCATCCACGAGCTGGCCAAGTCGGCGGGCATGACCTCGGGCGCGGTGCAGCACCACTTCGAGTCGAAGGCGGTGCTGATGATGAACGTGCTGAGCGAGCTGATCGAGTCCACCGTGCGCTCGGGCGAATTCTGGCCCAGCGCGGCACTGCCCGCGCGCGAGCGGGCGGCGAAGTTTGTGCAGGCGGTGTGGCGCCTGGTCTACGCGCAGCCGCGTTTCATCGTGGCCTGGAACATCTACCTGGGCTGCCGCAACCAGCCCGAGGTGCTGGGCCACATTGCCGAGCTGCGCCAGAGCGTGCAGGCGCGCATGCACGAAGGCTTTTTCAGCGCCTTCCCCGAGCTGGCAGCAGAACCCGACCGCGATGGACTGCTGGGCCTGGTGCTGTCGTCGCTGCGCGGGCTGGGGCTGCTGCAGCTGTTTGCGCCTGCACCGCCCACCGTGCCCGATACCGTCCAGCAGGCACAACTGGCTTGCCTGGCCGACTGGATTGCCACCCGGTGCGAAGCGGCTGTGCCATCAACGGCAGCCGCTGTGTCCACCAAGGCACGTACACGCCGTCGCTGACCCCTTGTGTCTGCCTGCTTGTCGTGCGGCATCTCCCGCCTGCACGCCACGCATCGCGGACATCCATCGAAGAAAACATTACCAGGAGACACACCCATGACCTCAGCTTTTACGCGCGTTCCAAGCATGGTCGCGCTGGCCGCACTCGCCTGCCTGGCCGGTCGCGCCCAGGCGCAGCAGCCTGCTGCCTACCCGGTCAAACCCATCCAGCTCATCGCCCAGCAGCCGCCCGGCAGTGGCTCGGACGCGATGACCCGCGTGTGGGCCGACTGCGCCGCGCGCGAGTTGGGTCAGCCCGTCGTGGTGCAGAACAAGCCCGGGGCCAACGGCATCCTGGCTGTCAACTACCTCAAGGCCCAGCCTGCCGATGGCTATAACCTGCTGAGCATCGGCATGTCGCAGATGACCATCACGCCCTACGTCTACAAGCAGCAGCCCTACGATCCTCTGCGCGACTTTGACGGCGTGGCCGTGCTGGGCACATCGCCGCTGGTGCTGGCAGCGCCCGCAGGGCAGGGCATTGCCAGCCTGGCCGATCTGCAAAAGCTGGCGCGGTCCACGCCGGGCGGGGTCAACTTCGGGTCGCCGGGCAAGGGCAGCCCAGCGCACCTGCTGACCTCGGCGTTGATAGAAAAGCTGGGTGTGCCCGGCACCCATGTGCCTTTTGTGGGTGAGGGCGCGGGCCTCACCGCGCTCATGGGCCAGCAGATCCACGCGATGACGCTGGTGATTGGCACGGCAGCAGCACAGGTCAAGGCGGGCAAGCTGGTGCCGCTGGCGCTGTTTGGTGCGCAGCGCTCGCCGTTGCTGCCCGAAGTGCCCACCATCGCCGAAGCCTTGCCGGCCGGCAGCGACCTGGCGCGGCCCGCGTGGATTGCCGTGGTGGCCAAGGCCGGCACGCCCCCCGAGTTGCTGAACCGGCTCAATGCGGTCACTGAGAAGTGTCGGGGTGGCGATTCGCAGTACAAGACCCGCCTTGAAGCCATGAACGTCACGCTCACTGCCACCGCACCTGCCGATGCGCGCACCTGGGCGGCGCGTGATGCGGCCGTGTGGCGCCCGCTGATCGACAAGCTGGGCCTGGCCACGGAATGACGACGGGCACTGCAGAGCCTCAGGTCACGCTGGCCCACGGTGGGCAACTGCGCGGCCTGTGGGAGGAGGGCGTGCGTGTGTTCCGTGGCATGCCGTACGCGCAAGCGCCACGCGGCGCGCTGCGGTTTGCGGCGCCGTTGCCCACATTGCCGTGGTCTGGTGTGCGCGATGCCACCGCGTTTGCGCCCATGGCACCGCAGCTGGCCCGCACCGCGCGTGCCCATGCGCCCATGCTGGGGGGCGACGACTGCCTGGCGATCAATGTGTGGGCGCCAACCGCCGAGCCAGGAGCCCACCTGCCCATCATGGTCTGGGTGCATGGCGGAGGCTTCTTTCGCGGCGCGGCCAGCGAGCCGCTGTATGACGGGGCAGCGCTGGCGCGGCGCGGCGTGGTGGTGGTGTCGGTGCAGTACCGTTTGGGCATTGACGGGTTTTTGCACTTCGAAGGCGAGGAGCACGCTGCGCCCGCCAATCGCGGCCTGCTGGACCTGCTGATGGCACTGCAGTGGGTGCGCGACCATATCCACGCCTGGGGCGGAGATGCGGGGCGCGCCACGGTGTTCGGCCAGTCGGCCGGTGCCGGGGCCTTGGCCTGCCTGATGGGCATGCCCGCTTCGCGTGGGTTGTTCCAGCGCGCCATTTTGCAAAGCCCCAGCGTCGCCTGCCAGACCTTGCAGGAGGCCGCTGCGGCGCGCCATGCCGTGGCCGTGCTGGCGGGTGTGGAGCCCACCCTGGCTGCACTGGGCGCGGCGCAGCAGGCTGCTGTGCTGCACGCCGTACACCGGCTGGCCTCCGAGCCTGCCCTGCGGCAACAGCACGGGCTGGGCGGACGCAACTTCTTTCCCTTGCGGCCCGTGGTCGATGGACGGGTGCTCACCGCACCGCCGTTGGAGGCGCTGGCGCAGCAGTGGGCGGCTCAGCCGCCCGACCTGCAGGTGCTGGTGGGCAGCAACGCGCAGGAGATGCGCCTGTACCACGTGCCTGGCGGTGCCATCGACCGGGTGACGGAGGCGCAGGTCCATGCCTTTGCGCAAGATGTGGGCTTGAGCACTAGTAGCGCCGAGGCCCTGCGCCACATGCTCCCGCTCGCCCAGCAAACGCCCGGGGAATGGCTGTGTGCGCTGCAGTCCGACTACTACTACCGCATGCCCGCGCAGCGCATTGCCGCGCTGGCCCACCGCTGGGCCCGCAGCGCCCATGGTTATGAATTCACCTGGCCCTCGCCGCAGTGGCGTGGGCGCTTGGGCGCAGCGCATGGGGTGGAGCTGCCGTTTGTGTTCGGCAATCTCCACACGCCCACAGGGCAGGAACTCACGGGGCCGACGCCGCCCGCTGCGCTGGCCGAGGCACTGCAGCAGCGCTGGGTGGCGTTTGCGCGGGATGGCAACCCTGGATGGGTGCCGTATGCCGGTGCACAGCCGCCGTTTCAGCACTTGGGTGAGACTCTGTTTTGTGCACCCCACCCGCAGCCTGAGCGGTTTGCGCTCTGGGAGGGAGTGCTGTAGCGATCCGCTCTCATGGCTCACCCGTCAGGGGTACCACAGCGGCCGTTGGCTCGCTACACTGAGCCAGCGCTTGCGCGCGACTGACCAACTACAGAGAGAGGGATTGCCATGGCTTCAGCCAGTGTGGGAGATTGCCTGTCGGGTGCCTGGGGCACCTTCAAGAAAAACGTCCTCACCCATGTGGTGTGCACCTTGCTGGTGATGGTGGTCGCCGGCATCAGCGCGGGCCTGTTGGCCGGGCCCATGATGGTGGGCTACATGCGCATGATCGAGCGCGAGACGCGCGGTGAAGCGGTGCAGATCGGCGACGTCTTTCGGGGCTTTGACGACTTTGTGCCCGCCTTTGTGGCGGGGCTCATCAGTTCGCTGGTGGTGTCGCTGGGCTTCATGCTGTGTTTCATCCCCGGCTTGCTGGTCATGGCGCTGCCCCCGGTGGCACTGTTCCTCGTGGCGCGTGGCGAGCGCGATGGCGTCGCGGCTTTCAGCCAGGCCTGGACCATCGTGACAAAAAACCTGGGCTCGGCGTTCTTCTGCTCGCTGGTTCTGGGCATCGTGGGCTCGCTGGGTTTCCTGCTGTGCTGGGTGGGTGCGCTGCTGACGCTGCCGCTGTCCACCATCGGTTCCTACTACATGGCACGCCAGCTGGTGGGCGATGAGCCGGTGGCCCTTCCTCCCCTCTGACCCCGGCCCCGCAGTGGTGCCGGTGGGCAGCCCGCCGGCCTGGCAGCCGCTGGGCGGGGGCGATCGGCGGCAGCGACTGGCGTTGGGCCTGGGCTGGCCGCTGGCCATGGCGGCCACGCCCTGGTGGCTGGGTCAGGGCGGGCTGGGTCTGGGTTGCGGGTTTCTTGCGCTGACGGGCATACCCTGCCCGCTGTGCGGCGGCACGCACGCGTGTGCGGCCCTGGTCCAGGGCGATTGGGCGGCCGCCTGGGCGGCCAACCCGGGTGCGCTGGTGTTGCTGCTGTGGCTGTCGCTGCTGGCGGGCCAGGCGGTGGTCGAAGGCGCTCAGGGCCGCCGCCGCGTGGCGCGCTGGCCCTGGTGGCACCCGGCAGTGTTTGCCGTGTTGGGCAGCGGGTTGGTGCTGTCTTGGCTCTCGCGCCTGGCCGGGCTGGTGTAGCCGCTCGCTGGGTCCTTGGGTCTTGGTACTTCCTCTTCGTGAGGTGACCGCCTTCTATGGCCGTCTGAGTGCCCTGCGCAGCCGGTGGCCCGCCAACGCCAGCGCCTGCACCACATCCATGCACCAGCATCCCTTTGGTTCAGGCTAGCGCAGCCCCACGCATCGTTGCGGGGCAGGCTGCCCCATGGTGCACAGCCTCCGTGCGCCAGGCTGGTGCATTCAGCTTGTATACCAGTTGGCACGGAACCTGCGATACCGCAGGCAATGACCACCGCCACCGAGATCAGCAACCGCATCATCGAAGCCGTGATGGCGCAAAAGCTCGCGCCCGGCTCCCGCCTGGGCGAGCAGCAGCTGGCCATGCTGTTCGACTGCAGCCGCACCATCGTGCGCGAGGCGCTCACGCGGCTGGCCACACGGGGCATCGTCACCGTCAGTGCCCGGCGCGGCTGGTATGTGATCGAGCCGTCGCAGGACGAAGCGCGCGAGGCCTTTGAGGCGCGCCGCGTGATCGAGCTGGGCCTGCTGCACCAGCTCAAGGTGGTGGACAAGACGGCGCTGCGCCAGCTCAAGAGCCATCTGCAACGCGAAAAAGCCGCGCTGGCGGGCACCGATGTGGGCATGCGCAGCTTCTTGCTGGGAGACTTCCATGTGTGCCTGGCTGAATGCCTGGGCAACAGCCTGCTGGCCGACACGCTGCGCGACTTCACGGCGCGCACCACGCTCATTGCCATGCTCTACCAGTCATCGCACGATGCGGCTCAGAGCTGTGCCGACCATGTGCGCATCGTCGAGGCGTTGGAAGCGGGAGACATTGCCGGCGCCGAGGCACTCATGTCCGAGCACATCGGCACCGTGCAGTCGGCCCTGCGCCTGCAGGCCAGCAGCGACCCGCTGGCCGGGCTGCGCGACGCGCTGGCACCGGTGCGCAAGAGCCCCGCACCAACCACCGCACCAGCCCGCGCGCGCAAGCCCCGCGCCGCCACCAGTTCCATCCCCCCAGCGTCTGACCCAGACGCACCCGCCGACGCATCCACCTACCTAGGAGCCCTGCTATGACCACCGTCCGCACCGTCACTTCGTCCACCCGCCGCCTGACCCTGGGCGTGCTTGCCGCCACCGGCCTTGCAGCGGCCCTGATGGCACCTGCCGCCCACGCGCAGAACGCGCTGGACAACATCCTCAAGGCCAAGGAAATCAAGATCGCCATTCCCACCGACTACCCGCCCTACGGCTTTGTCGGCACGGACCTCAAACCCCAGGGGCTGGACGTGGAGATGGCCAACTACATCGGCACCAAGCTGGGCGTGAAGGTCGAGCTGATCCCCGTGACCAGCGCCAACCGCATCCCGTACCTGCAAACGCAGAAGGCTGACCTCGTGATCTCCACGCTGGGCAAGAACCCCGAGCGCGAGAAAGTGATCGACTTCACTGCGGCCTACGCACCGTTCTTCCAGGCCGTGTTTGCGAGCAAGAGCCTGAACATCAAGAGCTTTGCCGACCTGGCGGGCAAGACGGTGGCCGTGACGCGCGGCGCCATGGAAGACCAGGAGCTGGCCAAAGTCGCGCCTCCCGGCGTGGACGTGAAGCGCTTTGAAGACCACGCCGCCAGCATTGCGGCCTTTGTGTCGGGCCAGACGCAGGCCATTGCGACCAGCGCATCGACGGCGGGCACCATCATGGTCAAGAACCCCAACCTGGCCACCGAATACAAGCTGCTCCTCAAGGACAGCCCGAACTTCATCGGTGTGGCCAAAGGCGAAGACAAGCTGCGCCTGCGCGTGAACGAAATCATTGCCGAGGCCCGCAAGTCGGGCGACATCGACAAGCTGTCCAACAAGTGGCTGGGTCGTCCTGCGGGTGACCTGCCCCTGTGATGCGGCGCACAGGATGAATTGCTGAAACCCAAGGGCCTGCGGCGCGACAAGCGGCGCAGGGCACAAGCATGCTGATTGCGCTCGATTTTTCTGCCGTCTTCGCGTCGTGGCCGTTGCTGGTGCGCGGCGTGGTCTGGACCATAGCCCTCACCATCGTGGGCACCGTGCTGGGCCTGCTGCTGGGCACGGTCTGCGCCTGGGCGCGTGCGCGCAACCTGGGCCACCGGCCCACTGCGTTGCGCTGGGCCGTGGCCAGCTATGTGGAGCTGGTGCGCAACACGCCTTTCATCGTGCAGCTGTTCTTCCTGTTCTTCGGCCTGCCCGCGCTGGGGCTCAAGCTCTCGCCCGAGTTCGCGTCGGTCTTGGCCATGGTGATCAACCTGGGCGCGTATTCCGCCGAAATCATCCGCGCAGGCATCGAGGCCACGCCACGCGGCCAGATCGAAGCCGCGCACAGCCTGGCGCTGACGCCGGGCCAGACCTTCCGGCGCGTGGTGCTGCCGCCCGCGCTGCAAAAGGTGTGGCCTGCCATGGTCAGCCAGATCATCATCGTGATGCTGGGCTCGGCCGTGTGCGGCCAGATCTCCACGCCCGAGCTGAGCTACGCCGCCAACCTCATCTCCAGCAACACCTTCCGCGCCTTCGAGGCCTTCATCCTGGCCACTGCTGTGTACCTGGTGCTGTCGATGTTGACTCGTCGTCTGCTGATGTGGGTGGGGACCCGATTCTTGGTGGGGAGGTAAATCGAGATGGTTGAATTTTCCCTTTGGGACATCCTGCGCAACCTGCTGCTGGCAGCGCGCTGGACGGTGTCCCTGTCCCTCATCGCCTTCATCGGCGGTGGCCTGGTGGGCCTGGTGCTGCTGGTACTGCGCCTGTCCAAGGTCCGGGGCGTGGACCGCGCGGTGGGCGCTTATGTGCAGGTGTTCCAGGGCACGCCGCTGCTGATGCAGCTGTTCCTGGCCTACTTCGGCATTGCGCTGTTCGGTATCAAGACCTCGCCGTGGACGGCCGCTGCGGTGGCGCTCACGCTCTACACCAGTGCCTACCTCACAGAGATCTGGCGCGGCTGTGTGGCCTCCATCCCCAAGGGGCAGTGGGAGGCGGCGCAGAGCCTGGCGCTCAACTTCGGCGAACAGCTGCGCCATGTGGTGCTGCCGCAGGCGCTGCGCATCGCGGTGCCGCCCACGGTGGGCTTTCTGGTGCAGGTGATCAAGGGCACGGCGCTGGCTTCGGTCATCGGCTTTGTGGAGCTGACCAAGGCGGGCAGCATGATCTCCAACGCCACCTACAAGCCCTTCCTCGTCTACGCCTGCGTAGCGCTGCTGTATTTTGTTTTGTGCTTCCCGGTGAGCCTGGTGGCGCAGTCCCTTGAAAGGAAACTCCATGGCCATCGCCGCTGAAGCCTCCGCAACCCAACCCACCCCTGCGCACGACGGCATCGTGGTGGGTGAGCCGCCCATTGTGGACATCACTGCGCTGCGCAAGTCCTATGGCAGCAATGAAGTGCTCAAGGGCATCGACCTGAAAGTGCAGCGCGGCGAGGTCATCGCCATCATCGGCAAGAGTGGCTCGGGCAAGAGCACGTTGCTGCGCTGCGTGAATGGGCTGGAGGAGTTCCAGGAAGGCGCCCTCAGCGTCAACGGCCAGAAGCTGCTGCACGACAGCCCTGCCGCCATGCGCGCGCTGCGCCAGCAGGTGGGCATGATCTTCCAGAGCTTCAATCTGTTTCCGCACCTCTCTGTGGGCCGCAACATCATGCTGGCGCCCACGCTGGTGAAGGCGCGCGATGCCAAGGCGGCCGAGGCGCAGGCGCGTCAGCTTTTGGCGCGCGTGGGGTTGGCCGAAAAGTTTGACGCCATGCCCGACCAGCTCTCGGGCGGGCAGCAACAGCGCGTGGCCATTGCTCGCGCACTGGCCATGGAGCCGCAGGTGCTCCTGTGCGACGAGATCACCTCGGCGCTGGACCCTGAACTGGTGGGTGAGGTGCTGCGCGTGGTCGAATCGCTGGCGCAAGAAGGCATGACGCTGATGATGGTCACGCACGAGATGGCGTTCGCCCGCAAGGTGAGCGACCGTGTGATCTTCATGCACCAGGGGCGGGTGCATGAGCAGGGCACGCCTGCCCAGCTGTTTGGAAGTCCGCAGACGCCTGAGCTGCAGCAGTTTTTGTCATCGTTGCACGACTGAAATTCATTTGCTGCTGCTTGTACGCACAAAGGCCTGCCCACGCCCTGGAGTTCCAGCGCGGGCAGGCTTTGCGGTTTGGTAGTTGCGCCTACCCCGGCCTCTGGCTCAGGGCAGTTAAGCGTTGGGCAGGGTCAGGACTGCACCCCCTTGTCGAACTCGGCGCGGGACAGCGATCCGTTCTTGTCGGTATCGAGTTCCTTGAAACGTTGGCTGATGGCTGGCAGCGTGGCGGCCTCTTGCGCGCTCAGCTGACCGTCCTTGTTGGTGTCGGCCTTGTCAAATGCGGCGGCCGCTGCGGTGGAGACGCCGCCACTGCTGGGCCCCACAGAAAAAGGCGAGCCTGACTGTGCGGTGCTCTTGCTTGCGGGGCCAAATTGGGGAGGAGAGGAAGAGGAGGACGTCTGTGCCTGCAAGGCACCCACACCACCCAGAGAGAGGGCGGCGAAGAGCATCACGCTGCGTGTGTCGAACGAGTAGTGGCGTCGTTGCAGTGCTTTCATGGTGAGCCTGGCTCCTTGGAAGTTGAACAGGGTTGCATTGCACCGCAGCAAAGCGTGCCGCGCCAGCACTCTTGCCTGCTGTTGCCTCACTCTACATTTGCCAGCGCGGTGTAACGCGGCACGCCTGTTGTGTGTAGATGTCCGCACAGTTTGTAGCCAGACGCAAGCGTCCCCTGGTACGCGTTCACACCCCACATGCTCAGGCGCTTGGCCTGACCTGCAGGCCCGTGAACGTCCTACAAGCGGGGGCGGGGTGCGGCAAAACAATGCATCCAAGCATTTCGCTTGATCGCACGTTTTTCTGAAGGAGTTCTCCATGCAAAAGCAAACCGTCTTCGCCGCTCTGGCCGCATTGGCATGCACCGCTGCGCTGGCCCAGGCCCCCGCCAACAGCAATGCGCGCCCTCCGTCCGAGGTGAACCCTTCTGCATCCGGTGGTGCGGCGGCGTCCAAGGCACAAAACAAGGTGGACACGCGCAGCGCCAACAGCAGCGCCATGCCTGCCAACCCCGCAGCTGGCGACGGACGTGCGGCTCCGGTGGCCGAGATCAACCCCAGCGCTTCAGGCGGCAAGGCCGCAGCCAAGGCCGATGCACGCGTCAATGCGCGCCTGATGGACACCAACGGCGACGGCATGGTGTCGCGCCAGGAGTGGGACACCTACCACGCACATGCATGGGACACCATGAAGCCCACCAACGCTGGCGTATCCACAGCCGACATCGACAAGCTCAACCGCGCCCCCGCTGCGCATTGATCTCGCCGTACGCAGCGCCTTCATAGCGCTGCGCCGTCGCCCTGTGGCGCACCATGCTGTGTGCCACAGGGCGTGGGTTCGCGTAGCGGGCAGCTGCGGGTGGTGGGCAGTCTGTGCTCAGGGCGCAGTGCGTAGGGGATTGGAGGCGAAACGCTTGCACCCGCGTGGCGGTGGCGGAGAATTCGGGGCAGATTCACTGCGGTGGCTTGTGCCGCGCAGAAGATGGCATCCATCCTCCCGTTTCCTCATCAAGGCTCCCCATGGGCAACCGACTCACAGAAATCGCAACCCGCACCGGCGACGCAGGCACCACCGGCCTGGGCAACAACCAGCGTGTCTCCAAGAACAGCTTGCGCATTCACGCGATGGGGGATGTGGATGAACTCAACTCGCACATCGGCCTGTTGCTGTGCGAGCCGTTGCCCGATGAAGTCCGCACCTTGCTGGTCGAGGTGCAGCACCAGTTGTTCAACCTGGGAGGCGAGCTGTCGATCCCGGGCTTTGAATTGCTCAAGGCGGAAGCAGTGCTGGCATTGGACCAAGCCCTGGCCCACCACAACGCCGCGCTGCCGCGCCTGCAGGAGTTCATCCTGCCCGCGGGCACCCGCGCCGCGTCACAGGCGCACGTGTGCCGGACCGTGGCCCGCCGCGCCGAACGCGCCGTGGTCGCCCTGGGCAACGAAGAGGCCCTGAACGACGCGCCGCGCCAGTACCTCAACCGCCTCTCCGACCTGATGTTCGTGCTGGCCCGCGTGCTCAACCGCATGGATGGCGGTGATGACGTGTACTGGAAAAGCGAGCGCCTGGCCCAGCAAAACGCTACAGAATAGATAGCTATCAGCGCATATTCTTCTAGCGCTTAGGGTCGATTTCATCACAAACACCCCCACAGCCTTTGCCACGGGCGCGTCCCCAGGCCAGGACCGCCGCGCAAGGGCCGCCCCGCCGCGCTGGCGGTGTCCCCCTTCCCGGATCGCGCTAGCGATGCGAGAGAAGGGGGAAGGCGCGAAGCGCCTCAGGGGGATGCCCACTAGCGGGGTGCGAGGATCGCCATCGTCAGCCGCGACACACAGGTCAGCTCACCCGCTTCGTTGTGCAGATCGATGTGCCACACATGTGTGGTGCGGCCGATGTGCACCGGCTTTGCCGTGCCGGTTACCCAGCCGCTGGTGGCAGAGCGCAGGTGGTTGGCGTTGATGTCCAGGCCCACGGCGCGGTAGCCCTCCGGCAGGGCGTAGTAAGCGCCGGTGGAGCCCATGGACTCGGCCAGCACCACGCTGACACCGCCGTGCAGCAGGCCAAAGGGCTGGATGGTGCGGTGGTCTACCGGCACCCGGGCGCGCAGAAAGTCGTCACCCACCTCGACAAACTCAATGCCCAGGTGCTCTACGGCAGTGTTGCGGTTGGCGGCCTTCAGCAGGGCCAGGTCGATGGGTTTTTTCCAGATGGGCATGGTGGTCACGGGGCAGGGCCTAGTCAGTGCAAGCCGCTGATTGTGCCAATGCCTGTGGTCCCGCCCTGTGCCGCAGGCGCCTAGGAGCCTGTCCGACTTGGAAGTCGTCGGCTGCGAATCGGCCGCAGCGGTCCATTTTTTACCGTCTTTTTGCCCCATAGCTGGGCTATGGGTCTGCAAATCCGGCAAAAACTGTCCTCGCTGGGGCCGATTCTCGCTATCGACGCTCCAAGTCCGACAGGCTCCTAGCCTCAGCCCACAAACTTCCCGTTGGCGCCCATCACCCCCAGGTCCAGAAAACGCGAGCCCACATACGGCGCGCCGCTGGCGTAGTCGATGGACAGGCCGCCCAGGTCGTTGCTGCGGATGCCTGCGAGGGCGTTGCGCAGCTTGGCGCGGGTCAGGTCGCGGCCGGCGCGCTCCAGGCCCTCGGCCAGCACGCGGGCGTTCACATAGCCTTCAAAGCTGCGGGCCGAGAACTCCTGGTAGCCCAGTGCGCGCATGGCCTTCTGGTAGTCGCGCACCACGGCAAAGCTGGTGCGGGCCGCGTCGGGCAGCACCATCGACAGTGCAATGCCCGAGGCCTTGCCACCGAGCTGACGCAGGTTGTCGCCCGACAGCGCCACGCTGGTGGCGGCCAGCGGCGTGCTGGGCGACACTTTCTTGAACTCGTTGACCAGCGTGGCGGTGATGTCGCCCGCCGTGCCCAGCAGCACGGCGTTGGGCTTGGCAGCCACGGCCTTGCCCACCACATCCGCCACCTGGGCGCCTTGGGCGTCGAGCTTGAAGGCTTTGGGTGCGGGCTGCTTGGCGGCGGCCATGGCCTTGGTCACATCGGCCAGAAACTCGCGGCCAAAGGCGGTGTCCTGGTACACGACGGCCAGCTCGGTGATGCCCATGGACACCAGCTTTTGCGCCAGGCGCTGGGCTTCGTCGGTGTAGCTGGCGCGCACGTGGAACACCGAGCGGTACTCGGCCTTGCGCAGCGAGGTGGCGCCGCTTTGCGGGGCCACGTAGGGGATCTGCGCCTCGTCCACCAGCGGCAGGATGCGCTGGTTGTTGGCCGTGCCCATGCAGGAGATCAGCGACACCACGTTGGCATCGGCAATCAGCTTGCGCACATTGTCTTCGGAGCGCGCGGCGTCATAGCCGTCGTCCATGGCCAGCAGCTTGATCTCGCGGCCGTGGATGCCCTTGGCGTTGGCCTGGGCCAAGCCTGCGTCCAGCCCCTGCTTGAGTTCCTTGCCCAGGCTGGCCAGCGCGCCGGTCGTTCCCAGCGAGCAGCCAATGGTCACGCTCTTGGCGTCCATGGGGTCTTGCACGCCCACGGCGCGCGACGAGGGGGCAAGCAGCAGGCCGGCGCTGGCGGCCACGAGGGATTGGGTGAACTGACGGCGTTGCATGGTCAAAAAACTCGCAGACAAAATGCCACCAGCCCCGCATGGGGGCTGGTGGGGGTGGACAGGGGGAGGTCGAAAGACCTAGGGTTAACCCTGATTTTATCTGCGCAGGCTGGCAATTGGCTGTCAAAGGCTCCGGCAGGGCCTGGCGCGCGCGCCGCGTCCCCTTGTGCCGAATTTGCCCTTTGTGGCCCTTATGCCCTTATGCCGCGCTGGCCGGGCCCGCTGGCGCGCGCATGCTGCCCGTCTCCACATACCGCTGGTGCCACGACAAGGCCTCGTTCAGCAGGTGCGGCGTGTGCTGGCCCACGGCGCCCCGTTTGGCGCGGGCCACATAGTCGTGCAGTGCGGGGCGGAAGTCCGGATGCGCGCAGCGGTCGATGATGATGTCGGCGCGCTGTGTGGGCGAGTGGCCGCGCAGGTCGGCCAGGCCTTGTTCGGTGACGAGGATCTGCACATCGTGCTCGGTGTGGTCCACATGCGAGGCCATGGGCACGATGCATGAGATGCTGCCGTTCTTGGCCAGCGACGGCGTCATGAAGATCGACAGGTAGGCATTGCGCGCAAAGTCGCCCGAGCCGCCAATGCCATTCATGATGGCCGAGCCCATCACGTGCGTGGAGTTCACGTTGCCATAGATGTCGGCCTCGATCATCCCGTTCATTGCGATCAGGCCCATGCGGCGGATCAGCTCGGGGTGGTTGCTGATCTCCTGCGGGCGCAGCACGATGCGCTGCTTGTAGAAGTCGATGCGCTCGTTGAAGTCCTGCATGGCCGCCGGGCTCAGCGACAGCGCCGTGGCCGATGCGCTGGCCAGCTTGCCCGAGCGCAGCATGTCCAGCATGCCGTCCTGCAGCACCTCGGTGTAGGCCGTGAGGTTGTCGAACGGGCCGTTGTTCAGCCCCGCCAGCACCGCGTTGGCGATGTTGCCCACGCCCGACTGCAGCGGCAGCAGGTCTGCGGGCAGGCGGCCCTTTTTCACCTCGTGCTGCAGGAAGTCGATGATGTGGCCCGCGATGCGGTTGGAGGTGTCATCGGGCGCGGCGTAGACGCTGTTGCGGTCGGGCTGGTTGGTCATCACCACCGCAATCACCTTGTTCGGGTCGCAGCGCAGGTAGGGCTCGCCAATGCGCTCATCAGGCCGTGTCATGGGGATCGGCTTGCGGTGCGGCGGCCGGTCGGTGCCGTAGTAGATGTCGTGCATGCCCTCCAGCTGCGGGTTGTGCCAGGCATTCACCTCCAGGATGACCTTGTCGGCCTGGTCCAGCCAGGTCTTGTTGTTGCCCACCGAGGACGAGGGGATCAGGCGCCCGTCGGGCAACACGCCCGCCACCTCGACCACCGCCACATCCAGCTTGCCCAGAAAGCCGAACCACACAAACTGCGCCACGTGCGACAGGTGGATGTCCACGTACTGCATCTGCCCCGCATTGATCTGGCGGCGCACCGTGGGGTCGGACTGGTAGGGCAGGCGCATCTCGATGCCGTCCACCTGGGCCAGCGCGCCGTCCAATTCGGGTGCGGTGCTGGCGCCTGTCCACAGCCCGATCTTGAAGCCATGGCCCTGCGCGTTCAGGCTTTCGATGCGGCGGGCCAGCGCGCCCGGCACAGCCTTGGGGTAGCCCGCGCCGGTGAATCCGCTCATGCCCACATGGGCGCCGGCAGGGATCAGGGCGGCCGCTTCATCGGCGGACATGGTGCGGGGGAGAAAGTCGGGGTACAGCACCCGATCGGCCAAGGACATGAACAAACTCCGCAAAAAGAAAAAGGCCACCCGCCCGGTGAGCGGATGGCCCTGTGGACAAAACCCAGGATGCTAGCCTTCGTTCCTTACAAATTAAGGGTTAACCCTTACAAATGCGGTTCAGCCTGGCCACATCCACAGATTACGCCGCTTTGCGGTTGAGCAGCGCGTACAGCAGGATCGCCCCGAACGTGGCGGTGCCGATGCCGCCCAGCGCAAACTGGCCGAACTTGAGCGTGAAGTCGCCCGTGCCCAGGATGAGGGTGATGGCCGCGACGATGAGGTTCTTGTTCTTCGAAAAGTCCACCTTGTTGTCCACCCAGATCTTGGCGCCCGCCACCGCGATCAGGCCAAACACCACGATGGACACGCCGCCCATCACCGGCAGCGGAATGGTCTGGATCAGTGCGCCGAACTTGGGGGAAAAGCCCAGCACCAGCGCAAACACACCCGCCAGCAGGAACACGGCGGTGGAATAGATCTTGGTCGCCGCCATCACGCCGATGTTCTCGGCATAGGTGGTCACGCCCGTGCCGCCTGCGCTGCCACTGACCATGGTGGCAATGCCGTCACCGATGAACGCGCGGCCCATGTAGCGGTCCAGGTTCTGGCCGGTCATGGCCGTCACGGCCTTCACGTGGCCCAGGTTCTCGGCCACCAGGATGATGGCCACGGGCGCAATCAGCAGCATGGCATTGCCGCTGAACTGCGGGGCCGCAAAGTTCGGCAGGCCAAACCACGCAGCGTTGGCCAGTGCGGTCAGGTCCATGGGCTTGCCCAGGCCCAGGCCGTTGGTCAGCACTGCATAGATGATGCTGGCCACGATCAGCCCCACCAGGATCAACAGGCGCTGCACCATGCCGCGCGTGAGCACGGCCACCAGGCCTACGCTCACAAAGGTCACCACCTGCATCCAGCTGTCAAAGTTGCTGGCCGCCATGTTCTTGATGGGAATGCCCGCGAGGTTCAGCCCGATCACCGCCACCACCGAGCCGGTGACCACGGGCGGCATGAAGCGCTCGATCCAGCCCGTGCCAATCGCCTGCACCAGCGCTCCGATGAGCGTGTAGACGAGGCCACACGCAATGATGCCGCCCAGCGCCACGCCGATGTTGGCATTGGCCCCTTGGCCCGCATAGCCCGTGGCCGCAATCACCACGCCAATGAACGCAAAGCTGGAGCCCAGGTAGCTGGGCACCTTGCCGCCGGTGACGAGGAAGAAGATCAGCGTGCCGATGCCGCTCATCAGGATGGCCACGTTCGGGTCAAAGCCCATCAGGATGGGCGCCAGCACCGTGGCGCCAAACATCGCAATCACGTGCTGCACGCCCATCACCGCCGTCTGCGGCCAGGGCAGCCGCTCGTCCGGCGCGATCACGCCGCCTTGTTGCAACACATCAGCGCTTTTCACACGCCAGTTCATGAATCCCATGTGGTTGTTCCTTGTGGTTGAGGCGCGAATGCTAGTGGATGCGGCCAGGGTGGGGGACGAGCATCCCGGGCGGGTTACGATGCCCCCGCCCCCGCGAGGCACCCCGCACCGTTGCCCAGACCCTCACTGCCATGTTTCCTGCACCCACTTGCCCCTCGTGCCGCCAACCCATGCAGGCACACCGCTTTGCCAGCAACCTGGGCGATTCGCTGGAGCTGGACATCTGCTTTGCCTGCCAGGGCCTGTGGTTTGACCGGCACGAGAACCTCAAGCTCACGCCCCAGTCCGTGGTCGAGCTGTTTCGGCTGCTGCACGAGCACCGTGTGGACCAGCACCAGGCCCTGGCCGAGAGCATGGCCTGCCCGCGCTGCAACACCAGCCTGGCCAAGGGTTACGACGTGGTGCGCAGCGGCCGCTACATGGTGTACCGCTGCGGGCGACAGCATGGGCGCTTCAGCACTTTCTCGTCCTTCATGGTCGAAAAAGGCTTTGTGCGCCACATGACGCGCCCCGAGATCGACGACCTGGCCAAGCGCGTGGGCGCCATCTATTGCACCAGCTGCGGCGCGCCAGTGGACATCCGCAAAGACCACGCCTGCCCCTATTGCCGTGCCGCGTTCTCCCTCATCGACCCCCAGGCCGTGTTGCGCGCCATGGAGGGCTATGCCGCCGCGAGCGCCAAGGCACCAGCGGCGCCGGCATCGCCCGTGGACATTGGCGACGCCCTGGTGGCCCTGGAGCGCGACCGCACCCGGGCCGAGCGGGAGCGCCAGAAGCGGGCGTTCACCACGGCCAGCAGCGACGCCAATGACAGCTCGTTCACCGGAGACCTGCTGGCCGCCGGGGTGGCGCTGGTGTGGGCGCTGGTGAAGGACTGATCTGTGCGGCGGCGGGGCGCCCTGATGCATCGACAAGCTAGTTCCTCTTCCTCTCCTTCTCCAACCTGTTCAACGCGTACCCCGTGAACAACTGGTGGGTGGGGCCGGACATCGCGATGACCGGGATCAATTCCTTGCCGTAGCGCGGAAATACCAGAAACAGGGCGACGTAGAGCAGGGGCCAGCATCCCGCCACCAAGTCTCTCCATGCAAACAATCGGGCAAAGGCTTCAATGCCCTGCGGCGGCCGCACCAGCCATTGGTGGGTCAGTGCTGTCCGATGCAGGATGCCGAGCTGGTAGGCGCGCCAGAACAGGAAGACAGCCAATCCTAATGGCAGCAGGATGTGAAAGAAGAGCGTGAGCCAAAACCAAATCATCGGACGGAGGGTGAGCGGTTGTACTGAGGTGTTTTTGGTGGACATCAGGGATCTCGTCAAGCAATGTTTTGCCACCGCATGCGGCGCGGGGTCGTGTCCCCCGTAGCGCTGTGGGTTTGCGATACGTCACGCCGGGCCGAGCGGCTCCCTTCACAATGGGGTACTGAAGGCCCTTGAAACTCACTGACCGTGGCATGCGCCACAGGAGAAGGAGAGACCCGTGCCCCCGTCCCTTGTGCCCGCGCGCCCAGCGCCTCCCGCCGCGCGCCGCGCCCCTCGTGCGCAAGCCGCATCGTCCTGCCTGCTGGCCGAGGCCCAGTTGCCTGCCGTGCCCAGCACGCTGCTCATCCCCCTTGCTGCGCGAGCACACGGGGCGCAGTATTTTCCTTGGCTGGCCTGCCAGGACGCAGTTGCCATGCAGGTTCTGGCGGCGCTGGGCGCCGACGTGAGCGCCTACCTGGATGACTTGTCCACGGTGCTTAATGTGTTGTGGCGCACGCGCGCCATCAAGGAACTGGGGCAGGAGTTCTTTGCGCGGCATCCGAGTGCATTGGGGGCCAATTTGGGGTGTGGACTCACGCACTATTTCCAGTGGCTGGACACGGGCACCAACCACTGGCTGGATGCTGACCTCCCCCCGGTGATGGCGCTGCGCAAGCCCCTGTTGCCGCCGCAGTGCCCGCGCATGCGCCATGCCGATCTGGACCTGTCGCAAACCGGCTGGTGGCAGCGGCTGGGGCTGCCCACGCAGCGCAGCGCCACGCCGGTGCTGCTGTTGTGCGAAGGCGTGCTGATGTACCTGCCACCCGCGCAGGTGCATGCCGTGCTGGCCGAGTTTGCGCAGCACGCGCCACCGGGCTCGCGCATGGTGCTGGATGTGATGACGCGCCAGGCCGTGGGTTGCGCGGCCCGCCACGCCAGCGTGGGGCCTACGGGCGCGGAGTTTCGGTGGGGTGTCGGCCGCATGGCAGAGCTGGCGGCCGTGCACCCGCGCCTGCACCTGCTGCGCGAGCAAAGCGTGGCGGAGGGCTACGGCTGGGCCGGTATTGCCATGGACATGTGGTGGCGCCCCTGGCTCGGTGCGCCGCTGTATGGCCTGGCCACGCTGGGGGTAAGGGGCGGCCCCCCCTAAGCCGCTTCGCGTCTTCCCCCTGAGGGGGACGCCACCGGTGGCCTGGCACAGCCAGTTCCACGGTGGCGCTGGCGTGGGGCGCGCCCGTTGCAGAGGTTGGCTACGGCCTGAGCGTCAGTGCGCGCATCCATTGGGGCGCCTTGCCCGTCAGCTGCCCCACGATGGCCGCCTGCAGCGGTGGCAGGCGCCGCGCGCCCTGCAGCACCAGTTGCCGCAGCAGGCGGGGCACCGGGCGGGCGTCGGTGTACAGGCGCACGATGGCGTTGGTGCCCTGGTAGATGGGCCAGGCGTGGCGGTGGTGGCCCTGGGCGTAGGGGGCCAGGGCGTCGGCGCTGCCAATGTCCTGCCCGCGCTGGCGGGCGCTGACCAGCGCGGCCGTGAGCCGCTCCACCCCCGCCAGCCCCAGGTTGTAGCCATGCGCCGTGACCGGGTGCATGCCCACGGCGGCGTCGCCCAGCAGCGCGCAGCGGTGGCCCGCAAAGCGCTGGGCATACACGGCCACCAGCGGGTAGGCATGGCGCTCGCCCACCAGCGCCATGGGTCCCAGCCGGTCGTTTAACTGGGCCTGCACCTGGGTGGCAAAAGCCTCGGGGCTTTGGGCCATCAGCGCGGCGGCGTCGGCCGCGCCCGCCGTGACCACCACCGAGCACAGCGCTTGTCCAGTCTGTGGGTCATCGGGCAGGGGCAGCACGGCCAGTGTGCGGTCGTAGCCAAAACATTCGTGCGCCACGTTGCCGTGGGGCAGTGCGTGGCGCATGCGGCAGACGATGACGGTGCGGCCAAAGTCGGTCATGTCCGCGCCAAGGCCCAGTTGGCGGCGCGTGGCCGAGAAGCGGCTGTCGGCGGCCACCAGCAACGGGGCCGTGAGGCGCTGGGGCGTGGCGTGGTCGCCAGGGCCCGTGTGGGAGGGCACGCAGTCCAGCTCGGCATGGCCGGGCAGCGCGGCCACGCGGGTGACCTGGGTGCCGGTGAGCAGGCGCACGCCCGGGGTGCTCGCAGCCACCGCGTAGGCCGTGCGCCGCAGCGCGTGGTTGGGCACGATGAAGCCCAGGGCGCCGGGAGCTGACACATCGCCGTGGGTGCCGCTGGCCGCGTTCAGTTGCAGCGCGCTGTGGCGGCCCAGCGGGCCGTCGTGCACCTGGGCCTCGGCAATCTGGCCCACCTCGTGGTCGGCCAGATGCGCCCAGCTGCCCAGCCGCTGCAATGTTGCCCGGCTGGGGTGGGTGAGGGCGATTTCGCGGCCGTCAGGTGCGGGCTGGGCCAGCGCGCGGTCGCCCTGCTGCTCCACCACGGTGGCGGTGAACCCGGCCTGCGCCAGGGAGATGGCCAGCGACAGGCCCGCCGGGCCTGCGCCGACGATGAGCACGTCGCTGTGGTGGGTGGTCATGGCGGGATGAATACAGGGTGACAAGGGGCCCGCCCCGGGTCGGGGAGGCCGCGCGCCATTGTGGGCGGGCGGGTCTGGGCACGCTTTGCCCTGCGTCAAGCCATGGCGTGGTGGTGCTATCTAATTAATAGCTGCTCAGGCATATGGTTCTAGCGCCTGGGGGCTAAAACAATCGAAATTCAGTCTCTGGCTGCCTTGCGCGGGGTTTTGCTGGACTTCTTTTTGGCCGGGCCTGCCTTCTTGCCGCGCAGGTGCAGCACCCAGGTGACCAGCAGCCACAGGTAGCCCGCCGGGATGCTGTACGCCGCAAAAGCCGCCAGCGACAGTGGTGGTGCGGTGATGGAGCGCGGGTTGGCAATGGTCTCCAGCAACTGGCGCGTGCCGGTGCCCAGCGTGGGCGTGGCGTGCTGGCTGCCCGAGCGGGCCATGAGGGCGCCCATGAAAGTGAAGAACTCCATCAGCAGCGCGCCGATCAGAAAACAGGCCAGCAGGGCCATCAGCTGTGCAAACGCCCGCCGGTTGCCCTTGGCCAGGAACACGATCGCCGACACCAGCCACAGCGCGGGCAACAACAGGACCAGGGCGGGCCAGGCGGACAGGAGAGTGGACATGGGAGACACGGCAGGTAGCAACAGGCAGCAGGGGCCGCTGGTGCGGGCACCAGCGATTCATCGGCAGGGCGCCTCCAGGAAGGCGGTCGAGTGCGGATGATAGAGGCTGCCTGTTTCCGGCTGATTCCTGCGGGTCGCGCGACCTGTCTGCCACCGCCGGCCGGCGCTTACGCCGCCACAAAGTCGGCCACGGCCTGCAGCACCTCCGCCTGCTGCAGGATCTTGCGGTGCCCCAGCCCCTCGGTGGCCAGCAGCGCGGCACCCGGAATGTGGTCGCGGTAGGCCTCGCCATCGGCAAAGCGGTTGATGCGGTCGCCCCGGTCGTGCACCACCAGCGTGGGCAGTGCAATGCGCGGGCCCACTGCGGGGGGCTCGAACTGTCGCATCAGGATGCCCTCGCGCGCCTCGATGCGCCGCTGCATGGCGGCGCGGGTGCGCTCGGACAGGCCGAACACCTGTGCGAACAGGCGCGTGTATTCATGTGGCGAAGCAGGCGGCGCCAGCAACACCAGGCGCCCGGTGGCCAGACCCCGGCTGGCCGCGTGGGCCGCTGCGTTGGCCGCCAGCGAATGGGCCACCACGGCGTGGGGCGCCGAGTCCTGTGCGTGCAGGCGGGCCGTGGTGTATTCGATGGCGCGGGCGAACTGCGGCAGATTGCTCACGCGGCCCCGGCTGCTGCCATGCGCGGGCAGGTCCACCAGCACCGGGCGCAGGCCGCGCGCGGTCAGGGCGTCGGCCAGCGGCAGCATCTGGCGCGCATGCCCGCCCCAGCCGTGCAGCAGCAGCACCGTGGGGCCGTTCGGCTGGGCCTGGGGCAGGTACAGCGTGATCTCGGCGTCTTCAAACGCCAGGCGCTCCGTGCGCCAGTGGCCTGGTGGCACGGCGTTGCGGCCGGGTTTGCGCAAGGGCAGGGGCGTGCCAAACAGGCGGTAGGCCGCGCGCACGGCCAAGGTGGGCCACAGTCGTTCGGCCGTGCCCAGCGCTGCACGCAGAAGCCGCATGCCGGGGTGCTCGCCGTAGAAGCTGGACGTGGCCTGCAGCGCGGCGGATGGGGAGGTGTTCATGGTGGGACTCCAGGAGGGAGATGGGGGTAGATGGGGGAGGTGGACCGGGCGGACGGTCAGTAAAAGATCCAGTCCCGGTTGCTGCGCGGGAGGCTGGTGAGGGTGCTGCGCAGCGACCGGATGGCGCCCACTGCGGCCGCAATGGCGGCAATGCCCAGGATGATCAACATGGTGGCTCCTTTCTTCGCACGGTTGTGCGAAATTGGGGCATAAAAAAACAAGAGCACTCCCTGGCACGCCACCGCGTATCAAGCGGGGGAGGGGAGGTAACTCTTGACGAGGCGCGCCCAGGACGCCTCGGTGCGTGCCACTGCCTGCGGATCGCGCAGGAAGCGAACGTCGTGCAACAAGCCCATGATCAGGCCATAGATCTCGCCCACCAGCTGGTCGGGGGATGTGTCGGCCGCCAGGTGCCCGGCCTCGATGGACTGGATCACGGTGCGGCGCAATGCGGCGCGCCAGCGGGTGATTTCAGCGTGCAGCAGGTCGCGCAGCTCGCCCTCGCGGTCGTCCAGCTCGAAGGCGCCTGCGGTGTAGATGCAGCCCGTGAAGGCCTCCACGTCGCGCGTGCGGGCAATCCAGCGGCGCAGGATCTCCTGCAGGCGCGGCAGGCCCTTGGGCTGCTGCATGGCGGGTACGAACACGTCGGCCAGAAAGCGGCGGCCAAACTCCTCGATCACCGCTTTTTGCAGCGCCTCGCGCGAGCCGGCCCGCGAGAACACGCCGCTCTTGGACAGGCCCACGCGGTCCGCCACGGCCTGCAGCGTGATCGACTCCAGCCCCTCGGCCGCAGCCAGGTCCAGCGCCGCGCCGACGATGGCGGCGCGGGTGAGTTCGGCTTTCTGGGTTTTGGCGTCCATGGGCGCAATTTAGCACGATTGTGCGAAACAAGGCAATCCCCGCGCTGTCAACCGGGCGACGGGTGTGGCTGGCCTCTGCCGGGCGCCGCTGGTACGCTGCGTCGCCATGGAGACAACACACAACACCCCGCCCTACATTCCCCAGATCCGCCTGTACCAGAACTGGCTGCGCGACCAGCGCGGTCTGCAGTTCGACAGCTACGACGCGCTGTGGCGCTGGTCCACTACCGACCTCGACGCCTTCTGGCAGAGCATCTGGGACTACTTCCAGTTGCAGTCGCCCACGCCCCACACGGCCGTGCTGGCGAAGAACACCATGCCCGGCGCGTTGTGGTTCCCTGGCGCCCAGGTCAACTACGCACGCCAGGCGCTGCGGCATGTGGATGCCGCCCACGCGGCGGGCCTGCCCGCCATCATCAGCCGCAACGAAAAGGGCCAGCACCGCGAGCTGAGCTGGCCCGAGCTGCGCCGCCAGGTCGCGTCGCTGGCGTTGCACCTCAAGGCCCAGGGCGTGATGCCCGGCGACCGCGTGGCCGCCTACCTGCCCAACGTGCCCGAGGCCATGATCGCCTTTCTGGCCACCGTGAGCATCGGCGGTGTGTGGAGCATCTGCGCGCCGGACATGGGCACGCACGCGGTGCTCGACCGCTTCCGCCAGATCGAGCCCAAGGTGCTGATCGGCGTGGACGGCGTGAGCTACGGCGGCCGCGACCACGACCGCCGCTCCGTGCTGGCCGAGCTGCGCGAGGCCCTGCCCAGCGTGCAGCACGCGGTGCTGCTGGGCAATCTGGATGCTTCTGTTTCAATAGCTGGCTGGGCAAGCTGGACTACCGCTACCGCCCAAAACGATGCAGAAACGGCGGCCTTCGAGCCGATGTGGCTGCCGTTTGACCACCCTCTGTGGATCGTCTACTCCAGCGGCACCACCGGCCTGCCCAAGCCCATCGTGCACGGCCACGGCGGCACGGTGCTGGTGGCGCTGCAGCTCAAGGTGCTGCACAACGACATCGGCTGCAGCTACGAGGCCAACAGCTTTGGCGAGCGCTACCACTGGTACAGCTCCACCGGCTGGGTGATGTGGAACGCGCAGCTCAGCGGCCTGCTGTCGGGCACCACCTGCGTGATCTACGACGGCAACCCCGGTGGCAGCAAGGACCACCCCGACTGGGGCGTGCTGTGGCGCTTTGCGGCCGAGACGAGCGTGACCTTCTTCGGCGCGGGCGCGGCGTTCTTTGCCAACTGCATGAAGGCGGGCATCACGCTGGCCGACTATGGCGACCTCACGCGCGTCCGCGCGCTGGGCACCACCGGCTCGCCGCTGTCGCCCGAGGTACAGCAGTGGGGCACGGCGCAGTTCGAGGCCATTGGCACGCATGACATCTGGTGGAACAACATCTCCGGGGGCACGGACTTTTGCGGCGCCTTCATCGGCGGCAACCGCGAGATGCCGCAGGTGCCCGGCGAGATGCAATGCCGCATGCTGGGCGCTGCCGTGGAGTCGTGGGACGCCGAGGGCCGCCCCGTGCAGGACGCGGTGGGCGAGCTGGTTTGCGCGCAGCCCATCCCGTCGATGCCTTTGTTTCTGTGGGGCGACAAGGACGGCAGCCGCTACCTGTCGAGCTACTTCGACATGTACCCCGCAGGCCACGGCCGCCAGCCCGGCGGTGGCGATGGACCCGCGAGCATGGGGGCAGTCTGGCGGCATGGCGACTGGCTCAAGATCGGCGCCAACGGCGGCTGCGTGATCTATGGCCGCTCTGACGCCACCATCAACCGCCACGGCCTGCGCATGGGCACGAGCGAGATCTACAGCGCGGTCGAATCGCTGCCCGAGGTGCTCGACAGCCTGGTGGTGGACCTGGAGTACCTGGGCCGCGAGAGCTACATGCCGCTGTTTGTGGTGCTGCGCCCCGGCTACGCGCTGGACGATGGCCTGCGCGCGCGCATCAATGGCGCGGTGCGCACGGCGCTGAGCCCGCGTTTTGTGCCCGACGACATCTTTGCCGTGGCCGAGGTGCCGCGCACGCTGAGCGGCAAGAAGCAGGAGCTGCCCATCAAGAAACTGCTGCTGGGCCAGCCCATCGAAAAGGTGGTCAACAAGGACGCGATGGCCAACCCGGGGTGTCTGGACTGGTATGTGGCGTTTGCGGCGCAGCGGGCGAGTGCGCTCCAAAAATAATAGCTGCTAGCGCTTATTCAATAAGCGCTAGCGCCCTGTTTGAATGCAAGGGTTCGTGCGGCACCGAGGCGCGCTGCGCCTCAGGGGGTCAGTCCAGCTTCGCGCCCGATGCCTTGATCAGCCGCTCCCACACCGGGCGCTCCTTGTTCATGGCTGCGGTGAACAAAGCCGGTGAGCTTTTTTGCACGTCAAAGCCCATGGCCGTGATGCGCTGGGCCACATCGGGATGTTCGGTGGCTTTGCGGACTTCGGCCGCAACGCGCTCCAGGATGGCGGGCGGTGTGCCTGCGGGGGCTCCAAACGCCAGCCAGCCCGCCACGCGGTAGGCCTCGTCGTTCAGGCCCTGTTCGCCCAGCGTGGGCACGTTGGGCAGCGTGCCCATGCGGCGCTCGCCGCTCACGCCAATGGCCTTGAGCTTGCCGGCGTCGATGTGCGCCTTGACCTGCAGTGCACTCGCAAAAGCAATCTGGATCTGCCCGCCCAGCAGGTCCTGCACCATGGGCGCCTCACCCCGGTAGGCCACGTGGCTCATGTCGGCGTTTTGCGACTGGCTCATGTACGCGCCGGCCAGGTGCGGGTAGGCACCCGTGCCGTACGACCCGTAGGCCACCTTGCCTTTGTTGGCGGCGATGTACTTCAGCAGCTCAGGCCCCGTGGCCACCGGCACGCTGGGGTGGGCCACCAGCACCAGGGGCGCGATGGCGATCTGGTAGATGGGCGCGATGTCCTTCTCCGGGCTGTAGGGCAGCTTGGTGTACAGGAACTGGTTGGTGAGCATGGAGTTGCTCAGCGCCAGCAGCAGGGTGTAGCCGTCCGGTGCGGCCTTGGCCACCGCGTCGGTGCCGATGATGCCGGCCGCGCCAGGCTTGTTGTCGATGACCATGGGCTGGCCCAGGCCCACGGCCATCTTCTCGGCCAGCACGCGCGCCAGCACGTCGGTGGCGCCGCCGGGGGCGAAGGGCACCACCACCTTGATGGGCTTGTTGGGGTAGGCGGCCTGCGCCCAGGCGGCGGTGCCGGTGCAGGCGGTGGCAGCGGCCAGCGCGGCAGCGCCGAGCCAGCAACGGCGGGTCAGGGGGAAGGGCATGCGTTGTCTCCTGTCGTGGCTATTAGCAATGAGAAATCGAACGGGCTCCACCAGACATGGTGGTGGGCCGGAGCCTGGCTGTCACGCCATGGGCTTATGCGGTCTGGGGGCTCCCTGGGGCGGGGCCGGTGGTGACGCGCACGGTGAGGGGCAGGGGCGCAAGCACTTCGCGCAGGCGGGCCTGCAGCGCGTCGGTGTCTGGGCCCGGGGCCACGGTCACGCGCACGGCGTTGTCGCCCTCGGGCTGTACCTGGGGACGGAGGCCGTCCGTGGCTTGTCCGCACACCCCATCGACCAGCGCCTGCACCGTGTGGCAGGCCGCGCGCTGGCGCAGATCGGGCTTGTAGATCTTGCCCACGTTGGTCACGGGCATGGTCTGCAGCACCTGCACCCAGCGCGGGCGGGCCACGGCCTCGTCCACGCGTTCGGCGGTGAAGGCCAGCAGTTCGGCCTCGGTCACAGCCGGTGCACCGGGCACCAGCGTGGCGTAGACCACGGGCAGCTCGCCCGCATAGGCATCGGGGGCGCCCACGGCGGCGCACAGCTGCACGGCGGGGTGGGCGCCCAGCGCGTCCTCGATTACCTTGGGGTCGATGTTGTGGCCGCTGCGGATGATGAGGTCCTTGGAGCGGCCACTCAGGTGCAGGCGGCCCTGCTCATCCACAAAGCCCAGGTCGCCCGTGGCCAGCCAGCCATCGGGCGTGAACGCCTTGGCCGTGTCGGCTGCATCCAGAAAGCCGGAGAACAGGTTGGGCGACTGGAACAGCACCATGCCCGGCTGGCCGGGCGGCAGGTCCTGGTCGGACGCGTTGCCCTGCGCATCCAGCGCCACCACGCGCAGCTGGGTGTACGGCAGCCGCCAGCCCACGCAGCCTGCGGGCGCGTTGACGCCCGGTGGGGTGATGGTGGAGATGCCCGCCATCTCCGTCATGCCCAGGCTTTCGTGGATGTGCAGGCCAAACAGGCGCTCAAACCGCGCCGCCAGCTCGGGCGCCAGGATGGCCGCGCCGGTGCGGCAGTAGCGCAGCGTGGCAATGTCGGCCCCGTCCAGCGGCACGTTGGCCAGCGCCGCCAGCACCGTGGGCACGGCTGAGAGGTAGGTGCAGCGGTAGCGCTCCACCAGCCGCCAGTAGTTGGCAATCACCTCGCGGTTGCGGAACAGGCCGGTGGTGGGGATGATGGTCTCCACCCCTGCAGACAGCGCCGCCAGCGAGCCGGGCAGCACGCCCGCCACATGGAACAGCGGGTAGCCGTTGATGCCCACGTCCTCGGGCCGTATGCCCTGCATCTGCACGCTGCCCCAGGCGGTGAACACCTGCGCGCCGTGGCTGTGGCGCGCCAGCTTGGGCGCACCCGTGGTGCCGCCGGTGTGGAAGTACGCGGCGATGTCGCTGGCCACAATGCGGCGGCCGCTTACCAGGTGGTCGCCAGGGTGCTGGTGGCGCGCGGCCAGGTCGAGCACGCCTGGGGGCAGGGCGGGCGTGGTACCCGTTGCCTCATCGTGCGGGGCTACGCGCAGCACCGTGGTCAGGGTGGGTACCAGGGCGTGCAGGCGCAGGGCCTTGCTCCAGTAGCCCAGGTCGCCCTCGCAGCCGTAGGCAATCAGCACCTTGGCCCGGGCCAAGGTCATCATGGCCGCGATCTTCTTGTCGGTGAGCATGGGGTTGAGCGGCTGCACGATGCCCGCCGCCTCGCCACCCCACAGGGCCAGGTGGTATTCCAGGCAGCCGGGCAGCAGCACGGCCACGGCGTCCTGCGGGCCCACGCCCAGGTGGTGCAGCAGGTTGGCCGTCTGGTGGATGCCGGTGAGCAGCTGCGCATACGACCAGCGGATGGGCTCGGCAGCCGGGTCGGCGGTGGGCAAAAAGGCCAGCGCCGTCTTGTCGCCAAACGCCGCCGCCGAATTCACAAAAATTTCGTAGGTGCTTTGCACCGGTAGCGCCTCGGCCAGGGGGCGGGCTTCGAGCCGTTCCACATCCTGCAGGCTGCGCACCGGGGCACCCGGGGCAAAAGGACTGTGCAGGGGGGGCAACGAGGGGTGGCGCATGGGGTTGTCTCGGGTCTTGTAGGGAATCAGGTCGGTCACCGATGGAGCACATATGCGGCGTCGTCCTACCTGGCGGCCGTCGCCGCTTGCCCACAGTCTGTCCGTGTGCCAGCGCAAAAGCAGTCACGCAGATGTCAGGGCAGGTTTTCAGGGCATACAGGCGATCCGCTGCGCGATGGACAACAGGCGCTTGACGCGCCGGTGGCGCTGCAGCACACCCATAATGGACCTTGTTGATTGCCACTGCGCGCCCCGCTGCGCGCCTTTACTTCATGAACACACCGCAGCCGCCCAAACGTTTTTCGATGATCCGTGAGTTCCACCTGGCCGACTGGTTCACGCTGGGCAACGCGGTCTGCGGCGTGGGCGCGCTGTTCTCGGTCATGTCGTACCTGGAGACCAGCAATGTGGTGCATGTGTACTTTGCATGTGCCCTGGTGCTGGCCGCGCTGATCTTTGATGTGCTGGACGGCCGCATCGCCCGCTGGCGCCAGAAAAGCTCGGCCATGGGCCGCGAGCTGGACTCGCTGGCCGACGTGATCTCGTTTGGCGTGGCCCCGGCCATCATTGCCTATGGCTGCGGCATGCAGGGCCTGTACGACCGCATTGTGCTGGCCTACTTCGTGGCCTGCGGCGTGTCGCGCTTGGCGCGCTACAACGTCACGGCCGAAACCCTGTCGGGCGACGACGGCAAGGTCAAATACTTCGAGGGCACCCCCATCCCCACCTCCATCGTGCTGGTGGGCCTGCTGGCCCTAGCCGCCTGGCTGGGCGCCGTGCGCGAGAACCTGTGGTTCGGCAAGCTGCTGATCGGCGGCTTCACGCTGCATCCGCTGGTGCTGCTGTTTGCGGTGTCGGGGTCGCTGATGATCAGCCGGATTCGCATTCCGAAGCTCTGAGCCGCTGGCTAGCGCGTCCTTTCTTTGTGGATGTTGAACACCATGGCACTCCAAAAAATCGCAGCGTTCTCCGACGGCCCCCAGGGCGGCAACCCCGCCGGTGTATGGATCGGTGACGCGCTGCCCAGCCCCCCAGACATGCAGCGCATCGCTGCTGAAGTCGGTTTTTCTGAAACTGCGTTTGCCGCCCCGCTGGGTGATGGCCGCTGGCGGGTGCGCTACTTTGCGCCCGAGAGCGAGGTGCCCTTCTGTGGCCACGCCACGATTGCCCTGGGCGCCGCGCTCGCGCAGCGCGAGGGCGACGGCGTGTTTGCGCTGTCGCTGAGCCAGGCCGAGATCACGGTCGAAGGCCGCCGCGCGGGCGATCTGGTGCAGGCGGCGCTGCAGTCGCCCCCCACGCGCAGCGGGCCTGTGCCTGCCGCGTTGCTGGCCGACGCGCTGGCCCTGTTTGGCTTCAGCGCGGCCGATCTGGACCCGCGCATTCCGCCCGCGCTCATCCACGGCGGGGCGGACCACCTGGTGCTGGCGCTGCGCAGTCGCGAGGCACTGGCGGCCATGCACTACGCGCTGGACGCTGGTCGCACGCTGATGGTGAACGCCAAGCTGGTCACCATTGTGCTGGTGTGGGTGGAGTCCGACCGGCTGCTGCACACCCGCAATGCCTTTGCGTCGGGCGGCGTGCTGGAAGACCCGGCCACGGGGGCCGCCACGGCCGCGCTGGCGGGTTACCTGCGCGACCTGGGCTGGCCCCACGGCGGCGCCATTGACGTGGTGCAGGGCGAGGACATGGGCATGCGCTCGCGCCTGCGGGCCGAGATCGGGCCGGTGGCTGGCAGCTCCATCCGCGTGTCGGGAACGGCACGGTGGATGGGCGATGGTGAATGATTTTGCTATTGAAAATATAGCTGCTGGCACATGATTCACTAGCGCTACCGCCCGATTTGTGCAGAAATCGGGCAAGCCGAGCACGTGGGGCTCTGTGCGCCCTGCCCGGCCTCCCGCTCAGGCGCTGATCTCTTCCTGGAGCCACTGCACAAAACGCAGCGTCTCCGGTGACGGGTCCGGCGCCATGCCCAGGTAGTGCCGCGTGAGCGGCAGCCGCAAGCTGGGCAGCGGCGATACCAGCCGCCCCGAGGCCAGGTCGTGGGTGATCAACGACACCGGGGCCACCGCAAAACCCAGCCCATCCACGGCGGCCTGCAGCACAAAGTGCAGGTGGTCAAACTGCAGGCAGCTGGCGGGCTGGAGCCTTGGCGCGTTCACCAGCTTCTTCCAGCTTTCCCAGTCCTTGCTGCGCGATTTGGACAGCAGCAGCACATGGGCCGACAGCGCCTCGGGCTGCGCCACCGGGCGCTGGGCGAACAGGGCCGGCGACCCCACCACCAGCGCCTCGTCTTCCAGAAACGGGTGGACCTGCATGCCCGGCGGCCACCCGCGCGGGCCGCGACGCAGGGCCAGGTCGAAGGTCTCGGTGGCATGGTCTGGCGCCAGCGTGCTGGTGATGACCTGGGGCTCAATGTCCGGATGCTGGGCCACAAAACCCGGCAGTCGAGGGATCAGCCACCGCACCGCAAAGCTGGGCCGCACATTGATCTTCACGCTGCGCAGCCCGGCATCGCCCCGCAGCGACTGGGCGGCAGCGCCGATCTGCGCGAGCGCCGGCCCGACCTGTGCGTGGAACTGGTGGCCCGCCGCGGTGAGGAGCACCTGCCGGGTCTTGCGCTCGAACAGGTCCACGCCCAGGTGGGCCTCCAGCGCCTTGATCTGGCGGCTGATGGCGCTGTGGGTGACGTGCAGCTCCAGCGCGGCGTGGGTAAAGCTCTGGTGCCGCGCCGCCGCCACAAAGGCGCGGACGGCGTTCAGCGGGGGCAGGCGGGGTGGCATGCGTGCAATTTTGTCACGCATGGCGCGCAGCAATATCGTTTGTCGCGCCCGGCACTGCCGCGCACCATGCGGGCCATGCCACAGCCTTCAGACAACACCTTGGCCTCAGACCACCACTCGCGCCGCGCCGCCTTGGCGCTGGGCCTGTCACTCCCCGGGGACACGGTGCTCTACCTGCTGTTGCCGATGTTTGCCCCGGCGTTTGGCGTCACCCTGTTTGAAGCGGGCATTCTGCTGGCCGCAAATCGCCTCGTGCGCATTGCGGGCTACGGGGCGGTGGCGCGGTCCTATGCCCGCCATGGCGAGCGCCTCACCTGCTCGCTGGCCGTGCTGGCCGCCGCCGCGTGTGCGCTGGGGTACGCCACCCTCAGTGGCTTCATCGCCTTGTTGGGCCTGCGGCTGCTGTGGGGCCTGGCGTTTGCGGCGCTGAACCTCGCCACGCAGGCGCTGGCCACGGCCGAGCCTCTGGGCGCAGCGCGCCGCGCCGGGCAGTCGCGCGCCTTTGCAGCGCTGGGGCCCATGCTGGCCCTGCCTGCGGGGGGTGTCTGCGCGCTGTGGTGGGAGCCCCGGGCGATCTTCTGGGTGTTTGCCGCCGTCGCGTTGTGCGCCTTGCTGGCCACGCGGCATTTGCCCGCCCAGCCGCATGCTCTGCCGCCACCGCCCAAGCGCTGGGACAGGTTGCCGGGTCGCCTGGACCGCTTTTCGTTCGTTGAGGGGTTGGTGCTGGACGGCCTGTTCATCATCGGCCTGTCGTACCTCGGCCGCGATGTGCTGCCGGGCCATCCGGTAGTCGTGGCGGGGCTGTTGCTGTCGGTGCGCTACCTCGCCGAGATCGTGCTGAGTGCGGTGGGTGGCGGCCTGGCCGAGCGCTATGGCGCCGAAGTGCTGCTCGTGGGTTTTTCGGTGCTCACGTCGCTGGCCCTGGTGGGTTTTGGCCTGGGGTGGCTGTGGACCAGCGCTCTGGCCATCGTGATTTTGCGAGCCCTGTTGCTGCCGCTGTTGCCGCAGCTGGTCGCGCGCCGCACACCGGGGCCGGGGCGCATCCAGGCGCTGGCGACGCGGTCGGTCTGGCGGGACCTGGGCGCCGGTGCGGGCCCGGTGCTGGCGGGGGTGCTCCTGCCCATTGCGCCGTCCGCCTGGGTGTATGGCGTCGCAGCCTTGCTGCTGTCGGCCACGGCCATCGCCTGCTGGGCGCCGCGCAGCGACGGATGAGGCGCCGATCGGCCATCGCCCCCTTTTTACAACCTTCTGTTTTGGAGAAGTCCCCGTGAACATCCACACCACATTGATCCGCTGTGCCGGTGGCACGGTCGACCTGCCCGCGCGGCCCATGAACCACCGCAGCGATGGCGGGCATGTGCTGGTCCACCCGCCGCGCCCCGTCTGGGAACGCAGCGAGCTGACGCCCGAAGAGCTGGCGCATTGGTCATGCCTGGTGGCCGCCACGGGCCGGGCCATGCTCGACACCTTGCCGCAGCTCGCCGGAGGCTGCCTGAACTACTGGGAGGCGGGCAACAACGCGCTGAACCCGCTGGCCCATCCCTAGAGCCTGTTCAATGTCTTTTTGGAGAGCGCATTGGAGTGCACTCGGGATGAGTGGATGCTTCGGGTGCGCCGCATGGGCTCGTGCCCATGCAAGCAGTCGGGGCGTCCAATCGCCCGATTTCACTCCAACCCTTCGGGCAAGTGCCTTGCCGGGCGGTCTGCGGCGTTGCGGCGCTTGCCGATAGCACGGGCTATCGGCAGCGCACCGCGCCTAGCATTCCATCCCGGCAAGGTACTTGTGCGACTTCAAAAAGACTTTGAACAGGCTCTGAGGCCCAAAACCCCCGCACTGCATCGCAAGATGCACCTGCATGTATTTGGGCGAAGCCCCCGGGCCACCCACCCGGACTGGCTGTGGGGCGAACCGCCCCGGTTTCCGAATTTTGCGCAGTCTGAGGCTTGGACCCAGCAGTTCACACGGCTGGAGGACGATGAAGGCGCCGCGCTGGGTGCGCGCATTCAGGTGTTGCTGGATACGCGGTATGCACTGAGTCGGGTTGGCTGACGATACCTGCCAGCACACGAATTGCTATTAAAATTGAAGCTGTAAGCGCTTGCTGGTCAGGCGCTAGGCGGTGTTTTTATGAATCTCTTTTGTTACGGTTACTGCGCGACCACAGGCCGCCGGTTCACCAGCACGATGCCCGCCGCCACCAGCACCAGTGCCGCCACCAGCCCGGGCGTCACGGGCTCACCCAGCCACAGCGCGCCAAATAGCAGCGCAAACACCGGCGTGAGGAAAACGAACACCGAGATCTTGGTCGCCGGGTAGTGCGCGAGCATCCACATCCAGGCCAGGTAGCTCACAAACGCACCCACCAGCGCCTGCACCAGCAGCGATCCCCAGGCAAAGCCGCTGAACTGCCAGACCCAGGCCTCGCCCAGGCCCAGCGACAGCACTGGCAGCACGGCCGTGCTCACCGCCACTTGATAGAAAAGCTGCTTGGCGGGGGCCACACGCGCCAGCGGCGTGGTGCGGATGACCACCGTGGTCAGCGCCCACATCAGGCCCGCGGCCAGTCCCAGAAGATCTCCCAGCCAGCCTTTGGGCCGCGCCGTGCTGGCATGGCCCAGCAGCCCGTCGCCAAGTGCCAGCCCCACGCCCACAAATGCCGCCGCCAGGCCCAGCCACTGCCAGCCCTGCAGGCGCTCACCGGGGATGAAACGCGGCAGCAGCAGTGCCACCCAGAAGGGCGACGCATACAAGAACACCGTGAGCCGCGAGGCGGTGGTGTACTGCAGCCCCAGATAGATGCACGCAAACTCGCCGGCAAACAACGCCCCCGCCAGCAGTCCGGCACGCGTGGCCCCGGCGGGCTCGCCCGCGCCGGAAAGGCCTACACCACGCCACAGGCACCAGGCCGCCACCGCGACCGTGGCCAGCGCAAAGCGCACAAAGGCCTGGAACACGGGCGCCACCTCAGCCACTGTGGCCTTGACTAGCACCTGCTGGAAGCCCCAGAACATGCAGCAGGCGAGCAGCAGGGAGATAGCCAGGGCGTCGATGTGTGTTTTGAGGGTGGAAGGCATCGGCGCATTATCAAAGGGCGCGCTGGGTCTGCCGGTCTCCTGGGTGCATCCGTTAGCCTTCTTGCAGTCCGCTGTGAATGCCGAAAAAGCGCATACGGACGCTTACACAGGCCCACGGTACACTTTGCGCCTTCTGAAACAGGTTACCGCGCTCCTTTTTCCTATCCCCCCTCATGGCACTTACGACGGCGGCGCAGTCCCGCTCCAGCTTTGACCTCAAGAGCGCCTCGCTGCCAGTGGTGGCGGTGTTGCTCAAGACCACCGACGCCGCCCAGTTCGTAGCCGATCTGGCCGAGCGCGTGGCCGACGCCCCGGGATTTTTTGACAACGACCCCGTATTGATCGACCTGGCGCCCGTGCGTGAGGCCGAAGCACCCATCGACTTTGCTGCCATCGCAGCCGCGCTGCGCCAGCACAACACCCTGCCCGTGGCCGTGCGCGGCGGCAGCACTGCCCAGATGGAGGCCGCGCGCGCCGCGGGGCTGGCCGCCGCACCCGACGCGCCTCCCGCGCGTGCAGAGGCGCCAGCGCCGGTGCAGGAGGTGGTGCGTGAAGTGATCCGCGAGGTTGAGGTGGAAGTGGTACGCGAAGTGCCCATGCCCGGCCCCGGCACCGTGGTGGTGGACAAGCCCTTGCGTTCTGGCCAGCAGGTCTATGCGCGCGGCGCCGATCTGGTGGTGATGGCCGTGGTGAGCTTTGGCGCCGAGGTGATTGCAGACGGCAACATCCACGTTTATGCCCCGCTGCGTGGCCGCGCAATTGCCGGTGCGCGGGGCAACACTGAAGCCCGCATCTTTTCGACCTGCCTGGAGCCGCAACTGGTCTCCATCGCAGGCATCTACCGCACCACCGAGACCGAGCTGCCTGCCGATGTGCGCGGCAAGCCGGCCCAGGTGCGGCTGGAAGGCGAGAAGCTCCTCATCGAGCCGCTGGCCTAAGCCCTTCATTCCCCATTCGTACCAACCCCACAGAGAATCAGCAACACATGGCCAAAATCGTCGTCGTGACCTCCGGCAAAGGTGGCGTGGGCAAGACCACCACCAGCGCCAGCTTTGCCACCGGCCTCGCCCTGCGCGGCCACAAGACCGCCGTGATCGACTTTGACGTCGGCCTGCGCAACCTGGACCTCATCATGGGCTGCGAACGCCGCGTGGTGTACGACCTCATCAACGTCATCCATGGCGAGGCCAACCTGAACCAGGCGCTCATCAAGGACAAGCAGTGCGACAACCTGTTTGTGCTGGCCGCCAGCCAGACACGCGACAAGGATGCGCTCACGCAAGATGGCGTCGAGAAGGTCCTCAAGGACCTGGCCGCGATGGACTTTGAATACATCGTCTGCGACTCGCCTGCCGGCATCGAAAGCGGCGCCCTGATGGCCATGCACTTCGCCGACGAGGCGCTGCTGGTGACGAACCCCGAAGTGTCTTCGGTGCGCGACTCCGACCGTATCCTGGGCATGCTGGGCAGCAAGACCAAGCGTGCGATTGACGGCGGCGAGCCTATCAAGGAACACCTGCTCATCACGCGCTACAACCCCAGCCGCGTGCAGGACGGCCAGATGCTGAGCCTGGAAGACATCCAGGACATCCTGCGCATCAAACTGATCGGCGTGATTCCCGAGTCGGAAGTGGTGTTGCAGTCGTCCAACCAGGGCACGCCCGCCATCCATGCGCAGGGCAGCGATGTGAGCGAGGCATACAAGGACGTGATCGACCGCTTCCTGGGGCAGGACAAGCCGCTGCGTTTCATTGACGCCGAAAAGCCCGGCTTCTTCAAACGCCTGTTCGGGAGCAAATAGCCATGGCTTCTTTTCTGTCCTTCCTGCTCGGCGAGAAGAAAAAAACCGCCAGCGTTGCCAAGGAGCGGCTGCAGATCATCCTGGCGCACGAGCGCAACGGCCGCAATGCGTCCGAGCCCGACTACCTGCCCGCGCTGCAGCGCGAGCTGGTGGCGGTGATCTCCAAGTACGTCAAGATCAACCCCGACGACCTCAAGGTGCACCTGGAACGCCAGGACAACCTGGAAGTGCTGGAAGTCAAGATCGAGCTGCCCGATACCGTGCGATAGGCAGCCACCGCCACCGGGCCACGCACTCCCATCGTGCCCCGGTATCGCGCCCCAGACCCTGCCCCGCAACCCTGCGCGGCAGGGTTTCTTTTTGGGCCGGCGTGGCCTGATTTGGCCTGACAATTGCTAGATGTACTAGGGTAATCCCTAATCTCACGGCAACAAGGCTCCTGTGGACACAACCTGGAAACTCAGCTGGCAGCGTGCACGCAACCACGAAGGCGTCACGCGCGGCGCGCGTGCCTTGGTGGCCTTGGCCGCCGTGCTGGCCTATGGCTGGTGGGCCGACTGGCAGGCCGAGTTGATGCCGGTGCTGCTGGGCGTGATCGCCAGCGCGCTCACCGAAACCGACGACAGCTGGCGCGGGCGCCTGCGTGCGCAGTGCCTGGCGCTGGCGTGTTTTGGCCTCATGGCGGGGGCAGTCTGGGCGGCGGTGTCGTGGCCCTGGGTGCTGATGGGGGTGATGGCGCTTCTGGCCTTCGGCATCACCATGCTGGGGGCGCTGAGCGAGCGCTACCGCGCCATTGCCTTTGGTTCGCTCATCCTGTTCATCTATGCGGGGCTGGCCGCCCACAGCAGCCGTGCGGGTGCGGGTGACGCCATCCCCCGCATGCTGGCGGGTGCGGCCTGGTATGGCGTGGTGTCGGTGCTGTGGCATGCCGTGCTGCCGCGTGCACCGGTGCGTTACCGCCTGGCCAAGCTGTACGCCATGCTGGGCGAATACCTGCGCCTGAAGGCGCTGTTGCTGGAACCGGTGCGCGATGTGGACCTGGAACGCCGCCGCATGGCGCTGGCGCTGCACAATGGCCGCGTGGTGGATGCCCTCAACGCCACCAAGGAAAGCCTGATCAGCCGGATGGGCCGGGGTACGCCCCCGCGGTGGTTACAAACGGCCATGCACCAGTACCTGGCGGCCCAGGACGTGCACGAGCGCGTGAGTTCGTCCCACGAGCATTACGACCTGCTCGCCCAGTCGTTTTTTCACAGCGACGTGCTGTACCGCTGCCAGCGGGTGCTCACGCTGCTGGGTGAGCAGGCGCTCAAGCTGTCGGTGGCGATCGAGGCGCAGACGGTGCCCCAGCACTGGGGCGTGACGGCGCGCGCCATCGAGGACATGCAGGCTGCCGTGGCGCACCTGGCGTCCCAGCCGCAGTCCGTTGGTGCAGCGTCCCTGCCTGCCCAGTCCCGTGCGTTGCGGTCGTTGCAGGCGCTGGCTGACAACCTGACCGCACTGGCCGGGGTGTTTGCCGGTGCGCTGGCGCTGCCCGCCCACACCGCGGAAGCGGCGGTGGACTACGCCCTGTTTGACCGCGAGCCCCGCAGCCTGCGCGATGCCTGGGCGCGCCTGCGCTTGCACTGGCAGCTGCAGTCCCCCTGGCTGCGCCACAGCCTGCGGCTGAGCCTGTCCCTCATGGTGGGCTTTGCCCTCATGCAGGCCACGGCCGATCCGCACGGGTACTGGATCTTGCTGACCATCGTGTTCGTGAGCCAGCCGCAGTACGCGGCCACGCAGACGCGGCTGATGGAGCGCGCCAAGGGCACTGCCATGGGGCTTGCGCTGGGGTGGGCGGTGATCCAGCTGTTTCCGGGCGAGCTGGTGCAGGCCGCCTTGCTGGTGCTGGGGGGCGCTGTGTTTTTTGGGGCGCGGCACACCCGCTATACCTTGGCTACGGCGGCTGTCACCACCTTGTTGCTGCTCAGCTTTCACCAGATGGGCGCGGCCAGCGGCGTGATCTCCGCGCGCCTGCTCGACACCGTGGTCGGCTGCGTGATCGCCGCCGTCGCCTCATGGCTGGTGCTGCCGTCGTGGCAGTCGCGCCACTGGCCCCGGTTGGCCGCCCAGGTGCTGCAGACCCAGGCGTTGTACCTGCGGGAGATCCTGGCGCAGTACCAGGGTGGCAAGTGCGACCACCTGGCCTACCGCCTGGCCCGGCGCAATGCCCACAATGCGGATGCCGCACTGTCCAACTCGTACAGCGCCATGCTCAAGGAGCCCTTGCATGTACGTGGCAACGCCGAGGTGGTGGGGCATTTCCTGTGCCTGTCGCACACCCAGCTCAACTACCTGTCGGCCCTGGGTGCCCAGCGCGGTGGTGCGGCGGCCCAGCCCATGGACGAGGCCACGCGTGAACTGGCGCAAAGCCTGCTGGCGTCCCTGCAGCAACTGGCGCTGGAGCTGGAGCGCGCGCAGCAGTCAGGCCGGGTGCGCAAGTCCCACAGCGCCCCGGCAGTGGCCCAGGTGCTGCGCGAGTGGGGCACGGTACCGGCAGCGCCCAGTGCGCACAGCCTCATGGCGGCGCAGCTGCAGCTGGTGGGCAAGGTGTTCCCACAGCTGCAGGCGCAGGCGCGCCAGCTGGTGACCACGGAATAACCTGGGTGGAGTGCGGCGCGCGAATGCTGCCGCAGCCGGGTCAGCGTGCGTGTTTGGCGAACTTGCCCGCAAATGCCTGGGCAATGCTCAGCCCGCGTTGCCCCGCGACCAGCGTGGCGGCCTGCCCGGCGGCGATGGTGCCAGGCCGGTCCACCGCCAGGTAGTAGCCGCAGCAGCCCGCCAGCGCCATGGCGCGGCCGGCCTGGGCAAAACCTATCACGGCATTGAACTTGAAGCAGGGCTCGCGGGGGGCCGTCACGCGCAGCACGCAGTCCGGGAAATGCCACTCGTCGCCCACAAACACCTCATGCTCCAGCGGTCCGTCAATGGTGAGGTTCTCGCCCATGAAGCCTGGTGGCAGCGCCTCGTCGAACAGGCTCACGCCCCGTTCGCGGCGTTGGGCCTGCCAGAACGCATAGTGCGCAGCGGGGTAGGCATACACCGCCTTGGCCAGACCGCCGTGCACGCTCAGGTCGGCCTGCTCGTCACCCGCCAGCCCCAGCGGGCCCAGGGCCACGGGGCCAGTGACGGAGGTTTTGCCGATGGCGGTAAGCACCGACCGCTCGCCCACCTTCAGCCGCCGGGCGGAGCCGACGTTCACGTGGCGTACGACGATGACGGGCGCCGTCACAGCGGGTGCTCGGTGTAGAACTTGCCGCCGTGGTACAGCAGGGGCGACGCGCCCTCGCGGTGCTCGCAGCGCTCCACCTCGCCCACGAAGATGGTGTGGTCACCCTCCTTGTACTGGCTGCGGTTGAAGCACTCGAACGTGGCGGCGGCACCGGCCAGCAGCGGCGCGCCGCTGATACCGGGGCGGTGCTCCAGGCCGGCCCAGCGGTCGATGCCGCGGGTGGCGAACCGTTCGGCCAGGTCTTTCTGGTCCGCTGCCAGCACATGGATGGCGTAGTGTGAGCCGTTGGCAAACGCCGGCATGGTGCTGGCGCCATGCGACAGGCTCCACAGCACCAGCGGGGGCTCCAGCGACACCGAATTGAACGAGCTGGCCGTGAGCCCCACCAGTTCGCCCGCGGCATTGCGGGCGGTCACGATGGTCACACCCGTGGCGAACATGCCCAGCGCATTGCGGAATTCGCGGGTCGAAAAGCTCGGTGGCAGGGCGAGGGCGGGGCGGGGGAGCGATGGGTTCACAAAAGCGGCGCCAGCGGTGGCGGCGTGGGGGCAAGCAACAGGACCTATTATCAGGCGCCACCCTCCGCTGCGCTGTTGCGGGGTTTACTTCTGCTTTTCACCGCATGGCTGCACTGCTCCCTACCTTCACCACCCTCGGCTCCGGCCCCACCGTGCTCATGCTGCACGACGCGGACGGCGACCACCTTACCTTTGCGCCCCAGGTGGAGACCCTGGCCACCGCTGGCTACCGGGCCGTGGCCTGGGACATGCCAGGTTATGGCCGCAGCGCGCCCGTGGAGCCCTACACCTTCAAGGCGCTGGCACAAAGCTGCCTGGCGCTGATCGATGCGCTGCGTTGTGGCCCTGTCACGCTGGTCGGCCACGGCATGGGCGCCATGGTGGCGCTGGAGGCTGCGGTGCGCGATGCGTCCAAGGTGCGCCGCATGGTGCTGTGCGCGGGCGGTCCGGCGCTGGATGCCCAGGCCGTGCAGGACTGGGTGGCACCGCGCGAGCAGGCCCTCAAGGCCCTGGATGTGGGTGGCAGCATGGAACAACTGGCACAGACCCTGGTGCCGCAGTGCATCGGCACCGGCGCCTTGCCTGAAGGTGTGCGGCTGGCGGGCCATGCACTGGGCCAGGTGTTCCCGGGCGCTTACCGCCGCGCCCTGGAGGCCCTGCCCACGTTTGACCGCGGTGCCGCCGCGCTGGCGCACCTGGCCATGCCGGTGCTGCTGGTGGGCGGTGATCAGGATCGTTGCACTCCGCCGGCAGCCCTCCAGGCGCTGGCCCAGGTGTTGCCCGATGCGCAGACGGTGCTGCTGCCGCATGTGGGGCATTGGCCCCAGCTGGAAGACCCCGAGGGGTTTGACGCTGCGCTGCTCGATTTTCTGGCCCACCGGCGCACGCTGCACTGACCCATTTGATCTTGGCTCGTCCGGCCGCCGCGCCCGGGCATGAACGCTGCCTTCTTTCTCCATGTTGTTTGCCCTCAAGAAAATTCTGTCTGCGCTGCTGTTGCCGCCGGTGTCCAGCATCGTGCTGGCGCTGTTTGGCCTGTGGCTGGCGCGGTACCACCGTCGCACTGGCAACACGCTGGTGGTGCTGTCGCTGTTGTCGGTGCTGGTGTTGTCCTGGCCGCCGGTGTCGGACGCGCTGGTAAGCAGCCTCGAGCGCTACCCCGCCGTCACGCCGCGCCAGTTGCCCGAGGCGAAGGTGCAGGCCATCGTGGTGCTGGGCGGCGGCGCCGACACCGTGGCGCCCGAATACGGGGTGGACGTGCTCAGCCGGGGCGCACGCGAGCGGGTTCGCTATGCCGCCTACCTGCAGCAGCAGACCGGCCTGCCCATTCTGGCCACAGGGGGCTCGACAGGCGGCACACGGGCCGAGGCCCTGGTGATGAAAGATGTGGTGGAGCGGGAGTTCAAGGGCCGCGTGCGCTGGACCGAAGTGGAGTCCCTCGACACCCGCAACAACGCCGAAAAATCGGCTGTCCTGCTCAAGGCCTCGGGCATCGAGCGCATTGCGCTCGTCACCCACGGCTGGCACATGGTTCGGGCGGCGAAGGACTTTGAACACGCCGGGCTGCAGGTGCTGCCTGCGCCCATGGGCTTCAAAGGGGGGCAGTCACGCAAGCTCTATCGCGTGCTACCCCGCGCCTCGGCCCTGTCCGACAGCAGCCTGGCGCTGCACGAGTGGCTGGGCATAGTGGCCCAGCGTGCTTCGCTGGACCGCTGAGAGCTCGTTGACGATCCCCTGCGAGATCGTCCACAGGCTCTCAGATCAGCCTGCAGCGGGTATGACCAGGAAGCGGCTGGCCGCCTCCACCGCCTGCGCGTCGGCCTGCACGGCGCCCGGGGGGCCGCCCTTGCCCCACAGGGCGCCGCCCCAGGTCATGGACAGGAACTGCGCGCACAGCGCCACCGAATCGATCATGGGCTGGGCCTTGGTGCGGTCGCCGCTGGTGGTGATGAGCGACAGCGTCTTGCGGCCCATGGCGTCCTTGAAGTCCAGGCCGGGCACGCGCATCCAGGCGCTCCAGTGGTCGAGGTAGGTTTTGAGCGGCGAGGGGATGCTGTACCAATACACCGGCGCCACCCAAACGATGTGGCTGGCGGCCAGCGTGGCGTCCAGCAGGGTTTTCATGTCGCCCTCAGGCGGTGCGTAGGTGCCGGTGGTGTGGCGCTGGTCCACAAAGGGCGGCAACTGCATGCGCGCGAGGTGGTGCCAGGTTTGCTCCGTGCCCGCAGGCAGGGCGGCGGCGGCCTGCCGCGCCAACCATTCGGTGTTGCCGAGGTGGCCGGGTTCGCGGGTGGAGGTGGTGAGGAAGAGGTAATGGGGTGCAGACATGGCCGGCATCGTAGCGGCACCGGCCCGTGTCTGCAGGCGCAGGGTGGGCGCCGTCCCTCAGGCCGGGACCACAGCGCGGGGCGCGCGCACGGCTTCGGCACCCAGAAAACCAAAGTTCATCGCAGGCTGTTCGCCACTGATCAGCTCGGCCAGGGCCTTGCCCGAGCCCGCACCGTGCGTCCAGCCCAGCGTGCCGTGGCCCGCGTTGACCCAGAGCTTGCCCACGCGGGTGCGACCGATGAACGGGATGTTGGTGGGCGTGGCGGGGCGCAGGCCGGTCCAGTACTGCGGGTTGCCGCCTTCCTCGGGCGTGCGCGTGTCGCACACGCCGGGCAGGATGGCCTCGATGCGGCGCGAGAGCATGTGGCAGCGCGCGCGGGCCAGGGAGCTGTCGAGTGTCAGGTCCCAGCCGTTGAGCTCGATGGTGCCCGCCACGCGCAGGTGGTTGCCCAGCCGGCTCATGGCGATCTTCTTGCCGTCGTCGATGGTGGAGACCATGGGAGCGCCCTCGGGCTTGAGCAGCGGGAAGGTCGCGCTGTAGCCCTTGCCAGGGTAGATCGGCAGGTCCACGCCCACGCTGCGCAGCAGCGGTGCGCTGTACGAGCCGCAGGCCACCACGATGGCGTCCGCCTTCAATATGAAGTCTTTTTTGCCGCTTGCGCTAGTGGAATTTGGCATGACTGCTACTGAATCAATAGCATTGCCAATCTTGTTCAGCCGCAGCACATCGTGGCCGTACAGGAACTGCACGCCGCGCGCTGCGCAGCGGCGGGCCAGTTCCTGGGTGAAGACCCGTGCATCGCCGCTTTCGTCAGTGCTGGTGTAGGTGCCGCCGGTGATCTTGTCGCCATAGGCCTTGAAGGCCGGTTCGATCTGCAGCAGCTCATCGCGGCTCACCAGGCGGCGCTGTACGCCGTGCTTGCGCATCAGTTCGACCGCATGGCCTGCGGCGTCGAACGATTTCTGGTCGGTGTAGAAGTGGGCAATGCCGCGTTCGAGCCGGTTGTATTCGATGCCCGTGGTTTTCACCAAGTCCTTCAGCGCCGCATGGCTGTAGGCGCCCAGCGCCACGATCTGCTGCACATTGCGCTCGAACGCTGCGTCGTTGCACTGCGCCAGGAACTGCAGGCCCCAGCGCCATTGCTGCCAGTCCATCTGCGGGCGAAACAGCAGCGGCGCTTCCTTGTCGAACATCCACTTGAGCGCCTTGAGCGGCGCCTCGCGGTTGGCCCAGGGCTCGCAGTAGCTCACCGAGATCTGTGCCGCATTGGCAAAGCTGGTTTCGAGTGCTGCATCGGGCTGGCGGTCGATCACGATGACTTCGTGACCGCGTTCCAGCAGGTGCCACGCCGTGCTGATGCCAATGATGCCGGCGCCGAGAACAATGGTTTTCATATGCGGAATGCCTTGTGAGCCTTTGCGTGCCACACGCCCCAGTGCGGGACACGATGGGGCGCAGTGTGCGCGACATTGCATTCAACTAAAAGCAAAATTAAACTTACTCCAAAAACATCAGCGCACCTAATGAATAGCGCTGCGGAGACAACCCTCTTTTGTTCGAGCCCGAGACCATGAGCACCTACGATCCCGCCGCCCTGGAATGCCTTGCCGCCATCGTTGAAGAGGGCGGCTTCGAGCGCGCCGCGCAGCGCCTGAACGTCACGCAGTCGGCCGTCTCGCAGCGCCTGCGCGCGCTGGAGGCGCAGGTGGGCTCGGTGCTCATCGTGCGCAGCCGCCCGCTGCGGCCCACGTCGGCTGGGCAGCTGCTGCTCAAGCACACCAAGCAGATGCGCCTGTTGCGCGCCGACCTGGAGCGCGACCTGCAGGAGCTGGCGCCCAGCGCGCCGGGGGGCTCGCGCGAAGACGAGCGCATCTCGATCGCCATCAACGCCGACAGCATCGCCACCTGGGCCATGGGTGCGCTGCACGATCTGGTGCGCCAGCGCCTGCCGCTCGAAATCATCGTGGACGACCAGGATTTCACGCAGGAATGGCTGCGCTCGGGCCAGGTGCTGGGCTGTGTGACCACGCTCAAGCAGGCGCTGCGTGGTTGCAAGATGGTGCCGCTCGGGGCCATGCCTTATGTGGCGGTGGCGTCGGCCAGTTACGCGCAGCAGTACCTGCCGCAGGGGCTGACGCCCCACAACTTCCGCGACGTGTCGTTTCTGTCGTTCAACCGCAAGGACGACATGGCGGCCGAGTTTGTGGCCCGTGCGTTCGGGCTCAAGCGCGTGGCGCTCAACCACCTGTTTGTGCCGGGCTCTGAGGCGCAGATGCGTGCGGTGGCCGCTGGCTGGGCCGTGGGGGTGATGCCCGAGCTGATGGCGCGGCAGGCGCTGGCCGACGGCAGCATGGTGGACTTGGCCCCAGGCCGGTCGCTGCCGATCCAGCTGTACTGGCATTGCTGGAACCTGGAGTCCGAGCTGCTGGATGCATTGTCGGCAGCGCTGACGGGCGCCGCGGCCCAGGCGCTGGTGTCCTGACACGGCCTTGCTGTTCGCCACATGCGGGGCGCAAGGCACGGTTTGTGCTGTCAAAAACGTGAACGACGTAGTTGCATTGCAACTTAGTCATTTATTTTTTTACTGCAATGTATAAAATGGACGCCATGCAAACGCCGCAACCCAAAGTTTCTTTCAAGGAGCAGATGCATCAGGCCCGCGAGGATGCCATCCTCCAGTCCGCCTGCCGCCTGCTGGGCGAAAAAGCCTTCGACGCCATGACCATGGACGACGTGGCCAACGCCGTCGGTATCGCCAAGGCCAGCCTGTACAAGCATTTCTGCAGCAAGGAAGAGCTGTGCAGCGCCGCCATGGTGCAGATCCTGGGGCGCGTACAGGCTTATCTGGCAGGGTTGCCGGCCGACATGCCGCCGCTGGAAAAGCTGCATGCGCTGGTGCGCTGGTCGCTGGAGCGGCTGCTGACCAACGAGATGCCCCTGCTGCCCAGCCGCAACTCCACGCTGCGTGCGGTGCTCATGGCCAACAAGGACTACCTGAACGGACTGGTGGCCGTGAGCGACCAGATCGGCGAATGGATCACCCAGGCCCAGGCCCAGGGGGTGATCAGCCCCACGCTGCCACCGCTGGTCGTGCTGTACACCCTGTATGCGCGTGCGTGCGACCCGGTGGTGAGCTTCCTCAAGGAAGGCGGGCAGTACTCGGACGCCGAAATCGTGGACCTGGTGGTGCGCACCTGTTTTGACGGCCTGGCGGCGCGTTGAGCCGGGCGGCTTCATAGGCCACACAGCAAAAAGCCCGGCACGCCGGGCTTTTTGCTGTGTGGGTGCTGCGCCGGTGGAGCCGCGCAGCACCTGGGGCCCTGTCACTTCGGCAGGATCACCTTGTCCACCACGTGGATCACGCCGTTGCTGGTGAATACGTCGGTCGCCACAATATTGCTGGTGCGCATGTTCTGGTCGGTGATCACCAAGCTGGAATTGATGCTGAAGGTCTGGCCCTGCACGGTGGTGATGGCGGTGTTCACAGGCACTTCGGCCTTGAGCACGCGCGCGGGCACCACGTGGTAGGTCAGCACCTGGGTCAGCAGGGTCTTGTTGGCCAGCAACGCGTCCTTGGTCACGCCCAGCTCGGTCAGCAGCGCCGCAAACGCGGCGTTGGTGGGGGCAAACACGGTGAAAGGGCCCGCGCCTTGCAGTGTGCTCACCAGGCCCGCGGCCACTACGGCCTCGACGAGGATGCTGAAGTCCGGCAGGGCCGAGGCCGTGGCCACGATGTCCTTGTCGGCGGGCAGCAGCACCTTGTCCACCAGATGCACCACGCCGTTGCTGGCCTGGATGTCGGTGCTGGTGATGGTGCTCACGCGGTTGCGGCCATCGGTGATCTTCAGGCCGTTGTTCGACTCGACCTTGAAGAAGCCGCCCGACACCGGCGTGATCGCCTTGCCCAGAGGCACATCAGCCCGCATCACCTTGCTGCCCAGCACGTGGTAGGTCAGCACGGCGGTCAGCAGGGGCTTGTTGGCCAGCAGCGCTTCCTTGGTCACGCCCAGTTCGGTCAGCAACGCCGCAAACGCCGCGTTGGTGGGCGCGAACACGGTGAGCGTGCCTGTGCTCAGCGTGGGCGCCAGGCCAGCTGCGACCACGGCTTCGACCAGGATGCTCAGCTCGGGGGTGTTTTGCGCCAGCTCGACGATGTTGCGCTGGGGTTCGTCGTCGCTGCCCCCGCAGGCCTGCAACAGGGTGGTGCTGGCGCCCAGGGCGGCGGCCATCAGGACGGTGCGGCGATTGAATACGGTGTTCATGGCGGCTTCTCCTCGTGAATGGATGGTGGGTGAAAAGAGCGGTGGTGCCTGTGGCTTACTTGGGCATCAGCACCGTGTCGATCGCATGGATCACGCCGTTGCTGGCGGCCACGTCGGCGGCGATGACCTTGGACTGGTCCACCATCACGCCCATGTTGGTGGTGACGGTGAGTTCCTGGCCTTGCACGGTCTTGACCTTGCCCGCCTTCACATCCTTGGCCATGACCTTGCCGGGCACCACGTGGTAGGTCAGCACCTTGGTCAGTGCGGCCTTGTCAGCCAGCAGGCCGTCCAGCGTGGCCTTGGGGATCTTGGCGAACGCTTCGTCGGTGGGGGCAAACACTGTGAACGGGCCGGGGCCCTTGAGGGTGTCCACCAGACCGGCGGCCTGCACGGCGGCCACCAGGGTCTTGAAGTTGCCCGCCTTCACGGCGGTATCGACGATGTCTTGCGCCATGGCGCTGAAGGTGGCGCCAGCGGTCAAAGCGAGTGCAATCAGGGTCTTCTTCATGGGTCGTTCCTCTCGGTTTCGATGGAAATGACACGCCAAGATGGGCGTGGCGCGAATGTATAACCATTTGGTACGAAAGTAAACTGATTGGTTATTCAATAACCCCTTGGTCGTAACGAGATGAAAAAAAGCCCTGCAAGGCAGGGCTTTGGGGTGGGCGTTGCGCCGTTGTGCGCTGTGGACCTGTGCGTTCAGCGAACGATCAGCAGCGGCACCTTGCTGTGGGCCAGCACCTGGGTGGTCACCGAGCCCATCACCAGCGTGGCGATGGCGCCATGGCCGTGCGAGCCCATGACCAGCAGGTCGAACTTGCCGGTGTCTGCCACCTTGGCAATGGTCTCGCCCACCGCGCCGACCTTGACGCTGCGCTTGGCATCCACCCCGTGGCGGCCCAGGAACTTGCACACCGGGGCGAGGATTTTTTCGGCTTCTTCCGCGTGGTAGTTGTCGACCACTTCCTTGCCCAGCGCGGCGCGTGCGCGGGGAGGCAGCGGGGCCTGCACCGTCAGCACGGTGTAGGTGTGGGTGCCGCCCAGCAGTTCTTCGTGGGTGGCCAGGTAGGCCAGCATTTTCTTGGTGTAGGCGCTGCCATCGACAGCAAGCAGGATGTTCATGGTGTTCTCCGAAAAAGGATGAAGCAGACTACTCTGCGCGGGTGCCTGTTGTCTTGACCTGGGTCATGTTGTTCTGTTCGGCGCGTGGCGGATTCGTACGAACCGCGCACCGATCATACGGTGACCATGCAGCGCGGCTGAAACGCTATCTGCTCGCCCTTGCGCGCATAACCCAGCGGGTTGGCCACCACCCGGCACTGCCAGGCGGAGCCATCGCTGTGCGTGCCCTGGGCGGTGTAGTCGCTGGGCGCATGCAGGTGGCCGTGCAGCCACAGCGGGGTGTACATCAGCAGGTCGTCCAGCGCGTTGCAAAACCCCGCCGTGCCAGGCACCAGGCCGTAGCGGGGGTCGGCGCTGCGCAGGCTGGGCGCAAAGTGGGTGACAACCACGGTGGCACCGTCAAATGGCTGCTGCAGCGCATCGCGCAGCCACTGCTGGCAGACCAGCGCCTGATCGCGCATGGGTTCGGCCAGAAACGGCTCCGCGTGGCGCGTGCCACCGGTCTTGCGCAGGTAGAAGTTGGCCGCGCGAAAAGCCTTGTCGCGCAGCTTGAGCCGGCGCGTGAGGTCGGTGGTGCCTTCATGGTCGGCCAGCGCGTCGAAATCGCTCCAGAGCGTCGTGCCGACAAAGCGCACGCCTTGCAGCACCAGGGTTTCACGTTCGAGCCACGCAATGCCCAGGCGGTCGCAGGTCCGGCGCAGCCGCAGGTGCGCGCCATCGAAGTCCTGGGCGTCGTACTCATGGTTGCCGGGCACAAACAGCACGGGGGTCGGCCAGCCTGCATATTGGGACAACGGCGAAAACCGGGCCAGGCCGAAGTCGTCGTCGTCCAGTTGAGAGCCCTGCTGGTAGGAGCCCACGTCCCCCGCCAGCACCAGCACATCGGCGCCAGGGGCGGGCTCGGGCACAAAGTGGGGGTGTGCCTCCAGATGGAGGTCGGACAAAAGCTGGATATTCATCAGCCGTGCAGTCTAAGGCGTGCCGTGCAGGCCCTGCTCCGGAAAGGTGCGCCGGGCTGACCGTGCAAGTGCCTGCAGCAGCCAGGTCATCGCAGCCTGCTGGGGGCCGCGCCGGCGCCACAGGGCATCCACGTGCACGGCGGGCACGTCCAGCGGCAAAGCCCGTTGCACCAAGGCGTCGGCGATGCCGGTTACTGGCACAAAGTGGCGCGGCAGCACGGTCAGCAGGTCCGAGCCCGACACCACCCGACCGGCCGTGAAGAATTGGTTGACCGTGATCACCACCTTGCGCTCGCGGCCCAGCGACGCCAGGGCTTCGTCGATGAAACCAAAGGGCCGGCCCGAAAAACTCACCAGCATGTGCCGCGCTGCACAGTAGGTGTCCAGTGTCAGGGGCGCGTCGGCCAGAGGGTGGCCCTGGCGCATCACGCACACGTATTCGCCGTCGTACAGCCGGCGGCTTTCAAAGGCGACCACGCCGCCGGACTGTGCCCGCGCCGTGAGGTCGGCCAGTGCCGCTGGAAAGTAACCCACAGCCATGTCGGCCGCCTCTTCTTCGAGCAGACGCCGGGGGTCGCGCGTGGTCAGTGGCAGCACGCGGATGGAGATGCCGGGGGCTTCGCGTTCGATGATCTCCACCAGGGCCGGCACCAGCGTCGCCGCCGTGGCATCGGCCATGGCCAGCACAAAGGTGGACTCCGCCGTTGCCGGGTCAAACTGCCCCGGCGCCAGGGACTCCTGCAAATGGGCCAGCGCCTCGCGCACGGGCGGCCACAGGGCCAGTGCACGTGGCGTGGGCTCCACCCCCTGGCCGCTGCGCACCACCAGTTCATCGCCCACCACATCGCGCAGGCGCCGCATGGCATTGCTGACGGCCGGCTGGGTGATAGAGAGCTTGTGCGCAGCCCGGGTGAGGCTGCGCTCGGCCATCACTTCGTCAAAGACGCGCAGCAGGTTCAGGTCCAGGGAGCGGAAGTTCAAGGGAGTCATGGTCACCCGAGAGCATATTCATCACTGATATGAATATCAATGATTCAAAATATAAACTTGAACATGCAAAGGGTAAACCCTAGTATCACCGTATCGCCCGGCAATCTCGCCACAAGCGTTAGAAAAGGGAAACCGAAATGACCGCCTTTGCACACGTTGAGTACCCCACCGAACACCCCGGCGTTGTCCGCGCCGAAAACGCCGCTGCCGCTCTGAAGAGCGCTGCCGCCCATTTTGACGGCGCGCGTGGCGCAGCCTCCCTGCTGTTGGCCGCCGTGGTCTCCGCGCTGCTGGTGGTGGCCAACCAAGTCATCGACACCTGGACCGAAGGCCACCTGCTGGCTGCCTGGATGGTGCTGTGGCTAGTGGCCTTTGCGGCCCTGGCGCTCCTGACCAGCCCCGCGCGCCGCGCCGGTGTTGTGCTACGCGGCACTGCGCTGGCATGGGCTGAAAGCCGCCGCCGCGCTGCTGAAGATCAGCGCACCTGGCAAGTTGCCCTGAAGGACCCACGGATCATGGCTGAACTGAACCATGCCATGGGCATTCCCACGGTGAACAGCATCCGCAAGTACTACTGAAGCTTTTGCGCGGCGCACGCTGCGCAGAGACTCCGATTCAAAGCCGTGGCCAACGCCACGGCTTTTTTTATGCCCCGTTGCGCGCCGTGCAGTGTGCTTTTGCAGTGTCCGCACGCGAAAAAAAGCCGCCCCGCAAGAGCGGGACGGCTTTGAATGGTCAGCTTCCTTGACTCAATGTCGTAGCGTCAGGCTGCCAAACGCTTTTGCAGTTGCGCCTTGGTATCGAGCAACGCCTTTGGCAGGTGGTAAGCCAGCTGTTCGAAGTGCGCATCGTGCAGCTTGAACTCTTCGGCCCAGGCCGCCTTGTCGATGCTGGTCACGGCGTCAAACTTCTGGGCGCTGAAGTCCAGGCCCGTCCAGTTGATCTCTGCGTACTGCGGGGCCACGCCGAACATGGTTTCCTGGCCTTGGGCCTGGCCTTCGATGCGGTCAATCATCCACTTGAGCACGCGCATGTTGTCGCCATAACCGGGCCAGACGAACTTGCCGGCCTCGTCCTTGCGGAACCAGTTCACGCAGAACACCTTGGGCAGCGCCTTGCCGGTGGCGGCAATCTTGCCTTCCATGTTGAGCCAGTGCTGGAAGTAGTCGCTCATGTTGTAGCCGCAGAACGGCAGCATGGCAAACGGGTCGCGGCGCACCACGCCCTGGGCGCCAAACGCAGCGGCAGTGGTCTCGGAGCCCATGGTGGCAGCCATGTACACACCTTCGGTCCAGCTACGGGCTTCGGTCACCAGGGGCACCGTGGTCGAGCGACGGCCGCCGAAGATGAAGGCATCGATGGCCACGCCATTGGCGTCATCCCACTGGGCGTCCAGTGCGGGGTTGTTGGTGGCAGCCACCGTGAAGCGCGAGTTGGGGTGGGCGGCCTTGGCGCCAGTTTCCTTGGCGATCTGGGGCGTCCAGTCCTTGCCTTGCCAGTCGATCAGGTGGTCGGGCAGCTTGCCCGTGTCCTTTTCCATGCCTTCCCACCACACGTCGCCGTCGTCCGTCAGGGCCACGTTGGTGAAGATCACGTCCTTGTCCAGGCTGCGCATGCAGTTGGGGTTGGTGTGCATGTTGGTGCCGGGAGCCACGCCGAAGTAGCCAGCCTCGGGGTTGATGGCGTACATCTTGCCATCGGCATGGGGCTTGATCCAGGCGATGTCATCACCGATGGTGGTGACCTTCCAGCCGGCAAAGCCCGCCTCGGGAGGCACCAGCATCGAGAAGTTGGTCTTGCCGCAGGCGCTGGGGAAGGCCGCTGCCACGTGGTACTTCTTGCCGGCGGGGTTGGTCACACCCAGGATGAGCATGTGCTCGGCCAGCCAGCCCTGGTCGCGGCCCATGGTGGAAGCGATGCGCAGGGCCAGGCACTTCTTGCCCAGCAGCGCGTTGCCGCCGTAGCCCGAGCCATAGGACCAGATCTCGCGCGTTTCAGGGTAGTGCACGATGTACTTGACCTTGGGGTTGCAAGGCCAGCTGGTGGTGTCCTTCTCGCCTTCGGCCAGGGGCGCGCCCACGGTGTGCATGCAAGGCACGAACTCGCCTTCCACACCCAGCACGTCGTACACGGCCTTGCCCATGCGGGTCATCAGGCGCTGGTTCACGGCCACGTAGGCGCTGTCGGTCAGCTCCACGCCGATGTGGGCGATGTGGCTGCCCAGTGGGCCCATGCTGAACGGCACCACGTACATGGTGCGGCCCTTCATGCAGCCGTCAAACAGTGGCTGCAGCGTGGCGCGCATTTCAGCGGGAGCCATCCAGTTGTTGGTGGGGCCGGCGTCTTCCTTGGCGGCCGAGCAGATGTAGGTGCGGTCTTCTACACGGGCCACGTCCGATGGGTCAGACCAGGCCAGGAAGCTGCCGGGGCGCTTGGCGGGGTTCAGCTTCTTGAAGGTGCCAGCATCGACCAGCTGCTGGCACAGGCGGTCGTACTCTTCCTGGGAGCCGTCGCACCAGTAAATGGTGTCGGGTTTGCACAGGGCGGCCATGTCGGCCACCCAGGCGAGCAGCCGGGCGTTTTTGACGTAAGCGGGGGCGTTGAGATTCAGGCCCTGCATCGTGGGTGCGTTCATCGGGGAGCTTCCTAAGTTGAAAAAACGTTTTTTCAAAGGAAGCGGACCGGGCGGGTCACGGCGAGGCCTGGCGCAGTTGCGGTGCTGAGCGCTGCCTTTGAAAAAACGGCTTTCGTGCTCAGTCGGCGGGCGGGAGCGTGTGTCAGCCCCACGGGTGGAGGCTAGTTCCACGGATTCCGCGGGTCGGCTGGGATGTCAATTTTATGAATCTGCCGCCGGTTTGTCTGTCAGACAGGGGTCAAAACCATGCAAAAATAACATAGGTTTATGCATGGTTCTTGCCCCATATCCCTGGGCTCTGGGGCTAGGCGGTCGTGGCACCGTTCCAGCGTTCATAGCCGGTCTTGCGCAGCGCGCATGCCGGGCAGGTGCCACAGCCGTAGCCCCAGGCATGCAGCGTGTCGCGCACGCCGTGATAGCAGGTGTGCGAGTCGTTCACGATCAGATCGACCAGTGCCTGCCCGCCCAGCGACCGGGCCAGCTCCCAGGTCTCGGCCTTGTCCAGCCACATCAGCGGGGTATCGAAGGTGAAACGCTGTCCCATGCCCAGCGACACCGCGACCTGCAGCGCCTTGAGCGTGTCGTCACGGCAGTCGGGGTAGCCCGAAAAGTCGGTCTCGCACATGCCGCCCACCAGGGTGTGCAGGCCACGCCGGTAGCCCACGGCGGCCGCCAGCTGGAAGAACAGCAGGTTGCGCCCGGGCACAAAAGTGTTGGGCAGGCCGGCGGCGGTCATCTGGATCTCGGTGTCGCTCGTCAGCGCCGTGTCGCTGATGTGGCCCAGGACCGCCAGGTCCAGCATGTGGTCATCGCCCAGCCGGGCGTTCCACTGTGGAAACTGCGCGCGCAGCGATGACAGCACCGTCTGCCGCGCCTGCAGTTCGATATGGTGGCGTTGGCCATAGTCAAAGCCGATGGTTTCGACATGGACAAAGTTCTCCAGGGCCCAGGCCAGGCAGGTGGTGGAGTCTTGGCCTCCGGAAAAGAGGACGAGTGCGTGTCCGGGTCTCATGGGGGTTCTCCAGGTCAAACGAGGATGGGAGTGGGGGCTGGACGAAAAAAAAGCCCCGCACTGCGGGGCTGTGGTGGAGGCCTGCCGGAGCGGTCAGGCCATCATCACGGCGATGAACGCCAGCAGGAACATCATGATGCCGCCCACCACCGGCAGCACCACGGGGACCACGTGAACGACGTTTTCCACAGGGTCGTTCGATGGTGTTGCGGGGGCGTGCGAGGTGTTGTGGTCAGACATGGGGGGCTCCAGATGCTTAAAACTTGCGCAATTCTAGCCGCGAGAACCTGTGCAGGGACAAAACCCTGTGGTCTCTATGAACAGGCTCTCAGATCAGGTCGGCCTGCATGCCTGCCGCCCGCAACTGCCCCAGCACCTCATCCACATGGGTCTTGCCCCGGGTTTGCAGCACCAGTTCGATCTCCACGTTCTGCGCGGCCAGCATGGTGAAGGCGCGCTGGTGGTGCACCTCCTCGATGTTGGCCCCCGCGTCGGCCACGGTGGCGGTGATGCGCGCCAGCACGCCGGGCACATCGCGCGCGCTGACCTTGATGCGCGCCAGGCGCCCCGAGCGCACCATGCCGCGTTCGATGATCGCCGCCAGCAGCAGCGGGTCGATGTTGCCGCCACACAGCACCAGGCCCACGCGCTTGCCCTGGAAGCGTTCGGGGTAGCGCACCAGCGCCGCCAGGCCGGCGGCGCCTGCGCCTTCGACCAGGGTCTTTTCGATCTCCAGCAGCATCAGCACCGCCTGCTCGATGTCGCCCTCGTCCACCAGCACCAGGTCGTCCACCAGGCGCTTGACGATCTCCTGCGTGATCTTGCCCGGCGTGCCCACGGCAATGCCCTCGGCGATGGTTGATGTGCCCTGCGGGTGGTGCGTGCCCTTGACCGCGTTGACCATGGCCGGGAAGCGCATGGTCTGCACGCCGATGACCTCGATGCCGGGCTTGATCGCCTTGGCCGCCGTCGCCACACCCGAGATCAGCCCGCCGCCGCCCACGGCAATCACCAGCGTGTCCAGGTCGGGCACGGCTTGCAGCATCTCCAGGCCCAGCGTGCCCTGGCCGGCGGCCACGCCTTCATCGTCATACGGGTGCACAAAGGTCAAGCCCTGCGCATCGGCCAGCGCGTAGGCGTGGGCGCGTGCCTCTTCCAGGGTGTCGCCATGCAGCACCACCTCGGCGCCAAAACCGCGCGTGCGCTCCACTTTCACACCGGGGGTAAAACGCGGCATCACGATCACGGCGCGCAGGCCCAGTCGCTGCGCGTGGTAGGCCACGCCCTGCGCATGGTTGCCCGCACTCATGGCCACCACGCCGCGTGCGCGCTCAGCGTCCGTCAGCAGCGTGAGCCGGTTGCAGGCGCCGCGCTCTTTGAAGGACGCGGTGAACTGCAGGTTCTCGAACTTGAGGAAGACCTGCGCGCCCACGATCTGCGAGAGCGTCTTGGATTCCACACAGGGGGTGTCCAGCACCTGGCCTTGCAGGCGGGTGGCGGCGTCGCGGATGTCTTGGAGGGTCAGCATGGGCCGATTGTGGCGCAACGCGGGCCGGTGGAGCACTGTGGCGGGTGCCGGGCAAGAAATTGAATGAAAAGTGCCGCAAGCGCTAGAAATTCATGCACTGTTTGCTATCAATTTTGATTGTCTATTTGATTCCCAGCCTGCGCGCCAGTTTGTGCAGGTTGCTCGCGTCCACCTCCAGCGCACGCGCGGCCTGGGCCCAGTTGCCCTGGTGGCGCGCCAGGGCCTGCGTGATGGCGTGCCGTTGGCAGGCATCCACGGCATCGCGCAGCGGGCTGTCGGCGGTGTTTGTGGTGGTGGCGGTCGCGGGCAGCTCTGCCGCCGGGGTGGGGGCGCTGGTGTTCAGCGGGGCATGGGCCGCGCTGGCCGCGTCGGCGTCCAGGTCGAGCAGCGCGGGCTCCAGCGTCACGATGTCGGCGCGGCTCACGCCCCGGCTCAGGGCCTTGAGCGCCGCGCGGCTGACTACATGCTCCAGCTCGCGGATGTTGCCGGGCCAGGGGTAGCGGCGCAGTGCGTCCTGCGCGCTGGCAGACAGCCGCAGGCTGCGCAGGCCCAGGCGGGCACGGTTCAGTTCCAGAAAGCGGCCTGCCAGCAGCAGCACATCGTTGCCCCGTTCGCGCAGCGGCGGGATGGGCACGGGGTACACCGATAGCCGGTGGTACAAGTCAGCGCGGAACGCGCCGTCGCGCACCTGGTCGCGCAGGTTGCGGTTGGTGGCGGCGATCACGCGCACGTCCACGCGGCGCGGGCGGTCGGCGCCCAGGCGCTGGATCTCGCCGTTCTGCAGCGTGCGCAGCAGCTTGGCCTGCACGGCCAGCGGCAACTCGCCCACCTCGTCGAGGAACAGCGTGCCGCCCTCGGCCGCCTCGAAGCGCCCTGGCCGGTCGGCCACCGCGCCGGAGAACGCGCCGCGCACGTGGCCGAAGAGCTCGCTCTCGGCCAGTGACTCGGGCAGCGCCGCGCAGTTCACGTGCACCAGGGGCTTGGTGCGGCGCGTGGACTGGCGGTGCAGCAGGCGCGCGAACAGCTCCTTGCCCACACCAGTTTCGCCCAGCAACAACACGGGCAGGTCCGAGCCCGCCACCACCTCCAGCTCGTGCAGCAGGCGCAGCAGGGGCTCGCTCTGGCCGACGATCTCCATGTCGCCATCGCCCGCGCGGGTGGTGCGCTCGTCGTCGGCGCTGCGGGTGTGTGGGGCGCTGCGCAGCGCCTGCACCTCGCGCTCCAGCCGCGAGATGCGCACGGCCGCCTCCACCAGCACCTTGCAGTCGGCCAGCGCGGCGCGTGCGGCCTCGCCGAAGGTGCCGGTTTGCAGCGCGTCGAGCGTCAGCACGCCCCAGGCCTTGCCGTCCACCCACAGGCTCACGCCCATGCAATCGTGCACGGGCAGGGGCTCGCCCACCAGGGTGTCGAGCAGGCCGTCGTAGGGGTCGGGCAGGGTGCTGTCGTGGTCGAAGCAGGTCACCTCGCGCCGCGCCAGGATGGCCGCGAGCCGGGGGTGCTGGCTGACCACAAAGCGCCGGCCCAGCGCCTCGCGCACCAGACCCTCCACGGCCACGGGGCGCAGGTGGTCTTCTTCCAGCTGCAGCAGGGCCACGGCGCCGCAGTGAAAGCGGGTGCGCAGGTGGTCCACCAGCCGCTGCAGGCGCACGGCCTGGGGCAGGTCGGTGGCCAGGTCGGCCAGCAGGGGGCTATGGTCCATGGTGATATTTACCTTTAATGGGTGAATTAAACCCCATTTGAGAAGGGTCAAATAAACCATGACCGGTGTAAGTGGTTGATTTGATAGGCCGGCAGCCCTGGCCCGGCGCTTGCGATGTGGGCAGTGACACCGATTCACCCGTTCCAAAAAAGCCATGACCACAAGACCCCGACCCCATGCCGCCAGCGCACGCTGGCGCCGCCCCTTCATTGTTGTTCTGTTGAAGCAGGAGGCCCGCCATGGGTAACTACCGCAAGCTCTGGTTCACGCTGATCGGCGTGCTCATCGTCACCTTCAGCCTGCTGGGCTACTACGGCGCCGAGGTCTACCGCACCGCGCCCCCCATCCCCGCGAAGATCGCCACGGCAGGGGGCGAAGTGCTTTTCACCCACGACAGCATCCTCGACGGACAGACCGCGTGGCAGTCGGTGGGGGGCATGCAGCTGGGTTCCATCTGGGGCCACGGCGCCTACCAGGCGCCCGACTGGACGGCCGACTGGCTGCACCGCGAGCTGCTCAACTGGCTTGACGTCGCCGCCGAGCGTGCGCACGGCAAGCCCTTTGCCGAGCTCGACGCCCCAGCCCAGGCCGTGCTGCGCGACCGCATGAAGACCGAGTACCGCACCAACACCTACAGCCCCGAGACGGGTGTGGCCACGGTGTCCTCGGTGCGGGCCGACGCGATCGCGATGACCGCGCTGTACTACGACCAGCTTTTCAGCGACGTGCCCGCGCTGCACAAGACCCGCGAGCACTTCGCCATGAAGGAGAACACCCTGCCCAGCGCCGAGCGGCGCGCGCAGATGACGGGTTTCTTCTTCTGGACGGCCTGGGCCGCCGCCACCGAGCGCCCCGGCACCACGGCCACGTACACCAACAACTGGCCGCACGAGCCACTCATAGGCAACAAGCCCACGGCCGAGAACATGGTCTGGTCGGTGATGAGCGTGGTCGTGATGATGGCGGGCGTGGGCTTCCTCGTGTGGGGCTGGTCCTTCCTGCGCAAGCACGACGAGGTGGAACCCACGCCACCCCAGCACGACCCGCTCTCGCGTGTGCCGCTCACGCCGTCGCAGCGCGGGTTGGGCAAGTATTTGTTCCTCATCGTGGCGCTGTTCAGCTTCCAGGTGCTGCTGGGCGGCTTCACGGCCCACTACACGGTGGAAGGCCAGCAGTTCTACGGCATCAACGTATCGCAGTGGTTCCCGTATTCGCTGGTGCGCACCTGGCACATCCAGAGCGCGCTGTTCTGGATCGCCACGGGCTTCCTGGCCGCCGGCCTGTTCCTCGCGCCGCTCATCAACGGCGGCAAGGACCCGGCCTACCAGAAGCTCGGTGTGGACATCCTGTTCTGGGCGCTGGTCGTGGTGGTCGTGGGCTCGTTCACGGGCAACTACCTGGCCATCGCGCAGATCATGCCGCCCGAGTGGAACTTCTGGCTGGGCCACCAGGGCTATGAATACGTGGACCTGGGCCGCCTGTGGCAGATTGGCAAGTTCACCGGCATCGCCTTCTGGCTGGTGCTCATGCTGCGCGGCATTGTGCCGGCGCTGCGCACCCGCGGCGGCGACAAGAACCTGCTGGCGCTGCTGACGGCGTCGGTGGTGGCCATCGGCCTGTTCTACGGCGCGGGCTTCTTCTACGGCGAACGCACCCACCTGTCGGTGATGGAGTACTGGCGCTGGTGGGTGGTGCACCTGTGGGTGGAGGGCTTCTTCGAGGTCTTCGCCACCACGGCGCTGGCCTTCATCTTCTCGACGCTGGGGCTCGTGTCGGTGCGCATGGCCACCACGGCCAGCCTGGCCTCGGCCTCGCTGTTCATGCTGGGTGGTGTGCCCGGCACCTTCCACCACCTGTACTTTGCAGGCACCACCACCCCGGTGATGGCGGTGGGCGCGGCCTTCAGCGCGCTCGAAGTGGTGCCGCTGGTCGTGCTGGGCCACGAGGCCTGGGAACACTGGCGCCTGCAGCACCGCACGCCCTGGATGGCCCGCCTGCGCTGGCCGCTGATGTGCTTCGTGGCCGTGGCCTTCTGGAACATGCTGGGCGCGGGTGTCTTCGGCTTCATGATCAACCCGCCCATCTCGCTGTACTACGTGCAGGGCCTGAACACCACGCCGGTGCATGCCCACGCCGCGCTGTTCGGGGTGTATGGCTTCCTGGCGCTGGGCTTCACGCTGCTGGTGCTGCGCTACATCCGGCCGCAGCTGGTGTTCAGCGAGCGGCTCATGAAGACGGGCTTCTGGTGGCTCAACGCCGGCCTGGTGCTGATGATTGCCACCAGCCTGCTGCCCATCGGCTTGTTCCAGTTCCACGCCAGCGTGAGCGAAGGCCTGTGGTACGCCCGGGGTGAGGCCTTCATGCAGCAGCCTTTCATCCAGACGCTGCGCTGGGTGCGCACCTTCGGCGACGTGGTCTTCATTGTCGGCGCGCTGGCCATGGCCTGGCAGGTAGTAAGCGGCGTGTTTGGCTCGCGGGCCCCTGCTGCCAACGCTGGCGCCTACCTCGCGGAGACCCGCCGCTGATACGCCACCGACCTGCGCCGCGCGCCGCCACCCCTCGGCGGCAGCGCAGGTCCTTCATTCATCCCACAAGGACTGACCGTGAACCTCGACAAATTCAAGCACCAGCACACCAACATCCTGCGCAGCATCGCCACCTTGCGCGCCCTGGCCCACGCAGGCGTGGAGGCCAACGCCACGGCCATCGCCCAGGGCATTGTGGCGATGAGCGGCACCATCAAGCTGCACTTGGCCGTGGAAGACCAGGTGCTCTACCCCGCGCTGCAGCGCGGCGGCAATGTGGAACTGGCGCGCTTGGGCCGCCAGTACCAGAGCGAGATGGCCTCGATTGCCAGCGCCTACGACGCCTTCGCGCGCCGCTGGAACACGGCCGAGAACGTGCGCCGCGATGCGCAGGGCTTTCGGGACGAGGCCAATGTGGTGCTGCGCCGGGTGTTCGAGCGCATGCAGCGCGAAGACCATGACTTCTATCCCCGCATCGAGGAGGAAGAAACCGCCGCCTGCCATTGAGCTGCAGCTCTTCTACCCCACCGCAGCCAAAGCATGCACGTGAACCATCGGTAAGTCCTGCACGGATCTTCCTTGCGCCGGTCTGTACGCGGCTTTCTTTGCTTGCTTGCCGCGCAAGCCACGTTCGGTCGAACTGCCCACAGGGCTGATTAGGTGGGTTGCAGCCGATAGGTTCGGCGCTGCTCTACATCTGGCCCCACAACCCCACTAAGACGCCATCCTGGGTGTGAATTGCGGTTGCGGGTATTCCGACAGCAGGGCGCGCAGCCGCGCGGTGCGATTTGGCCAATGCGCAATCTGCTGACGCGACCCCAGGCGCTATAGGCATGCTGGGACCACCCCAGAGCACCCTGTGCAGTCACTCCATCAAAGGCGGACAGATGGAACTAATAATTGGTCCCCTTTTCACTTTGCAGGCAATAGAGTCGTGGCCGGGCTATATTGCCGCGCGCCAATCGGGCTTAGTTGAGAGAACCGCCAGTCGCAATGTTCTCCATGTGAAGCCGAAGCGCAGGATGTTCAATCGCAGGCTGTTGCTCGTCCGATTTGTAGACGAGGCCCGTGCCTACGCCCTGCGGAGTTGTCAGTCTTCGGATAGACAGGAGCTGTTGAGTTCCGGTACCTGAGCGCTGGGAATAGCCTTCGCCTTCATTCACGCTGTAGGCGAACACATAGGATCTTTGCAATTGGCCTTGCGCATTGATCTTGATACACAGCACGTTTCCAGCCAATCCACCAGAGGTTTGGTGTTCGCACCCGAAAAGTCCGTCCGAGGTTGCGACTAGGCCATTTCCGGTGGAGGTAGGGCCCAAGTTGCTAGTCAGCTGCACGGCATCCGCGATAAGCCCCTCCGAGCCCAAAGAGGTCAAGGCCCAGATTCCAACAAGGCTGGATGCTGCAAAGGCATATCCGAAATTGAACCGGGAGATGGCTTTCTCGGATTCACCCGGGAGAGTGATGTAGCCCGTGGCTCCGCTGGTGAAACGGAACCGTACCGTGCCAACGGTTCCCGCCTCTTTCCCTGACAGCGGGCCGCTGCCCAGGTAGCGCCCCCCGGTGTAACGAATCAAGGGCGCTGCGACCTGGTCATTCGCAATCTTGCCTGTTGCCAAATAAAAGGTGGGCTGTCCGCTGCTTTCATAGGCATACATCTGCATCACGAATGTGTCGTTCTGAACGTCGATCGCCAGCCCCCGCCCTGGTTTGCCATCCAGTTCCGAGCTCACGACCCAGGTCCCTGCTTGTGGTGCGAACGCTTGCGCCAGGCCCGCTCCCGACAGCAGCACAACAGCCATCAATTTCTTGGAATGCATCCCTCTCTCCCTCTCTTGAATACAGCAGTGGTTATTGAAAAATCCGATTGAATGTATCTCTTTTCGGTGGGCAAGCAACAAACTAAATTGCCAGCAGATTCAGGGCGATGTGCGTCACGGGCGTGACAGAAATCAACGACCTTCCACCACCCTAAGTACCTCTACCCCATACGCATCCAGCTTCTTCGCCCCCATACCGCTGATGCCCTGCAAGTCATCCAGCGACCCTGGGTTGCGCTCGGCAATCGCCGCCAGGGTGGCGTCGTGAAAAATCACATACGCAGGCAGGTTGTGCTCGCGCGCCACCTCGGCGCGCCAGGCCTTGAGGTTGATGAAGCGCACCTGTGCATCGGGGCCCAGATTGGCGGCAGCGGCTGGCGGTGCGCTGCCCTTGCGGGTGCGCTTGGCGGGGGCGGGGGCGGACGACACCGATTCGCGCAGCTGCACCGGCACCTCGCCCTTGAGCACGGCACGCGAGCCCTCGGTGAGGCACAGGGTGTCAAAGCTGTGGCCGCTGTCCAGCATCACCTTCTGCAGGCCCAGTGCGCCCGTGGCGATCAGCTGACGCAGCACGCCGCGCAGCTGGGGCTCGGTCAGGTTCGCGCCAATGCCGAAGGTGGAGATTTTTTCGTGCCCGAACTGCGCGACCTTCTCGGTCTTCTTGCCGCGCAGGATGTCCATGATGTGCCCCGTGCCAAAACTGATGCCGCTGGCCTGGTTCACGCGGTAGATGGTGGACAGCAGCTTGCGGGCGGCATCGGTCGCATCCCACACGGCGGGCGGGCTGATGCAGTTGTCGCAGTTGCCGCACGGCGTGGACTGCTCGCCAAAATAGGCCAGCAGCCGCACGCGGCGGCAGTCGGTGGCCTCGGCCAGCGCCAGCAGCGCGTCGAGCTTGCCGCGCAGCGCCTGCTTGAACTCCTCGCCAGCCGGGCTCTCGTCGATCATGCGGCGCTGGTTGACCACGTCGTTCAGGCCGTAGGCCATCCAGGCATCGGCATTCAGGCCGTCGCGGCCCGCGCGGCCGGTCTCCTGGTAGTAGCCCTCGATGTTCTTGGGCATGTCCACGTGGGCCACAAAGCGCACGTCGGGCTTGTCGATGCCCATGCCGAAAGCGATGGTGGCCACCATCACGATGCCCTCCTCGCGCAGAAAGCGGTCCTGGTTCTTCTGGCGCACCTTGGTGTCCAGCCCCGCGTGGTAGGGCAGGGCGGTGATGCCCGCGTCGCTCAGGGTGGACGCCAGCTCCTCCACGCGCTTGCGCGACTGGCAATACACCACGCCCGCCTCGCCCGCGTGCTCGCGCTCGATGAAGCGCAGCAGCTGGGTGGTGGCGTCCTTCTTCTCGACGATGGTGTAGCGGATGTTGGGCCGGTCGAAGCTGCTGATGAACAGCCGCGCATCTTCCAGCTGAAGCCGCTCGATGATGTCGGCGCGTGTGAGGTCGTCGGCCGTGGCCGTGAGCGCAATGCGTGGCACGCCCGCATAGCGCTCGTGCAGCACTGTGAGCGCGCGGTATTCGGGGCGGAAGTCGTGGCCCCACTGGCTCACGCAGTGCGCCTCGTCGATGGCAAACAGCGAGAGGTGACCGCCTTCGTACAGGCTATCGAGCAGGCCCAGAAAACGCGGCGTATTCAGCCGCTCGGGCGCGGTGTACAGCAGGGTGATGTCGCCAGTCTGCAGGCGCAGCTCCACATCCTGCGCCTCGTCAAAACTCAGCGTAGAGTTCAAAAAGGCCGCATCCACCCCCGCCTCGTGCAGTGCCCCTACCTGGTCGTGCATCAGCGCGATCAGCGGAGAGACCACGATGGTCACCCCGCGCCCCTGCCGCTGGCGCACGATGGCCGGCACCTGGTAACACAGGCTCTTGCCGCCGCCGGTGGGCATGAGCACCAGCGCATCGCCACCGGCGATCACGTGCTCAACAATGGCCTGCTGCGGGCCGCGAAACTGCTCGTAGCCAAAAACGTCCTGCAAAACGGCATGGGCAGGGGACAGCGCGGGAGACGGGCGAGAGGACAAGCGGATACTCTGAAATAGATAGCTACAAGCGCATATAAATCCAGCGCTTGGTGCCGATACGGCCAGTATTTTCTGGCGCGCCAGGGCTTGGCCCTGAGCGCGGCAGGCGCATATTGTGCGCTGCAAGGGCTTAGGGGCCGCACTTTCTACAATAGGGGCCTATGCAAGCCCTCCACTACACCCGCGCCGCGCAACTGCCCGACATCCTCGCCCAACGCATCGTCATCCTTGACGGCGCTATGGGCACCATGATCCAGCGCTTCAAGCTGGGCGAGGCGCAGTACCGGGGCGAGGGCTACACCGGGCCGGATGGCGCGGGGGACCGGTTCAAGGATTTTGCGTACGACGTGAAGGGCAACAACGAGCTGCTCAGCATCACCCGGCCCGACGTGATCCGCGACATCCACGAGCGCTATCTGGCCGCTGGCGCCGACCTCATCGAGACCAACACCTTCGGCGCAACCACCGTGGCACAGGAGGACTACCACATGGCCCACCTGGCGCGCGAGATGAACCTGCGCTCGGCCCAGCTGGCGCGCGCTGCCTGCGACAAGTATTCGACGCCCGATAAGCCCCGCTTCGTCGCCGGCGCTCTGGGCCCCACGCCCAAGACGGCCAGCATCAGCCCCGACGTGAACGACCCCGGCGCCCGCAACATCGACTTTGAAACCCTGCGCGCTGCCTACTACGAGCAGACTGAGGCGCTGGTCGAAGGCGGCGCCGACGTGCTGCTGGTCGAGACCATCTTCGACACCCTGAACGCCAAGGCGGCGCTGTTCGCGATTGACGAGTTCTTTGAGAAGAGCGGCGAGCGCCTGCCGCTGATCATCAGCGGCACCGTGACCGACGCCTCGGGCCGCATCCTGTCGGGCCAGACCGTCACCGCCTTCTGGCACAGCGTGCGCCACTCGCGCCCGCTGGCCATTGGCCTGAACTGCGCTCTGGGCGCCACGCTGATGCGCCCCTACATCCAGGAGCTGAACCGGGTGGCCGAGGACACCTTCATCAGCTGCTACCCCAACGCCGGCCTGCCCAACCCCATGAGCGACACCGGCTTTGACGAAACGCCCGAGATCACCAGCCGCCTGGTGCACGAGTTTGCGGCCGAGGGGCTGGTCAACATCCTGGGCGGCTGCTGCGGCACCACGCCAGACCACATTGGCGCCATTGCCAGGGCGGTGGCCGATGTGCCCACGCGCAAGATGTTCTACCCCGCAGAAGCCTGAATTTGAGTCGAATTGGCTGCTAGCGCCTGTTCCATATGCGCTGGTAGCTATAAAAATAGTAGTCAATGCCGTACCAGCGCAGTGCGGCAGCCCATTGCAAGGCGCCGCTGGGTGCGGCAACCTTGCAATCCCCCCTTCATTGCGCCATCCCGTTTCGCCGTCTGGTCCGTCCATTCCATGCTTGATACCGCCACCCCGCCCGCCTCTTCCTTTGTGGAGGGCGACGACGACGCTGCCGCAGCGGCTGCCAAGGCTGCCGCCCACGCCGCGCTCAAGCTCGAAAAGCGCCTGGTGCGCCAGGTGGCCCAGGCCATCACCGACTTTGGTCTGATCGAAGACGGCGACAAGGTCATGGTCTGCGTCTCGGGCGGCAAGGACAGCTATGCCATGCTCGACGTGCTGCGCATGCTGCAGCAGCGCAACGGCCACAAGTTCGAGCTGATCGCCGTCAACCTCGACCAGAAGCAGCCCGGCTTTCCGGCCCACGTGCTGCCGGAGTATCTGACGCAGGTCGGCGTGCCGTTTCACATCGAAACGCAGGACACCTACAGCGTCGTCAAGGAGCACATCCCCGAAGGCAAGACCATGTGCAGCCTGTGCAGCCGACTGCGCCGGGGCATCCTGTACCGCGTGGCCGACGAGCTGGGCTGCACCAAAATAGCGCTCGGCCACCACCGCGACGACATGCTGCAGACGTTCTTCCTCAACATGTTCTTTGGCGGCAAGCTCAAGGGCATGCCACCCAAGGTGCAGAGCGACCGCGGCGACCACCTCATCATCCGCCCCCTGGCCTACGTGGCCGAGGACGACCTCACGCGCTGGGCCGAGCACCGACTGTTCCCCATCATTCCCTGCACCCTGTGCGGCAGCCAGGAGAACCTGCAACGCAAGCAGATCGGCCAGATGCTGCGCGACTGGCAGCAGCTCTACCCCGGCCGCATCGAAAACATGGCCGTGGCGCTGCGCAACCTGGTGCCCTCGCACTTCATGGACCCGCGCCAGTTCGACTTCAAGGGGTTGGTACCCAATGGCGTGGCGGATGCCGATGGCGACAAGGCCTTTGATGCCGAAGAACTGCCTGCGCAGGCCGTCGGCATGCTTGCGGGCTTGCCGCTGATGCCTGCCGCGCCCCGCTGAACCTGACCCCGACGATTTTTAGATTGGGCCACCCCATGACCACCCTCAAAGCCCCCGAACTGCTCCTGCCCGCCGGCTCGCTCGACAAGATGCGCGCCGCCTACGACTTTGGCGCCGACGCGGTGTACGCAGGCCAGCCGCGCTACAGCCTGCGCGCGCGCAACAACGAGTTCCGCCTGGAGCAGATCAAGCAAGGCATTGACGAGGCCCACGCACGCGGCAAGAAGTTCTTTGTGACCAGCAACCTGATTGCGCACAACGACAAGATCCGCACCTACCTGCGCGACATCGAGCCCGTGATCGACTGCCAACCCGACGCGTTGATCATGGCCGACGCGGGCCTGATCATGATGGTCAAGGAAAAGTGGCCCGAGCAGGTGGTGCACCTCTCGGTGCAGGCCAACACCACCAACTGGGCGGCGGTGAAGTTCTGGCAGAAGATGGGCGTGGAGCGCGTCATCCTCTCGCGCGAGCTGAGCCTGGACGAGATCGAGAAAATCCGCCAGGAATGCCCCGACATGGAGCTGGAAGTGTTCGTGCACGGCGCGCTGTGCATCGCGTACTCGGGCCGCTGTTTGCTAAGCGGCTACTTTAACCACCGCGACCCCAACCAAGGCACCTGCACCAACGCCTGCCGCTGGAACTACGCCACGCACGACGCCGACATCGACCCGACCACCGGCGAAGCCATTGCCCAGAAGATGGAAGGTGACTTCAACTTCGAGGCCGCGCAGCAGAAGGCCGAGCAGTCCTTTGCATCGACCATCGGCAACGGCGAGCGCCACCCCAAGGCCGACAAGGTCTACCTCATCGAAGAGGCCGGCCGCCCCGGGCAGATGATGCCCATCATGGAAGACGAGCACGGCACCTACATCATGAACAGCAAGGACCTGCGTGCGGTGGAGCACGTGGCGCGCCTGGCGCAGATCGGTGTCGATTCGCTCAAGATCGAAGGCCGCACCAAGAGCCTGTACTACGTGGCCCGCACCGCTCAGGTCTACCGCCGCGCGATTGACGATGCCGTGGCGGGCCGCCCCTTCAACCCCGAGCTGCTGATCGAGCTGGAAGGCCTGTCCAACCGCGGCTACACCGGCGGCCTGCTGGAGCGCCGCCCCAGCAACGACTACCAGAACTACATCAACGGCCACTCGGCCACGCAGCGCAGCCAGTATGTGGGCGAGGTGCTGGGTGCCGAAGGACAGGCCGATGTGGGGCTGTCTGGAGAATGGGTACAGGTCGAAACCAAGAACCACTTTGCCGTGGGTGACCTCATCGAGGTGGTGCACCCCAGCGGCAACACCACCGTGCGCCTGCAGGAAATGCGCAACGTGGAAGGCCAGCCCGTGCAGGTCGCCCAGGGTAGCCCCGTGCGCGTGTGGATTCCGCTGCCTGCACGCTACAGCGGCGCGCTGCTGGCGCGGGTGGTCGAATCCCAGCCGCCTGCTGCAGCGGCAGAGCCTGCATTGGCGGTGTAACTCTTTTGCAGGGGCTGGAGCATGAAGACCTTGGTGCACGCCACACGGCCTCGCCACTGGACCATGGCTGCTTTACTGGGCGCAGTTCTCGTAGGCCCGGTCAATGCCCAGACGCCGGCTGTGGCGCCCGCCAAGCAGCGTTATGTGCAGGGCTCCTGGGTCAACCTGCGCGATGCTACCCAGTCGCAGGCCCGCATCGTGGCCCAGGTGCCTGCCAACACCGTGCTGCAACAGCTCACCGAGCGCGACGGCTGGTGCGCCGTGCTCTATGCGGGCGATGTGCGCCTGGGCCCGCCTTTGCCTGAGCCCCTGCAAGCCCATGTGGCCTGCAACCTGCTGGGCGACCAGCCCCTCACCCTGGCCCAGGCGGGCAAGGACGCTGCCCGCGCCTTCTGGGTGGCGCCGTCCGCCAACCGTATGCGGGCGTACGGCAATGCCCTGCCACGCCCGCCTGCGCTGCAACTGCCCGCGCTGGCCAAAAGCCACACGTCCCGGATGCCCGTGCAGTACCCCCTGCGCCCCGAATGGGAGGCTGCCAAAAAGCTCATGCGCGGCGGCGTGTTGCTGCGGCCCGAGCAGGAGATCGACCGGGGCCGCCCCGTCAACCCGCTGGACAACTTGAAGCTGGCCACCCGCGCCGTGGACCATATCCCGGCCGTGGCGCCCCTGGCATCCGCCCCCACGCTGCCTGCCATTGCCCTGTCGTACTTCCGCAGCCACACCAGCGTGGCCCTGCTGCACGAGACCGAGGCCGACGGCATCGCGGCCGTGGCGGGCAGCCGTATTGCCGTGGAGCCCACCGCTGTGCCCTATGGCAGCTTCAACCGCCACAGCGGACCCGAGATCGAGTTCGTGACTGGCTTCTGGGACGTGGGCGGTGCCGATCTGGCCTTTGCCCCGGCGCTCACGCTGTACGCCATCACGCACCAGGGCCTGGTGGGCGCCCGCACCTTGGGCCGGCGGTATTGGGACATCAGCAATGCAGACCACTATTGCGGCGGCCACTACCCGGACAAGGGCTTTGACGACCCGCGCAACGACGAGACCACTGCCGTGCGCGGCTATGCCAAGGTGTCAGATTCCGCTGAAGTGCTGGTGCGCCTGGTGGTGCCCGGCAGGCTGCCGCCCGAGGCGGTGAAGGTGCGCTCCAGGCGCTATGCCACCAGCTGGATGATGCCCGCCGACTCGCCCTACCGGCCCCAGCCCGAGCGCAAGAAAACAGCGGTGACGGTGCACGAGATCGACCTGGACCGCGACGGCGTGGCGGACATCCTGCGCATCGACACCCCCTCGCCGGGCGGCATGAGCTTTGAGCCCATCTTTGAATGGCGCTGGTACCTCAATATCAACGGCCAGTGGTTTCCGGCGGGGTATTGGGTGGATCAGGAGTGCACGTGAGGGGAGGCTGCTGGACAACGTTCGGCTGGGAGCAGCAGTCGGCGAGCCAGTGTCACCGTCCAATTCAATGCTTGAATGTTATTTTTCTCTTCAATTGAAGTTTGCCGCGCACTATGCGGTGAAAGCGTCGGTTCCAATTGACGTGGCCATTGACCGTTGTACTAACCTGCGACGCAGGCTGAACCTTTGGGGCAACGCCGGCGAGACTCAATGGAATCGCTTCTTGGCCAGAGTTCAAAGCACAGGCAGTGACCATGCTGCCCAACTCGCCTTGTGCGCCGAGTACCAGCGGCCCCACTCCTACCCCGAACTCGAACGGTCGTTTGGCTGCTTCTCGTACGACCCGCCCGATGCCACCGGTACCTTGCGCATCCACTTTCTACCGCCAAGTGGACTCAATTCCAGTCCATTGGCCGTTGAGAACGTCGGCGCGAGGATGTCAGACCTGCGCGACTTGTTTGCACATGTTCAGCGAAGTGCGCCAATGGCTACAACAGTGCGTGGCGTTTCGTGGCTCTACAACCTTCACGCCTACAGGCGGCTCTTTCCTCTGGCCTATAGCGCATCAGTGCAAGCTGTGCGGTTTCCATTGCATTTGAATGGGAGTTCAACCTGGGGCCAGGTCTTGAACTGGCGACAGGAAGTGAAAGCGGCTGTGCGGGATCAATTGTTGGCTCGCCTTGATGACATGAGCGTTGAAAATCCCTGGGAGATTTTTCCCCTCCAGGCCAAGGTCGCCACGAGCCCGATTGATGTGTTTTATGAGCAGTTCAGCTGAGTACTGCTGAACGTCGGGCATGGCTCTCATCCGTCTGCCAGCGGAGCTGCTCGGCGCCTCCCTCTTATCGCTGCCTTGGCTGACGCAACAACGCCCCCAGCACCAGCGCCTCAGCCACCACTTCCAGCCCTTCTTCCAGCGTGGCCAGAAGGGCGGGCAGCTCGGGCAGACTGGGCCAGCGCGCTTGTACTTCGGGCCATTGGTCCACACCAATCGCCAGCCAGCCCACAGCCAGGCCCGCCCACAGCAGGGCGCGGGTGCCGGTGTGTAGCAAGGCGCGGTGCAGCCAGGCCATGGTCAGCAGGCCCACCACCGCCACGGCGAGCATGGGGGCTTCGCGCACGGGAGCCCAGCGGCAGGCGTCCGTCCATTCATGGCAGCGGAACTTCCACAGCTCGTGCAGCATGAACTGCTCGTCCAGCGCCAGTACAAAAAACGAGAGCGCCAGCCAGGCACCCAGCCGCCGGGGCAAGGCGCGGTCCCCCACCATCCGCAGGGCCGTGATGCTGAGCGCCAGCAGCAGCGCACTCGACAGCCACGACACCGGCGAGCCGTCCGAGCGGAAGGCGCGCTCCCACTGCGGCGCATACATCCACCCACTGAACAGCAGGAAGCCCAGCACGGCCATCAGCAGTGCAGGCGCAACCCCGGTGTGGGGTGTGGGGTGGCGATCAACAAGGCGCGAGCGGGCGGTGGTGTGCGGGGGCATGGTGGCGAGGTGGCTGCGCGCTGAGAGGCAGCGCGGCGGGCGGTGGAACCGGATTGTGGGCAAAAAATGCTGGTAGCGCTGGACTTCATTGCACCTTTTGCTATGTAGTTGATAGCTGATGCGCGTGGCAGGTTTGCCCGCACCATGGCCTGTTCACGCCGGGCGAATCACTACAGAATCGGGCATCCCTTCCCCAGGCAACCCGGCATGACCCTCCCGATCGATCCGTCCCGCACGGCACTGCCGCCGGTGGCCCAGTTCCTGGCCGAGGCGGCGCTGCAGCGGCAGACGGCGTTGCTGGGGCTGGACAGACCCAAATCTGCTGCACCCGCACCGCTGCCCACGGCAGACCCCAGCGCGCCGCCGCCCTCGGTCACCTCACCCAGCCCGCCTGGCGGACCGTTGCCTACACCGGCGGACCAGGCCAGCATCTCGCCCCAGGCGCGCGAGCAGTTGGCGGCGGGCTTCGACTCGCGCCGGGCGGGCGGGGCCGATGGCAGCTTGCTGGGCGCAAGGGGTGAGGTGGCCGCGCGGGCTGCCCCCCCGGGGGCATCGGCGCTGCCCCGTGGCGCAACCCTGGGTACGTCTGGCAATGTCGCGGCGTCCGCTGCCTCCGCCACAAGTGGCACGGCCTGGCCTGCGTCGGGCCTGAGCGCACCGCTGCTGCGGATGGTGAGCGCACTGGTCGCACAGGTCACCGCCCAGGCCGGGGTGCCGCAGCGCGTGGTGGCCGCGCAGCCCTGGCCGATTGGCATGGCGCAGGCGCTGGAGAGCGGCGCGCTGGATGCCGACCAGCCGCCGCTGCAAACCTGGCTGGTGCGTCAGGGCGTGGTGTCGACGCCTGAGGGGCCGCGCGGGCTGGCGCTGACCTTGCGTGCCCCGGTGCCGTGGCTGGCGGCCCAGGCGTCACCTGCCGCTGCGGGCGCGGCGGCGGCGCAAGGCAGCGCAAGCCTGGGCGCGGGCGCCACCGCAGCGAGCGGCGCGCTGCAAGTGCCTTTTGCGGGCGGCGGCCAGGCGTTGCAATCGGGGGTGATGGCCTTGGTGTTGCAGGGCATGGATGCTGCCGCGCCGCGCACCAGCGCGCTGCTGGTGCTGGACCTGCAGCCCCAACTGGCCGCCACCGTGTACGGCCGCGACATGCTGCAGCAGGCCACAGGGCGCCTGGACCCCTGGACCCAGATGGCCGTGCTGCAAGCCAGCGGCCAGGTGCCGCGCGAGGACGCGCGGGCGCGCAACGGGGATTCGGGCCTGTGCGAGACCGTGGGCTGCCCGTACGCAGCGCGCGCTGAGTGTGCGCAGCCCTTCTGTCTGGCGCTGCGCGGCGTGTTGCCGCCCGAACCCGTCGGGCCAGCGCCGTCTGCCTGAGGGCGCTCCCGGATGTTCTCTAACGACTGTGTGCGAAGTCGTGCCCACCGCCGGGCAGGTTGCGTGAGGGCTCCCACGCAGGGCGGGTGGTGTGTTCGCTCTGGCGCACAGGGGTTGCGGCCACTGCTGCCGCACTGGCCGTCTCCGCCGGGGCGGCAGCGCCCACGCTGCGCACCAGGTCTGCATGGCGGGCGCGGGTGATGGGGTAGGCCATCAGCAGCGGGATGGCCAGCACCAGGCACAGTGCCGGCAGCAGGCCCGTCATGGCCGTGATGCCCTGCAGCGCCTGGGCAGACTGGGCCACGTTGGGCACGTAACCGGTCAGCTCCAGCATGCCGGCCACCAGCACCGTGGCCAGGGTGCGAGCCAGCTTGTCGACCAGGCCATACAGGCCGTAGTACATGCCGGTCTGCCGCTCGCCCGCTTGCATGTGGCCGTGGTCGATGGTGTCGGGCACCATGGCAAACGGCACGATCCAGTGCGCGCCCATGCCGATGCCCACCACCACCAGGATGCCCGTCACCAGGGCCTGCTGGCCTGGGCCCACCCAGTACAGCGCCACCAGCCCCGCACAGCAGAACACCAGCCCGAGGATGTAGGCCCGGTTTTTCTCCCAGCGGTCCACCACGCGCTTCCAGACGAACAGCGAGACGCCCACCACCGCGAGCAGGATGCCCATGAAGCGTGGCAGATCGCCCTTGTCGCCCTGCAGCTGGTAGATGACGAAATAAGCGAGCGAGGCCTGCACCAGCGTGAGGCCCAGCCGCACCAGCCCGGCTGCGCTCACCAGCATCACAAACGGGCGGTTGCGCAGCGTGGCCAGCAGGGTGCTGCGTACCGACGCCCAGCCGGGTGTGGCTGCTGGAGGGTTTGGGGCCGCAGGCGATAAGTCGCCGGTGGTGGCGGGCTCGCGCACGCGCCAGGCCACCACGGCCACGGCGACCCCGGCGGCCAGCCCGAAACAGGCGCCGGCCAGTGCGTAGCCCGTGCGTGCATCGGGCGCTGCCCGCACCAGCAGGGGCATGAACACGCTGCCCGCAAAAAACCCCAGCAGGGCACCCATGGATGCAAAAGCCGTGAGGCTGGTGCGCTCGTCGTAGTCCTGCGTCATGTTGGCGGCCATGGCCTGGTAGGGCAGCTGCACCAGCGTCATCACGGTGTCGAACAAGGTGTAGGTGACGGCGATCCACACAAACGCTGCCCAGGGGCTCAGGCCCGGCGGCACCATCCACACGGCGGCAGCCACCACCGCCAGGGGCAGGGCGCCGTAGATCAGGTACACGCGGTGGCGGCCGTGGCGCGAGCGCGTGCGGTCGGTCAGCCAGCCAAACAGCGGGTCGTTGATGGTGTCCCACACCTTGCCCACCAGCAGCGCCGCACCGGCCACGGCCGGAGGCACCAAGGCCACATCGGTGTAGAAGATCATGAGCAGGAAGCTCATGGCCGCAATCAGCATCTGCAGGCCGACGTTGCCCACGGCGTAGCCGAGCTTGGTGCCCAGGCTCAGCCGGATGTGTGGGGTGTGCTGCATGTTCATGGGGGCTGTCATGGGTGTGCGGATGCCATTGCTTCGGCCCGGGCAGCCATCGCCATCGAGCCCGCCACAGGCTCTGCGCGCGCCGTGTGCGCCGCGCTGCTGCGCGGCGGCATGGCTTCCAGCATCAGGCGCACCTCGCGCCGCAGCATCTTGTTGAGGAAGCTGCGCGGAATCTCGGTGACCAGGCGCACATCGTCGGGCCGCATCTCGGGCGGCAGGTGTTGCACCAGAAACTCTGCCAGATCGTGCTCCAGCGCCTGGGTGCCCCGGTCGTTGCGCCAGATCTGCCGCAGGCTGGACACCAGCACGGCGGCGGTGCCATGCTGCACCAGGCAGGCTTCCTTGACGGCAGGATGGCAGTGCGCCACTTCCTCGATCTCGCGCGGGTTGAGTGCCTGGCCGTGGCGCACCACGCGGTCGGCGCTGCGGCCCAGCACATGCAGATAGCCCGCAGCATCGAAATAGCCCAGGTCCCCCATCACCACCCAGCCGTCGCGCAGGGTCTCGCTGGTCTTTTCCGGGTCCAGCCAGTAGCCATCAAACCGCACCGGCGTCTGCACGGTGATCAGGCCCATCTGGCCCAGCGGCAGCGGCACAAACTGCTCGTCGCGGATGACCACGTCCACACCCGGCATCACGCGGCCCACGGTGGAGAGGATGTCGTTGCCCAGCGGGTTGCCTTGCGCGTCCACATGCTCGTGGGGCAGCAACCAGGTGATGGGGGGCAGGGCCTCCAGGCAACCGTAGCCCTGCTGGAAGATGGGCCCGAAGCGGCGGATGGCCTCGGCGATCTTGGGCGCGGGCATCATCTCCGAGCCGTAGGGCACATGGGTCAGCGACGACAGGTCGTACTGGCCCAGCGTGGGCTCGTCCAGCAGGTCGATGATGGCCGAGGGCGACAGGAAAGCGCGCGACACGCGGTGCTTCTGGATCAGCCCGGCCAGCGTGGTGGCGCGGAAGTCCTCGGGCATCACCAGCGCCGCACCCGCCAGCAGCGTGGGCAGCACCAGGCCCGAGCCCGGGCCGGTGAGCGGCAGGCCCAGCATGTTCACGTCCGGTCCGTTGGCGGGCGGCTTGAAGTCGATGGCGCGCGAGATCAACCGCACGCTGTCCAGGTACTTGCGGTTGCTGTAGCCAATGGACTTGGGCAGGCCCGTGGTGCCCGAGGTCATGTGCAGCGCGAACACATCGTCCTCGTGCACGTCGGCCGTTCCCGCAGAGGGGGTCTGCTGCGCCAGGGCGCGCTCGTATTCATCCCCCAGCGCCAGCACGCGCAGGCCGGGCAGCTGCTCGCGCACGGCCTGCAGGATGGGCGCGCTCAGCAGCGGGTCGTGGATGAAGACGGTGGGCTTGACGCGGCCCATGGTCGTGAGCGCTGCCTCGGCCGGCAGGTGCTTGTGAAAGCTGGCAAAGATGGTGCCGTTCTCGAACGTGGCCAGGCGGGTTTCGTACTGCTCACCGGTCTCTGGCAGCCAGGTGAAGACCACATCGCCTTTCTTCACGCCCTGGGCCTGCATCCAGGCCTGCAGGCGGTACACGCGATCCTGCAACTGCGCATAGGTGAGGGTGCCGCGCCGGTCGATGAGCGCGGGTTTGTGGGGATTCAGGCGGTACGCCAGACGGGCCACGGAGCGCGCGGTGCGCAGGCGGCTGAGCAGAAAGCGCGCCAGCAGGCTGCGCAGAGATGGAAGGGCCACCAGAATCTCCCGAAGACGGCGTGAATGCGAAGTCCAGGCAGTTTTTCACGCAAGGTCCGGGGGAAAGATCACCATTTGTATGTGTGCGTATCTTTTGGTTTCTGCGGCGGCTGCGCGGTCGTTCTGGGGCCTTGAACGGCCGTTGCGCGCGCTTGCTGCGTCGCCACGGCGCAACAGCCACGGTGGCTGCGCAAGGCCTGGGCAAAGAAAAACCGCCAGGGCTGGATCGCAGCGGCTGGCGGTGGTGTGACGGCCTGCCCCGGGTAAGGGGCAGGCCCGTGGGGCGGGCGAGGGCTTATGGATACAGGCCGCGCATTTCGCGGGCGTGCAGGATGCGCTGGCAGGCCACGATGAAGGTGGCAGTGCGCAGGCTCACCTTGTGCTCTTGCGCCACTTGCCAGATGCCCGCAAAGGCCTCTTGCATGATGCGCACCAGGCGGGCGTTGATCTCGTCCTCGCTCCAGAAGAAGCTGGAAAAATCCTGCACCCACTCAAAGTAGCTCACTGTCACGCCACCGGCGTTGGCGATCACATCGGGCAGCACCAGCACGCCCTTGTCGTGCAGGATGTCGTCGGCCTCGGTGGTCGTGGGGCCGTTGGCGCCTTCGATCACGAGCTTGGCCTTGATCTGGCCCGCGTTGTCCTTGGTGATCTGCCCTTCCAGCGCGGCAGGGATCAGGATCTCGCAATCCACGCCCCAGAACTCTTCGGCCTTCATCACATCGGCGCCGGCAAAGCCGCCCACGCCACCACGGGTCTTCACATGCGCCAGCAGTGCGGGCACATCCACGCCCTTGCTGTTGAAGATGGTGCCGGTGTGGTCTTGCACCGCCACTACCTTGGCCCCCGCTTCGGCAAACAGCTTGGCGGCAATGCCACCCACATTGCCAAAGCCCTGCACTGCCACGCGGGCACCGTCGAGCGCCAGGCCGGTCAGCTTGGCGGCTTCCACGCCCACGGTGAACACGCCACGGCCGGTGGCTTCCACACGGCCCAGCGAGCCACCCAGGTCCACGGGCTTGCCGGTGACAACGCCGGTGGCGGTGGCGCCCACGTTCATGGAGTAGGTGTCCATCATCCAGGCCATGATCTGGCCGTTGGTGTTCACGTCGGGTGCGGGGATGTCCTTGGACGGGCCGATCAGCAGGCCGATTTCGCTAGTGTAGCGGCGCGTCAGGCGCTCCAGCTCACCCATCGACAGCTTCTTGGGGTCCACGCGGATGCCGCCCTTGGCACCGCCGTAGGGCACGTTCACCGCGGCGTTCTTCACCGACATCCAGGCCGACAGGGCCATCACTTCCGACAGCGTCACGTCCTGGTGAAAACGCACGCCACCCTTGCCGGGGCCGCGGCTCAGGTTGTGCTGCACGCGGTAGCCTTCGTAGTGGGCGATGGTGCCGTTGTCCAGCTCGATCGGCACGTCCACGATCAGGATGCGTTTGGGGCGCTTGAGCGTTTCCACCCAACGCGCCAGGCTGCCCAGGTAAGGGGTGACGCGGTCCACCTGCTGCAGGTAGTTGCCCCAGGGGCCGAGGTGGTCGGCCTGCAGGTACGAGGGCAGGGGGTGGGATTGTGCGGCGGGGGCGCCGACGGGGTTTGACATGGTGAATTTCCTTGTGGGATCAGTTCAGGCTGCGAAGCTTATGCCTCGGCCCGGGCACTGTCCAAGGCCGGTGTGTTTGTGGGTTATGCATTTGATGCATAGTTGTGCGCAACCCCGTCCCATGCTGCAGTGCGGCAATCTACCGGCGGGATAGCGGCCCGTGGGTCCGGACCTTACCGGGCGGCCCGTTGCGCCTAGACTCGGCCAGCCCGGCACAGAACCAGGCGCAGCACCGGGCACACACCGGACGCACACCGGACCGCCGGGACCATGAAAAAAGAGAGGGAAATCCCATGAGCGTGACCTACACCGCCTGCCCGCAGTGCCAGGCGCCCAACCACCCTACGGCGCGTTGGTGCGTGAAGTGCGCCCACCCCCTGGAGGCAGAGGCCAACCTCGCCACCCCCGCTGCCCCGGCGCCGATGGAGTTTGTGTTCGATGACGACGAGCACCCTGCTGCGGGCCCGGCGCGCCAGCGACCGGCCATGGCCTACGCAGGCGCCGCAGTGGCCCTGCTGGTGGTGGCGGGCGCCGCGGCCTGGTACCTGCTGGGCCGACCCGATGCCGTGCCGCCCCCGCAGCAGGCCCCGGCCGTCGCAGTCCCTGCCGCCGTGCCCGGCACCGCAGGCACTGCGGAGTCTGCACCCGCCCGCCCCGAGCCGGCGGAGGAAATCATTGAATCCGAACGCGCACGCCCGGCAGCCGCTGCGTCCGCACCAGACAGTGCCGCTGCTGCACCGTCGTCTGCATCTGCGGCCTCTGCGCCGCCTTTCACGCCTGTCACCGCGCCCCGCGTGGCCGATGCGGAATCGCTGCCTGCCACCGGCAAGCCACGCACAGTGGCACCGGCCGACAACGCACCGTGGCCGCCGCCCGCAGCGCCCGCGCCGTCGCCCGGCGACAGCCTGGCCCGCTTGCGCGGCGCGCTGGCCCAGTGCGCGGCCATGAGCAACGAGCTGTCGCGCGCGAGCTGCCTCACCCGCACACGGCAGAACTTCTGCGGCGACGCCTGGGGCCGCATCCCCGAATGCCCGCCGGGCCAGTGATGGCATGCGCAGCCTGTCTCCGCACCACTCGCTGCCGTATCCGCAGCGGTGCGGGGCCTATTCAATGCGGATCTTTTGCAGCGCCGGGTCGCCCGGCGGGTAGCGCAGGTCCAGGCCGGTGAGCACTTCGCGCACCAGCGTGGCGATCATCAGGTTGCGGTGTGTCTTGGAGTTGGCAGGCACGATGGTCCACGGCGCCCAGGGCGTGTGCGTGGCGGCCAGCAGCATTTCGTAGGCCTTCTGGTACTGGCTCCACTGCTTGCGTGCCTCGATGTCGCTCATCGAGAACTTCCAGTGCTTGGCCGGGTCGTCCAGGCGCTCCTGCAGGCGTTCGCGCTGCTCGTCAGCGCTGATGTGCAGCATGAACTTGAGCACGATGGTGCCGGTGTGCGTGAGCATGCGCTCGAAGTCGTTGATGTGGCCAAAGCGCTGGTGGTGCTGCTCGGGGGTTATCCATCCGTTCACGGCGGGCACCAGCACGTCCTCGTAGTGGCTGCGGTTGAACACCGTGATCTCGCCCGCGCCGGGCACCTTCTGGTGGATGCGCCACAGGTAGTCGTGGGCACGTTCGGCCTCGGTGGGGGCGCTCCAGCCCACGGCGTGCACGCCCAGCGCGCTCATGCGGCCAAACACACCCCGGATGGTGCCGTCCTTGCCGGCTGTGTCCGTGCCCTGCAGGATCACCAGCAGCTTGTAGCGCTTGTCGGCGTAGAACAGGTTCTGCAGCGTGTCCAGCTCCTGCGCAATCGACTCGGTGGCGGCCTTGTCCTTGAGCTTGTCGCCCAGCGAAAACGGCTTGGCCGACGGATCAAAGTCCTTGAGCGCCACCGTGCGGCGGTGTTTGCCGGCCTTGCGCCGCTCGGGCTGGCCGTCGAGCCGCTTCTCGTCGTCGTGCTGCGGCGCGTCCGGCTGCCACTGCGACCAGCGCTGGGCCACGTCTTTGTTGCTGCTGTGAAACGGGTGGTTCATGCGGGCTCCTCGATGGGCCATCGTACGTCAGCTGTGGGGGCGCGGTCTCCTCTTCTACGAAAACATGATGCTATCAAGTTGATAGCTGATTGCGCATGATTCACTAGCGCTTGGAGCAGATTGGGCTTGAAAATTGCCGCGGGAGCCGTTGAGGGACCCTCTGCACAAATCACCGCGCCGTGTGCCGCTGCGGTCTCGGGCGGTCTGCGGCGTTGCAAATACTCGCAATAGCTGCGGCTATTGCTGCGTTTTGCGCCTTGCAGCCCATCCCGATCCGCAGCGCCCACTTGCCGCTCGATTCGTGCAGAAGATCCCTTAGCGCACGCCATGTGCCATGCGGTAGGCCAGCGGCGTCTGCCCCGTGGCCTGGCGGAACGCGCGGTGCAGCCCGGCCTCGCTGGCAAAGCCCAGGTCTTCGGCAATGCGCTTGAGCGGCAGCGGCGTGTCGCACAGCGCCTCGCTGGCCTGGCGCAGCTTGATGCGGCGCATCCACAAGGCCGCCGTCAGGCCCGTGTGGGCCTGCACCCGCCGCGCGAGCGTGCGGGGCGAGAGGCTCAGCGCCTGGGCCAGCGCAGGCAGTCGCAGATCGGTGGCGGGGCTGCGCTGCACCCACAGCAGGGCGCGGCGCAGGTCGGCGTCGGCCAGCGTCATCAGGTCATGCCCGGCAAATGCGGGGTGCGCCGTGCGGGGGCGGGGCAGCATCAGCAGCTCCTGCAGGTCGGTCAATGCCTGGGGCGGCAGGCGCGCGGCCAGCGCGTGCAGCATCAGCGGCAAATAGCCGTTGGCCCCGGCGGCGGTGGTGGCGGTGGGGCCAGCCACCAGCGGCTCGTCAAAGCGCCAGTCCACCGGCGCAAACTGCTGCTCCAGCGCCGCACGCAACCACCAGGTGGCTGTGGCGCCCTGGCCGCGCAGCCGCCCGCTGGCAGCCGCCAGCACCACGCCCGCGCAGTAGCTCCACAGCTGGGTGCGCCGGGGCAGCGCGCGCAAGGCCTGTACCACCGGGGCCAGCTGTTGCAGCGGCCCCTGCAGCTGGTCGGGCGACGAGAGCCACAGGCCCGGCACCAGCACCACATCGGCCTCGGCATGCTGCAGCGCCACGGTGGGGGCCAGCGCGGGGCCTTGCCAGGTGGGCACGGGCGACAGGTCCACCCCCGCCCAGCAGATGTCCATCACGCTGGCCTGCGCGCGCAGGTTGGCGGCGCGTGCCATGTCCGCCGCCGCAAACAGGCCCGCTGGCATGCAGCCCGGGTAGAGCAGCAGTGCCACGCGCAAAGGCGGCTGGTGTGGAGAGGGTGGCGAAACCATGGGTGGCACAAAAAGGCAAGAAATTGTCAATCTGCGCCATTTTCGGGGGAGGCCTGCTTTTCAACAATGGCAACACCCCTTCCCACTGAAAGCCCCCATGCTCATCACCCAATTGCGCAATGCCACCGTCCTGCTGGAGTTCCAGCACGCGGGCCGCCCTGTCGGCCTGCTGGTGGACCCCATGCTCGCGCCCCGAGGCAGCCTGCCTGCGCTGCGCTACCTGGGCACTCGGCGCCAGCGCAACCCCCTGGTGGATTTGCCCGCCGAGGCCGACGCGGCGCTGCAGCGCGTGACCCACGCGCTCATCACCCATTGCCAGCGTGGGCACTTTGACCACCTGGACCGCGCGGGCAAGCAGTTTTTGCGAGAGCGCCAGATTCCCGTCATGTGCATGCCGCACGACGCCGCCTACCTGGCGCAGCGCGGCCTGCAGGTGCTGCCGCTAGCGGGTGAGGGCCGCCAGCCCTTTGCGCTGGGCGGGCAGGTCACGCCCGTGGCTTGCACCCACGGCCGGGGCTGGGTGGCGCGCTTCATGGAGCACGGCCACGGCTACCTGCTGGAGCTGCCGGGCGAGCCCAGCGTGTACCTGGCGGGCGACACGGTGCTGACGCCCCCAGTGCGCGACTGCCTGCAGCGTCTGCACCCCGGTGTGGCCGTGCTGCCCGCCGGTGGCGCCCGGTTCGACCTGGGCGCGGACATCCTGATGGACGCCGCCGAGGTCGCACAGGCTGCCGCACTGACGACGGGCGCCGTGGTGGTCAACCACCTGGAGGCCCTGGACCACTGCCCCACCACCCGTGCCCAGGTGCGCGCCCTGGCGCAGCGCGGCGGGTGGGCGCACCGCCTGTGGGTGCCCGAGGACGGCGAGTGCCGCGAATACCCCGGACCCATTGTCCAAAGAAGTGCTATGAATTTGGTAGCTACAACAGCATGATCGACTAGCGCTACCGCCCAAAAAGGCCGTAAATCACGCCAGCTCGGCCTCCAGCGCCCGCTGGTCCCGCATCAGCGCCACAAACCGCGCAGCGCCCAGGCCCAGCGGCCGCTCCTTGGACCACACCACGTCCACCCACAGCGCGGTGCCGTTGCTCAGGTTCTCGAACGGCATTTCCACCAGCCGCCCTGCCTCGATGCGTGACTGCACCAGCGCGCGCGGCTGCCAGCCCCAGCCCATCCCGGCTTCGATGAGGCCCAGCGCGGCCAGGTGGTTGTCGGTGCGCCAGTGGTGGCGGGCAAATACAAAGCGCGGGTCGGTCTGTGCCAAGTCGCGGCTGGCCACCACGATCTGGCGCGTGGTGGTCAGGTGCTCTTCGCGCAGCATGGCGTCTTCTGATGGTGCGCCGCGCGCTTGGGCGGCGGCGCGGGCGGCCACCAGCACCGGGTGCTGCGGCGCCATCACCGCCACCAGGGTTTCTGTGCCCACTTCCTGAAAGCCCTCGCGCCCGTCGATGCTGGGCCGCTCGAACACCAGCGCCAGCTGCGCGCGGCCGCTGTGCAGCAGCGCCAGCGCATCCACCTGCGGCGCGGCCAGCACCTCGATCTGCAGCAGCGGGTGTTCTTGCGCCAGTGCCGCCAGCGCCTCCGTCCAGCGCGAGGCCAGCAGCTCGGGCGCAATGGCCAGCGTGAGCCGCTCCTCCAGCCCCTGGGTGAGCGCCAGCGCCTGGGCGTTGAGCTGCTGCAGCTGGCCCGCCAGCAGCCGGGCCTGGGGCTCCAGCGCGCGGGCGGCGGCGGTGGGGCGGGGCTCGCGTCCGCTGCGGTCAAACAGCTGCACATCCAACTCGGCCTCCAAGTGGGCAATGGTCATGCTCACGGCCGACGGCACACGCGACAGGGCCCGCGCGGCGGCCGAGAACGAGCCGTGGTCGAGCACGGTCAGAAACACCTGCACGCTGTCAGAGTTGAAGGCCATGGCGGTTTGATCTGTCAATAAAACTGAAATAAGCTGACTTTATGTGTCAGTACGACGAATATAAAGTACTGGCCATGGACAAGACACCCACTCTTTTTGGCTTGCAAGGCGTCAAGCGCCGCGTGATTTACGTGACCCTGTACGAGCTGATCGCCATCGGCGCCGCCACGGTGGGCCTTGCGCTGCTCACGGGCCAGGGCGCGGGGCATTCGAGCGTGGTGGCGGTGGTGGCCTCGGTGATCGCCATCGTCTGGAACATCGTCTTCAACTGGGCGTTCGAGCGCTGGGAGGCGCGCCAGCCCGTGCGCGGCCGCAGCGTGGCGCGGCGCGTGGCGCACGCCATCGGGTTCGAGGGCGGCCTGGTGTTCACGCTGGTGCCGCTGTTTGCCTGGTGGTTCGGCGTGAGCCTGTGGCACGCGTTTGTGATGGACCTGGGGCTCATCGTGTTCTTCCTTTGCTACACCTTTGTCTTCAACTGGGTGTTTGACTACCTGTTCGGCCTGCCCGCTTCGGCCATGGCGGCGTAGTAACAAGAGTCCAAGACGCGCTTCTTCAAACAATGTCAACCGCCGTTCTTCGGCGGTCAGAGGTGCTCACCCGCCACCCATAATCGGCCCCATGAGAGGGCCGTTTTTGTTGCTGCTGCTGCGGGGATTGCCGGGCCGGTGGGCTGGTGTGGCGGTGTCCTGCTGCGTATTGGCAGGCTGTGCCAGCAACGCCCCCACGCCGCGCGGCGAGGTGAAGGGGGCGCCCACCCATGCCGCCGAACTGGCCCAGTCCGACGCCAATCGCATGGCCACCCTGGCCATGCAAGAGAACCTGGAAGGCCTGCTGCGCCTGGCCGACAAGCTCTACCGCCGCAACCCCGCCGAATGGCGCAAGGGCACTGCCACCAACCGCGAGCAGGCGCTGGAGCAGCTGCGCACCGCCGTGCTGCAGCGCCAGCCCTGGGCCCCACTGCAGGGCCGCCGCGACATCGCAGCCATGGCGCTGGCCCTGGCGCCCGAGTTCGCGGGCGACCGCGTGGCGGCCTTCATCTACGCCACGGCCGACATGATCATCGCCGCCCACGGCGGCAAGACCGAGTTCTTCTTGCTCGATGGCATGGATGCCCAGCACCTCTACAACGCCGCGCGCAACGTCGAGACCGCCGTGTGGCTACTGGCGCAGCGCCGCAACGCCCAGGGTCAGCCCCTGCTGCTGGCCGACGAGATCGGCCAGCAGGGCCGCAACCTGAGCTTCGAGCGCGAGTTCGGCAAGATCATCGCGCGGCTGGACCTGCTGGCCGCGTTCACTACCGAAAAGTACCGCCGCGCTGCCATCAGCTATGTGCAGGGCATTGTGGGCGGTACCTTTTTGCAATTCCTGCCGGTGCGTTGATGCGGCGAACGCCAGCTCGTATCACCCGGTAAAATCCGCATCTGCCCAAGGAGCGTTGCAGCGGCCTCTCACCACGACGGGGCCGTCAGGCTTGGGTACCCAAAAGCTATTCAAGCCCCACCGCAACGACGCTCACCTGTTTTTCTGCTGCCCCTGCACAGGTGAGTCCTATGTCCGCGTCTGCCCCGTCCCTGCCCCCCATGAAGCTGTCCGGCCTGGAGCCCGTCTCCATCGGTGAGGGCACGCTGTTCGTCAACATCGGCGAGCGCACCAACGTCACCGGCTCGAAGGCGTTCGCGCGCATGATCCTGAATGGCCAGTACGAAGAGGCCCTGGCCGTGGCGCGCCAGCAGGTGGAAAACGGTGCGCAGGTCATCGACATCAACATGGATGAGGCCATGCTCGACAGCAAGGCGGCCATGGTGCGGTTTCTGCAGCTCATCGCGTCCGAGCCCGACATCGCCCGCGTGCCCATCATGGTGGACAGCTCCAAGTGGGAGGTGATCGAGGCCGGGCTGCGCTGCATCCAGGGCAAGGGCATCGTCAACTCCATCAGCATGAAAGAGGGCGTGGAGAAGTTCAAGCACGAGGCGCGGCTGGTCAAGCGCTATGGCGCCGCCGCTGTGGTGATGGCGTTTGACGAAGTGGGCCAGGCCGACACTTATGCCCGCAAGATCGAGATTTGCGAGCGCGCCTACCGCGTGCTGGTGGATGAGGTGGGCTTTCCGCCCGAAGACATCATCTTCGACCCCAACATCTTTGCCGTGGCCACCGGCATTGAAGAGCACAACAACTACGCCGTCGATTTCATCGAAGCCACGCGCTGGATCAAGCAGAACCTGCCCGGCGCCAAGGTGTCGGGCGGGGTGTCCAACGTGTCCTTCAGCTTCCGCGGCAACGACCCCGTGCGCGAGGCCATCCACACCGTATTCCTGTACCACGCCATCAAGGCCGGCATGGACATGGGCATCGTCAACGCCGGCATGGTGGGCGTGTACGACGACCTGGAGCCCACCCTGCGCGAGCGTGTGGAAGACGTGGTGCTCAACCGCCGCCCCGACGCGGGTGAGCGCCTGGTGGAGATCGCCGAAACCGCCAAGAGCGGCGCCAAGGACGAGAGCAAGAAGCTCGAATGGCGCGGAACGCCCGAGCACCCCAAGACGGTGGGCGAGCGCCTGTCGCACGCGCTGGTGCACGGCATCACCGACTTCATCACCGAAGACACGGAAGAGGCCTACCGCGCCATTCTCGCCAAGGGTGGGCGCCCGCTGCACGTGATCGAAGGCCCGCTCATGGACGGCATGAACGTGGTGGGCGACCTGTTCGGCGCGGGCAAGATGTTCCTGCCCCAGGTGGTGAAAAGTGCGCGCGTGATGAAGCAAGCCGTGGCCCACCTGATCCCCTACATCGAAGAAGAAAAGCGCCAGGACGAACTGGCTGGGCGCGATGTGCGCAGCAAGGGCAAGATCATCATCGCCACCGTGAAAGGCGACGTGCACGATATTGGCAAGAACATCGTCACCGTGGTCCTGCAGTGCAACAACTTTGAGGTGGTGAACATGGGCGTGATGGTGCCCTGCCACGAGATTTTGGCGCGCGCCAAGGTCGAGGGGGCCGACATCGTGGGCCTGTCGGGCCTGATCACCCCCAGCCTCGAAGAGATGCAGTACGTGGCCGGCGAGATGCAGAAGGACGACCACTTCCGCATCAAGAAGATCCCGCTGCTCATCGGCGGCGCCACCACCAGCCGCGTGCACACCGCTGTCAAGATCGCGCCGCACTACGAAGGCCCTGTGGTCTATGTGCCCGACGCCTCGCGCAGCGTGAGCGTGGCGCAGAGCCTGCTGGGCGACGGCGTGCAGAGCTACGTGGATGAGCTGAACGCCGACTACGACAAGGTGCGCACCCAGCACGCCAACAAAAAGGCCACGCCCCTGTGGCCCTTGGCCAAGATCCGCGCCAACAAGACGCCCGTGGACTGGTCGGCCTACCAGCCCGCTGTGCCCCGCGCGTTGGGCCGTCGCGTGTTCAAGAACTTCGACCTGGCCGAGCTGGCCAAGTACATCGACTGGGGCCCGTTCTTCCAGACCTGGGACCTGGCCGGCCCGTACCCCGCCATCCTCACCGACGAGATCGTGGGCGTGGAAGCCACGCGTGTGTTTGCCGATGGGCAGGCCATGCTCAAGAAGATCATCGAAGGCCGGTGGCTCACGGCCAGCGGCGTGATGGCCCTGCTGCCCGCCAACAGCGTGAACGATGACGACATCGAGTTCTACACCGACGACACCCGCACCGAAGTGGCCATGACCTGGTACGGCCTGCGCCAGCAAGCCGAGAAACACACCATCGACGGCGTGACCCGCCCCAGCCGCTGCCTGGCCGACTTTGTGGCGCCCAAGTCCAGCGGCATTGCCGACTACGCCGGTATGTTTGCCGTGACGGCGGGCCTGGGCATCGAGAAGAAGGAAAAAGCCTTCATCGACGCGCTGGACGACTACTCCGCCATCATGTTCAAGAGCCTGGCCGACCGCCTGGCCGAAGCCTTTGCAGAAGCCCTGCACCACCGCGTGCGCACCGACCTGTGGGGCTACGCTGCCGGTGAAGCGCTGAGCAACGACGACATGATTGCCGAGAAGTACCAGGGCATCCGCCCCGCGCCCGGCTACCCCGCCTGCCCCGACCACAGCGCCAAGACCGACCTGTTCCGCGTGCTGCAGGCTGGCGAGATCGGCATGTCGCTCACCGAAAGCCTGGCCATGATGCCCGCCGCCAGCGTGAGCGGCTTCTACATCGGCCACCCCGACAGCGTGTACTTCAACGTCGGCAAGATTGGCGAAGACCAACTGCACGACATGGCTCAGCGCCGGGGCATGGACGAGAAGGTGCTGGAGCGGCTGCTGGCGCCGAACCTGTGATGCTATGAATGAAATAGCTGCTAGCGCTTGATCAATAAGCGCTAGCGGCCTATTTGATTCAAAAATCGACCATCAACCCGCGCTTTCCGGCAGCTTCGCAATCACCTTGATCTCGAACTGAAAGCCGTACAGCCAGGTCACCCCGATGCCCGTCAGCGTGGGGTAGGGCGCCTCGCCCCAGAACTCGGGCACGACGCCCCAGACGGTCTCGAAGTTCGCCTCTGGGTTGACCACGAACATCGTCACGTCCACCACGTCGTCAAACGTGCAGCCTGCAGCGTGCAGCACGGCGTTGAGGTTGCTGAACGCCAAGCGCACCTGTGCGGCCAGGTCGGGCTCGGGCGAGCCATCCTCGCGGCTGCCCACCTGGCCCGAGACAAACAAGAAGCCGTTGGCGCGCACGGCGGGCGAATAGCGGTTGCGCTCGTACAGCGCCTGGCGGCCTGCGGGGAAGACAACATCACGCTGGGGCATGGGATTCCTTTCGTTCTGCAGGGAAGATGATTGCGATGCAGGCACTGTAGGAGCGCGCGTTGTTTCGATAAACCGGCTAATCTGCGCACCACTGTTCCTGATCGCCAAACAATGGCGGGCATGCCGCCCCTTCGGCACGCCTCAACTACCTGTACGCCATGGACCGTTTTGACGCCCTGCAGGCCTTTGCCCGCGTTGTGGAATCCGGCAGCTTCACCAAGGCTGCCCTCACCCTGCACCTTAGCCGCACCACCGTCACGCAGCTGGTGCAGCAGCTCGAAGCGCGCCTGCGCGTGAAGCTCCTGCACCGCACCACCCGGCGCGTGCAGGTCACGCCCGATGGTGCTGCCTACTACGAGCGCGTGGTGCGCCTGCTGGCCGACCTGGACGATGCCGATGCCAGCGTTTCCACCGCCGCCGCCGCGCCCCGGGGCAGCCTGCGGGTGGACGTGCCCAGCCCCCTTGCGCGCCTGGTCCTCATCCCCGCGCTGCCCGCGTTCCACGCGCAGTACCCCGACATCCTCCTGCACATGGGCGTGAGCGACCGCCCAGTGGACATGGTGGGCGACAACGTGGACTGCGTGGTGCGCGGCGGCGCCCTCACCAACCCGGCGCTTATCGCACGCCATGTGGGCGACCTGCAACTGCGCGTGTACGCCGCCCCCAGCTACCTGCTGCGCGCGGGCTCGCCCGAGCACCCGCAGGCGCTGGAAGGCCCGCACCACCGCACCGTGGGTTTTCTGTGGGCGCGCACCGGCCAGCCTCTGCCTTTCGAGATGCGCCGCGGCACCGAACACGTGCGCGCCCAGGGCCACGACATCTGCGCTGTGGACGACGGCAACGCCTACCTGGCCGCAGGCCTGGCGGGCCTGGGTGTGCTCTGGCTGCCCGACTACATGGCCCGCCCCCACGTGGCGGCTGGCGAGCTGGTGCCCCTGCTGCAGGACTGGACGTTGGAGCCGATGCCGCTGTACGTGGCCTACCCACCCCAACGGTATGTGAGCGTCAAGGTGCGGGTGTTCATTGAATGGGTGGCGGGGTTGATGGCGCTGCATGCGCCGGTGATGGGGCGCAGCAGGTAAATTGCTATTGAATAAATAGCTAAAAGAGATTGCTGGACAGGCGCAAGGAAGGGTTTTGAGTCAAAAATTCACCACACAAAGTGAAAAATCTGCGGCACCGCCATCACCCACGCCATGCCGCCTCAATGGCCGCCACATCAATCTTGCGCATGGCCATCATCGCGTCAAAGGCCCGCTTGGCCGCCGCGCGGTCCGGGTCGTTGATGGCCTGCGTCAACACCCGTGGCGTGATCTGCCACGACAGCCCCCACTGGTCCTTGCACCAGCCGCAGGCGCTCTCCTGCCCGCCGTTCCCCACAATCGCGTTCCACAGCCGGTCGGTTTCGGCCTGATCGTCCGTCGCGATCTGGAACGAAAACGCCTCGCTGTGCGTGAAGGCCGGGCCGCCATTCAGCCCCAGGCACGGGATGCCCAGCACCGTGAACTCGACCGTCAGTACGTCACCCTGCTGGCCTGCGGGGTAGTCGCCGGGCGCATGCATCACCCGCCCCACGGCACTGTCGGGAAAGGTGGCTGCGTAGAACGTCGCCGCCTCCAGTGCCGTGCCGTTGAACCAGAGGCAGATGGTGGTTTTGGGGGACATGGGGTGCTCCTGTTGGGAACCGGAGGATGATCCGGCTGAGCGGGATGGAGCCGAGATTTTGGCAGTTTGTGCGGTGTCGAATAGCTCTTTGAGATTGGGCTGGAATGGGCCCTTCGCCGTCGTTCAGAGGTGCTATCCGGAAGCCTCTGTCGACTTGCTGCACGCCGTTGTTGGAAATCCCGGTGTACGCCTACGGCAAGCTATAGTTTGCTGACTTCACGCGTGCCGGGTTTCATGGAATTTTTATACCTAGATATTCGAACAGATCACCCCTTGCAAACCGATTCTGCAAGCCGCCTCCATGAGCAACCAGTGTCCAGAATATCCCGCATGGGGCAGTTTTTCCGGCAGTTTTTGTTGCCTAAATTGCGTTAAACGTCAAAACAAGGATCACCATGGATCGTAAGACCCTAAAGCTCCCGTTCTCGGAAGATCGAATGCCTGACTGGGCTTGCCCGACCTGTGAAAAGGGTGTGCTCCAAATTGCCAAGGATTCATTCAAAAAGGATGAGCGCTTGCATTCGCGGGATCATTCCCACGAGGCATGGGATCCTGATTGGATTGAATACGTGTATTCCTGTTTGCTTCAATGCTCAAACGACAAGTGCCGCGAGACGGTTTGTAGTGCCGGGACAGGGACCGTCGATACCTTTCAGTACGAAGACGAGCAAGGGCGTTGGGCGCAAGAGTATGTGGATGTTTTCAGGCCAAAGTTCTTCGAACCTCATCTGAAGCTGATTGAAATTCCATCAAAGTGCCCGAAGCAAATAGTCGACCCGTTGAACGAATCTTTCAAGCTCTACTTCTCGGCGCCAGGTGCGGCATCTAACTCTGTGAGAGTTGCTATCGAGGAGCTGCTCACGGAACTGAAGGTGAAACGCTTTGATATCGTAAAAAAGAAGCGAAGGATGATTAGCCTGCATCAGCGAATTAGCCTGCTGCCGGCAAAGCATGTTGAGCTAAAAGAGATGCTCACGGCCATCAAATGGATAGGCAATGCCGGAAGCCATGGCGGCGAAAGAATTACGCATGATGACGTGCTTGATGCTTTCGAGTTGACCGAACACGTCCTTGGTGAAATCTATTCGCCGAAGGCAAAGCTGGCAGCTCTTGCAAAGAAGGTGAATAAGAAGAAGGGGCCAGCGAAATGACGTCTAACCAGTCGACTCAGCTTCTAAGTTGAGCGTCCGCGTTCACCTGTCACCACTGACTACTACTGGCCGAATTCTGCCTGCACACTAACCACCTAACTCTTGCAGACAGGACAGCTCCCCAAGCTTGTAAAAGACCTCCGGGGATACATCCCGACGGGAATAAACTGCACCTGCATATTCATTGATGGTGCTGCGCTTTACTCCCTGCTGTCCATAACGTTTGTAAATAAGGTCGACAACTTTTCGTTGAGGCACCCCCTTATCACGTTCGACCGCCATTGCCGCAAGCATCTTCCCACGCCACTGACAAATTTCTGCGTTTGTCATCGCGTGTGATGCAGAAGTAGAGGACAGCAGAACACTTACAGAAAAAGCTATCTTGATTAGATTGGTGCACATAGTTCAAATACTTGGGGAGCTCTTTGGTTAAGTTGTTAAGACTGAAGCGGTGGGATGAAGGCACTTGCCCGACACTTGCTGCCCCCTTTTTTTGAATGCTTGGCGGCCGGTTGCCAGGGACTGCTTCTGGCCGTTGTCTGCCGTTGGCTGTCTGAAACGATAGGCCTTTAACCGTGCTTGGAGCCGCGCATTGTCTTGCCCTTCAGCGCGACCCCGTCCCACCCGCACTCTCCGCCATCTCCAGCTGCATCATCACCATGTTGACCAGCGTGTGCACCGATGGCCGCCCGGTCTCGATCACGTAGTGGGCGGTTTCGCGGTACAGGTGGTCGCGCTGGGCGTAGAGGTCGCGCAGCTTGTCCATGGGGTTGCCGCCTTGCAGCAGGGGGCGGGTCTTGTCGTGTTTGACGCGCTTGAAGATTTCTTCGGGCGAGGCGCGCAGGTACAGCACATTGCCGAACTGGCGCAGCACCTCGCGGTTCTCCGGGCGCAGCACGGCGCCGCCGCCGGTGGACAGCACCATGCCGCCGGGCTGCTGGGCCACGTCGGCCAGCACCTGGGATTCGATGTCACGGAAGCGGGCTTCGCCTTCGGCCTCGAAGAAGCTGCGGATGGTGGTGCCCAGGGTCTGTTCCAGCCGGTGGTCCAGGTCGATGAAGGGCACACCCGCCCGGTGGGCCAGTTGCCGGCCGACGGTGGATTTGCCCGAGCCGGGCATGCCGACCAGTGCGCAGCGAATCTGCATAGGTTCAAAAAAGAGGTCTGGGGGAGGGCCAGCGCACTGCGGGTGGGGCTGTGTTGCGTGCCGTAACTGGACGCTGAGTGTAAGCCTGCCCCTCTGGCGCCGGGCGTAGAGCGTAGCCTTTGCAACTGGCGCTGCCCCCGCCAGGGACGCCGAGCAAGGGCCGCCCCGCAGCGAGGGCGTCGTCCCCCTGCCCGCGCGCAGCGCGAAGCGGGGGGCTGAGGGCCGCGGCTCCAAGCCTGCCTGCGCAGGCTTGGACGGCCTGAAGAGCTGTCGCCTCTGGTGGCTGCGCGGTGGCGTGCGCTCAGGGGGGTGTCCTAATCACAGTGCGGCGTACACCAGCGCCGGGTACAGCTCGCACAGATACCTGAGCTGGCCGGGCGCCTGGGTGAGCAGGATCGCGAACAGGTCTTCCGCAGGGTCCACAAAAAAGAAGGTGCCGCCCAGGCCGCTCCAGCTGTAGTGCCCGGCCGATCCGGGGCGGGTAGCCTGGCCGGTGGCGGTGCGCACGGCCACACCCAGACCAAAGCCGTAGCCGGTGGGCAGGATGTCACCCGCCACGGGCAGGGCGCCCAGGTGGTCGGCGGTCATGAAGTCCACCGTGGCGCGGCCCAGCAGGCGAACAGGGGCGCCAAGGCCATCGGGCCCGGGGGCGGTGCCCCGGCCCAGCATGAGCTGCAAGAAGCGCGCGTAGTCGCTGGCGGTTGACACCAGCCCGCCACCGGCCGACTCGAACACGGGCGGCGCGGTCACGTCGATCAGTGGCATGCCGATGCCGGTCTGCGGGTCGCGCTCAAAGGCTTCGGCCAGGCGGTACTGCTGCGCGGCGGGCACTGAGAAGCCGGTGTCGTGCATGCCCAGCGGGCCGAACACGCGGCGCTGCAGGAGGGCGCCCAGGCTTTCGCCCTCGATCACCTCCAGCACCGCGCCCAGCACGTCGGTGGCGCGGCTGTATTCCCAGCGGGTGCCGGGCTGGTGGACCAGGGGCAGGGGGCCCAGCGCCGCGACCAGATCCGCATTGCTGTGGCGGCGCGAGCCGACGCGGGCGGCGCGGTAGGCGTCGGGCACGGTGCCGGCCTCCCACGCGTAGCTCAGGCCGGCTGTGTGGCGCAGCAGGTCGTGCACTGTGGCCTCGCGCTGCACGGGGGCGGTGGTGCCGGTGGCTTCGTCGTACACGCGCTGGCCGGCAAACGCGGGCAGGTAGTGCGCCACGGGGTGCGACAGCAGCAGGCGGCCTTCTTCCATGAGCATCATCGCCACCAGCGAGGCGATGGGCTTGGTCATGGAATAGATGCGGAACAACGTGTCGAGCGCCATGGCGGGCACCGCCGACTCGGCGCTGGGCGGGCGCTGGTGGCCCACGGCCGTGTGCAGCACGGTGTGGCCCTGGTGGTGGATGAGGGCCACGGCACCGGGCAGCAGGCCCTGGTCCACATGGGTTTGCAGCACAGAGCGCAGGCGGGCGAGGGCAGAGGGGTTCATGGCGGCTGGAGGAGGGTTTTGAGGCAATTTGGGCCGGTAGCGCTAGTGCATATTGCGCTAATAGCTATCAAAAACAGAGCAAGTCTGGCAGACCTTTGATACGGGTTTCATGGCGTTGCACCGGCCGCGCGGCTGCGTTCCTGCTCTTGCAGCTCGCGCCACTGCACCTTGCCCGTGCCGGACTTGGGCAGGCTGTCCACCAGCTGCACGATGCGCGGGCTTTTGTAGGCGGCCATGTGTTCGTGGCTCCAGTCAATGATGGACTGCTCGCTGACCTGGCCCTTGAAAGCGTCGCGCAGCACGACCAGGGCCTTCACCGTCTCGCCACGGCGCGCGTCGTGCGCGGCGATCACGCACACCTCCTGGATCGCAGGGTGGGCGTACATCATGGCCTCGACCTCAGCGGGCCAGACCTTGAAGCCCGACGCGTTGATCATGCGCTTGAGCCGGTCCACCATGAAGAAGTAGCCGTCCTCGTCCACCTGCGCCAGGTCACCCGTGCGCAGAAAACGCTTGCCGTCCAGTGTCACGAAGCTGTCGGCCGTGGCCTGCGGGTTGTTCCAGTAGCCCAGCATGACCTGCGGGCCGTGCACCACGATCTCGCCAATCTCGCCCGGTGGCAGTTCGGCGAACGTGGCCGGGTCCACCACGCGCGCATCCACGTCGAACACCGGGATGCCCAGGCACTGCGGCTTGGGGCGGTGCGGCGGGTTGATGTGGGTAGCGGCCATGGTTTCAGACATGCCGTAGCCCTCCACGTAGTCCAGTCCGGTCAGGTCCTTCAGCTGCTGCGCCACGGCCTTGGGCATGGCCGCGCCGCCGCCGCGTATGGCCTGGATGCTGCTGATGTCGTAGTCGGCAATGCGCGGGTTGGCCAGAAAGTCCACCACCATGGTCGAGATGGCCTGCCAGATGGTGACCCGGTAGCGCTGGATGAGCTGGGCGGCCGCGTCACGGTCCCAGCGCGGCAGCACGACCACGGTGGCGCCCACAAACAGCGGTCCGTTCATGCTGCCCGACAGGCCGGTGACGTGGAACAGCGGCAGCACCGCGAGGTAGGTTGAATCTTGCGTGCGCGCAAACCACTGCACGCCGCCCACCAGCGTGCTCATCGCACTGCGGTGCGTGTGCATGCAGCCCTTGGGGTTGCCCGTGGTGCCCGAGGTGTAGGGCATCACGCACAGGTCGTCGGGCCCGGTGGTGATGGGGCCGGGGGCGCGCTGCTGCGCGAGCATGTCGCTCCACAGCGTGACGCCCGGGGAATCAATGGCCTGGCGCGGTGCCGACACGAAAGCGGGCACGGGCAGGTCGGTGGGCACCTGCAGGTAGTCGCTGTACGCAGCCACGATGAGGTGCTGGAGCTTGCCCTTACCAGACTCCTCGCCCCCTACATCCACCAGCGGCTGGGCCTGTGCATGCAGGTCCTGCGGCACAAAGGCCACGGTCGCGCCGCTGTCGTGCACATAGTGGCGCAGCTCGTCGGTGCGGTTCATGGGGTTCACCGGCACCACCACCGCGTTGGCGCGCAAGATGCCGTAGAACGCCAGGATCCACTGCGGGCTGTTCTGCATGTACAGCAGCACCCGGTCGCCCGCCTTCACGCCACACACCTGCTGCAAGAAGCCCGCAATGTGCTCCGCCTGCTGCTGGAACTGCCGGAAGGTCACCAGCGTGTCGTAGAACACCAGAAAAGGCTTGTCCGGGTAGCGCGCGGCCGACACCTCGGCGTTGTGGAACAGATGGGTCTGCGGCAGCGTGAGGTGGCGCGACAGGCCGGGCGGCCAATGGGCGAGGTGGCGGTCGGACATGGTGACGGAACTCTGGGTTGGTTCGTGCAGGGTACAGGCCGGGCAAAACAGGGCGCAACTCAGGCGAGGGACGGCCAGCAAGGGCCGCCCCGCAGCAAAGGCCGTCGTCCCCCGGAGGGGGAAGGCGCGCAGCGCCTCATGGGGCTCAAATCAAACTGGCACCACCGTCCACCACGATGCTTTCACCCGTGATGTGCCGCGAGGCATTGGACGCCAAGAACACCACCGCGCCCTTGAGGTCCTCTTCGCCGCCAATGCGGCGCAGGGGCGTGCGCTCAATCATCGCAGGGCCCAGCTTTTCAATCAGGCCACTGGCCATCTTGCTGGGGAAGAAGCCGGGGCAGATCGCATTGACGCGAACGCCGTAGTGCCCCCATTCGGACGCCAGCGTGCGCGCAAAGTGCAGCGCGGCGGCCTTGGAGGTGTTGTAGGCAATGGTGTTCATGCCAGGGGGCGTGCCCTTGAGCGCGGCCACCGAGGCCGTGACGATGATCGAGCCCTTGCCGCGCGGGATCATGCAGCGCTTGCCCACTTCGCGCGACAGGAAGAACGGCGCGCTCACATTCAGGTCCATCACCTTGTGCCAGGCGGCGTCGGGGTAGTCCTCGGCCTTGGCGCCCCAGGTGGCGCCAGCGTTGTTGACCAGGATGTCAATGGTGCCAAAGCGCTGGACCACCTGGTCCACCAGGCCGGGGATGTCCTCGGTCTTTTGCAGGTCGTTCACCACGGTCAGCACCTCGTAGCCCTGCGCCTCAAGGTGCTTCTTGGCCTCGGCCAGCTCATCGGCCTTGCGCGCGGTGATGGCGAGTTTGGCGCCCATTTCGCCCAGGGCCTCGGCCATCTGCAGGCCCAGGCCGCGCGAGCCGCCGGTGACCAGGGCGACCTGGCCGGTGAGATCGAAGAGTTGCTTGACGCTCATGGAAAAAACGCTTTCGTGCAGAGAGGGGTGAAGGTGAATGAATGCCAAGACCAGCCCAGCGGCTTGTGGCCCGCAGGGTGGGTGAGGAGGTGCGGCTGGGGCGGCGGTGGCCGCTGTGTCAATGGCGGTCGAGTCAACCGACAGCGCCCCATGCTAGCCCTGCCCAGGCACCGTGTAAAACCGGTGCTGTCACCTTTGAAACTCTGTGCGCTACGCCCGGCACGCTGCCTGTGGGACAGCGCCTACCCCGCCTCGCGGCTGCGGCGGATGGATGGGGCCGCCGCCAGGCCTTACGCTCGCGGGGATGACCGCGTCCCCTCCGTCCCTGATGGCGACTTCGCTTGCCCGCATCGCCCAGCCCCTGCAGCCCCTGTGGCGCCTGGTGCAGCCGTTCTGGCGCGCCGCGCAGATGTGGCTGGACGCCGATGGGCTGCGCATGAGCGCGGCCATGTCGTTCTACGGCATGCTCAGCCTGGCGCCCCTGCTGCTGCTTTTGGTGGGCGTGCTGGGCTGGTGGGTGGACCGCAGCTACCTGGAGAGCAGCCTGGTCGCCCAGGTGCAGTCGGTGATGGGCCAGCAGGTGGCCGATGTGGTGCGCCAGGCCATGGCCAGCGCCCAGGCCCCGTCCGAGGGGCGCCTGGCATCGGCCATCGGGTTTGTGGTGCTGGTCTCGGGCGCCACCGGCGTGTTTGTGGAGCTGCAGTCCGCGCTGGAGCGGCTGTGGCGCCGGGATGGCTACACACCGCCCCAGCGGGCCGCGTGGTGGCGCATGGCGTCGCTGCGGCTGCGGGGGCTGGCCTATGTGCTGGCGCTGGGCTTTTTGCTCATGGTGTCGCTGGCGCTGTCCACGCTGATCCACCTGTTGGCGGGCTGGGCGGGAGAGCGGCTGACCGTGGCACACATGCCCACCTTGGCGCCCCTGGCACCGCTGCTGCAGGTCGTCAACGAAGCCATTGCCTTCGGGTTTGCGGTGGCCCTGTTTGTGGGGCTCATGCGCATCGGCGCGGGCCCCAAGCCGTCGCTGCGCTACCTGGTGATGGGCGCCGTGGTGGGGGCCACGCTGTTCACGGTGGGCAAGCAGCTGCTGGCGTGGTACCTGTCCACAGCAGCCGTGGTGTCGGCCTATGGTGCGGCGGGCTCGCTGGTGGTGCTGCTCATGTGGATCTATTTTTCATCGGCCATCCTGCTGTTTTCTGCCAGCTGTGCGCAGGCGCTGGAGCAGGCCTTGCACCCCGGGCCGCGCCAACCGGTGGGCTGGGCCCGGTGGACGGCCGCGGCCCGCGCGCGGGTGCAGGAGCTGTAAATGTTGGCAACAGCGCACAACAAGCCGGGGCTGGCGCGGCGGCCGGATCATTCGGGCCGCTGTGATGGTGCCCGTTGCGCTGCCGGGCTGTGCGGGCAGGGCCCATGCGCGGGGCCTGGCGCCGCAAGTGCTGGCCAAGGTGGTTTACCGCTGCTTACTGCCACTTACAAACCGGCCACACCGCAGCGCCCCCCGCTGTGTACCTTTGCACCATCCAGGCCGTTGAAACACCACGGCCCCATTCCGTAGCGGACATGCAGCACACATCTACCTGCCACCCCGTGCGGATTTCTCCGACATGAACAAGGACATGACCATGAACCTGACAGTTTCTTCTCCTGCCTCGCCCGTACCCGCTGCAGCCCCCGCCGGACCAGCCCTGAAATGGATGTGGGCGGCCATTGGCGCGCTGGGCGTGAGCGTGCTGGCCTTGGGCGCCACCCTGGTGATGCAAAACCGTACGCCCTCGGCAGCAGCCGATGCGACAGCCCCCGCCACCCTGGCGGCGGCCCCCCGCACGCCCGAATCCGAAATCATTGAAGAAAAACGAGCCCAAGCGCCGGTTGTACCTGCCCAGAATGCTATGAATAGCGGAGCAAACTACCGTCCGCAGTCCGGCGGCAGCGCAGGCCGGTCCGGTGACATGGCGGGTGGCATGGCCCCCGGGGGCGCTGCCCAGCCTGTGCGTGCGGCAGCCCCCGTGTGCCGCAGCTGCGGCCGTGTCGAATCGGTGCAGGCGGTTCAACAAGCTGCCCCCGCCACGGGCGTGGGCGCCGTGGCCGGCGGTGTGCTGGGCGCCGTGGTGGGCAACCAGATCGGCAAGGGCAGCGGCCGCACCGCTGCCACCGTGCTAGGTGCCGTGGGCGGTGGTTATGTGGGCCACAAGGTCGAAGAGCGCACCCGCACCCACACGGTGTACCAGGTGGCGGTGCGCATGGAAGACGGCTCGCTGCGCCACTTCCAGCGCGCTGAACCCACTGCTGTAGGCACGCCCGTGGTGCTGCAGGGCAAGGGCTTCCGCGTGGACCAGGGCGGCTCGGCCCGTGCTGCAGGCCCCTATGCGCAGCCGCAGCCCCAGCCGGGTGCGGTGCGGGTGTCGGACACCTACTGAGTCAGGTAGGGAAAAAGCAAAGCCCGCGAAAGCGGGCTTTGCTTTTTGTGTGCGGCGCGGGCTACAGCACCACAGGGATTTCAGTGGCAGGCGGCGTATTGCGGCTGCGCCCGCAGCGCACCAGGCCGTCGATCATCACCATGCCAATGCCCGGGATGTCGCCCAGCTGCACGCTTTCGAGCAGCGTGGCGCCGGCGGTGTGCTGGGCGCGGTCCATGAAGACGAAGTCGGCTGCGCGGCCCACCTCGATCAGGCCGCAGTTCAGGTTGCGGATGCGCGCCGTGTTGCCCGTGGCAAAGCAGAACACCAGTTCGGCGGGGATGTCGGCAAAGCTCGATATCAGCGCAATCATGCGCAGCATGCCCAGCGGCTGCACGCCCGAGCCGGCCGGGCCGTCGGTGCCCAAAATCACGCGGTGCGGGCACTTGAGTTCGATGGCCGCGCGCGCGGCCTGGATGGCGATCTTCTCGTTGCCGTTGTGCACCAGCTCGATCGCGCGGGACGACTTCTCGCACAGCTCGCACACATGCTTCCAGGGCAGCGAGGTGTGGCCGCCGTTGATGTGGCCGATCACGTCGGCATCGGCCTCCAGCACCACGTCCTTATCGATCAGGCCCGAGCCCGGGATGGACGGGCCGCCCGTGTGGATGGTGCTTTGGATGCCGTGCTTGCGCGCCCACGCCACCATTTGCTGGGCCTCGTAGCCCGCCTTGACGGAGCCCAGGCCCACCTCACCCAGCAGCGTCACGCCCGCGTCGGCCAGGTCCTTGAAGTCCTGCTCGGTCATGCCTTTCTCGATCACTGGGGCGCCTGCAATCACCTTCACGCCGCCGGGGCGGAAGTTGTCGAACGAGCGCTGCGCGGTGATGGCCAGCGCCTTCAGGCCCACGATGTCCTTGGGCCGGCCGGGCAGGTGCACTTCACCGGCCGAGACCATGGTGGTCACGCCGCCATTCATGGTCGAGTCGATCCAGCCGATCTGGTTCTGGCGCGGCGTCCAGTCGCCAAACACCGGGTGCACGTGGCTGTCGATCAGGCCCGGCGCCACACAGGTCTGGCGTGCGTCGATCACGGTGTTGGCGTGGTCGGTATCGCAGTCCTTGTAGCGGCCCACGGCCACGATGAGGCCGTCATTCACCACGATGGTGTCGGCGTCGAGGATGGGGTGGTCCAGGTCGCCCGACAACAAAAGACCGATGTTCTGGATGACGACCTTGCCCGATTTGCCGCCTGCTGCTGCTTCTGCCATGGATTCTCCTCGTGGGGTGGTGGGCGGGGCACCACGCGGCACCCCGCAGGGAAAAATCTCTTGTTGATTCAGGCCGCTGCCCTGCCCTTGGGCAGGCTGGGGCCGGGTGCCACGGTGCGCAGCACGCTGTCGATGACAAACGATTCCCAGTGCGCCAGCGCGTCGGGCGTCTCCAGGTCTTCACCGAGAAAGGCCGACAGCGTGTGCCGGTTGGACATGTAGAAGTAGCCCGTGGCGGCGATCAGCAGGTACACATCGCGCGCCGACACGTCCTTGCGGAACAGCCCTTGCGCCTGGCCGCTTTCGAGCACGCGGCGGATCACCTCGATGGCGGGCGACGAGTATTCACGGGCGCGCATCGACTTGGAGATGTGCTTGCCCTTGTGCAGGTTCTCGGTGTTGAGCAGCGTGATGAACTCGGGGTTCTTGCGGTAGTAGCCCACCACAAAGCGGATCACCGCTTGCAGCGCCTCCACCGGCTTGGCGGTATCCAGGTCCAGTTTGGACTCCGCGTCGTTCATGCGCCGGTAGGTTTCCTCCAGCACCTCGATGAACAGGCCTTCCTTGCTGCCGAAGTAGTAATAGATCATCCGGTCGAAGGACTTGGCCGCCTTGGAGATCTTCTCCACGCTGCCGCCTTCGTAGCCGTAGCGGGCGAACACCTTGGTCGCCGCCTTCAGGATGTTGTCGCGCGTGGTCTGCGCGGCCTGCTCGCGCACGCCCGTCTTGCGGGCAGAGGCTGCGCGGGGGGACGCGGTCCGGGTCTTGGTGGGAGTAGCAGACATGGCGGGTCCTGGTGGATGAGGCGGGCCCCCGGTAAGGGGGCCGCCGGGGGATCACTGCTCTGCGAACGCGCGCTCGATCACGAAGTCGCCGGGCTTCGTGGTGTTGCCTTCCTTGAAGCCACGCTCTTCCATCATGTGCTTGAGGTCGCGCAGCATTTCGGGGCTGCCGCAGATCATCACGCGATCTTCGGTGGGGTTGAGTGCGGGCAGGCCCAGGTCGCGGGCCATCTGGCCGTTTTCGATCACGGTGGTCACACGGCCCTGGTGCTTGAAAGGCTCGCGCGTCACGGTGGGGTAGTACTTGAGCTGCTTGGTGACCATCTCGCCCAGGAACTCGTGTTGTGGCAGCTCCTGCGTGATGTAGTCGTGGTAGGCCAGCTCCTTCACCTCGCGCACGCCGTGCACCAGGATGACTTCCTCGAACTTCTCATAAGTCTCGGGGTCGCGGATCAAGCTCAGGAACGGGGCCACGCCCGTGCCGGTGGAGAGCATGTACAGGCGCTTGGCGGGCAGTAGGTAGTCGATCAGCAGGGTGCCCGTGGGCTTCTTGCCGACCACGATGGTGTCGCCCACCTTGATGTGCTGCAGGCGCGAGGTCAGCGGGCCATCGGGCACCTTGATGGAGAGGAACTCCAGGTGCTCTTCATAGTTGGGGCTCACGATGCTGTAGGCGCGCAGCAGGGGTTTGCCGTTTTCGCCGCGCAGGCCAATCATCGTGAAATGGCCGTTGGAGAAGCGCAGCGCGGTGTCGCGCGTGGTTGTGAAGGAGAAAAGGCGGTCCGTCCAGTGGTGGACCGTCAGGACGCGTTCGTCAAGAAAGGCGCTCATGGTGCGTTAGATGGAAAAGTTGGAAGCAAATAAGGAATTTGGCTGAAGAGCAGGGCCCCATGCGCTCTACAGCGCAATGTTCAGGCCTGAAAGCTTGTGGCTCACAACCCTCCATTGTTCCGCATCTGGCAAAGCCGCTTTTCTTTTGGTGATTGTGGGGAGCGTGGGCGCCAGCTTTTTGTTGAACTGCAGGAAGATTTCCATGCCCTCGGGCAGGTCGTCTTCGGCATAGATGGCGTTGGCCGGGCACTCCGGAATGCACACCGCGCAGTCGATGCATTCGTCCGGGTCAATGACCAGGTATTCCGGCCCTTCCTTGAAGCAATCGACAGGGCACACATCGACGCAGTCGGTGTACTTGCACCGAATGCAGGCGTCTGTCACAACATGCGTCATTTTGGGGCTCCTCATGCACCATTTTTGGGGGCGCAAAAACACCATTGCAGAGTCTGGTTGATTCCGCTACATTGACATCAAATGTAGTGTTCACAACATTTAAGTTAAGTGAATGCTACACAAAATGCAATGCGCGTACAAGCACTTGCCACAATGCAATGAATGGGCCGCCACGATGACTGAACACACCAAGACCGACGGGCTACCTGGCATGGATGCGCCGGATCTGCCGCAGGTGCTCGAGCGCGCCCGGCCCCGCAACGAGCGCATGAACGCTGCCAAGGTCGAGTGCAATGCGTGTCCGGTGCTGTGCCAGATTTCCGAAGGCCGCGCAGGGGCTTGCGACCGTTATGCCAACCACGCGGGCGTGCTCGTGCGGCTGGACCCGGTGGTGCTGCTGCGCAAGACCCTGGAGGCGGGCGAGGCCACGCTGGTGCCGTTTGCGGGCCGCGCCCCGGCTGCACAAGACGCTGAAACCGCAGTGGCTCCAGCACCCACATGGAACGGCGATCTGCTGCTGTCTGAAGAGGTGTTCGTGACGGGGGTGGGCTCGTCCACCACCTACCCCGACTACAAGCCGGCGCCCTTCATCGTGGGTTCCCAGACCGATGGCGTGGACATGGTCACCGTGGTCACCGAGGGCATCTTCAGCTACTGCAGCTTCAAGGTGAAGATCGACACCGACCGCTTCCTCGGCTCCGAGCAGGCCAACGTGCGCTGCAAGGGCGAGGTGGTGGGCCATGTGACTACGGCAGAGTACGGCTCGCAGATGCTGTCGCTGGGCGGTGTGCACCACCTCACGGGTGGCACCAAGAAAGAAGGCCGCATCACCGCCGAGATGATGCAGGCGCTGGGCAACAAGCAGGCGGTGGAGTTCACCATCGACGGCGGCTCGCAGCTCGTGATCCAGGCGGGGCGTGCGCCCATCGTCAACGGTGTGGCCGAGCAGCGCATGCGCGTGGGCTGCGGCTCTGCGGCCATTGGTATCTTTGCGCGCCAGTTCTTCGGCCATGCCGACGAGGTGGTGGTGGTGGACGACCACATCACCGGCGTGCTCACCGAGCATCAGGCGGGGCGCTGTCTGGACATGAAGCCCTCGGGCATCCAGATGCGCGGGCGCAAGTCCACGCCGGGCCGCTATTTTCAGGTGGCGAACCCGGGCACCGGCTGGGGTGGCACCGACATTGCCGACCCGCTGTCCATCATCGAGGGCTGGGACGAATCCGTCGCCTGGCCGGGGTTGCGCCTCTTGATGACCTCCACCACGGGGGAGCACGCATCCTGGTACGTGCTGGACGAGCAACTCCATCCGGTCGAAGCCGAAATGCCGGCCGAGGTGCGCCGCATCGTGGACCGCATCGGCGAAAACTGCGAGCCCTCGCTGGCGTCTGTGCTGTTCCTTGGCGGAGCCGGCGGTAGTCTGCGCGCAGGGGTCACCGAGAACCCGGTGCTGCTCACGCGCTCCATCAAAAACGCGCTGGTCAACGTGACCTGTGGCGGTGCCCCCGCCTATGTATGGCCGGGCGGCGGTATTACCGTGATGGCCGACGTGCTGCGCATGCCGGACAACAGCTTTGGCACCGTGCCCACCCCCGCTATCGTGGCGCCCATCGAGTTCAGCATGCGCCGTGCGGACTACGAAGCGCTGGGCGGGCACACCGAACAGATCCGCAGCCTGCGTGAAGTGCTGGAGCGCGGTGCGTGGCACAACGACGGTGCACCGCAGGCGCGCGTGTGGCAGACCTTGCCCGCCGCCAATCCGTGGCCGCTGGGTCGCCCACCTCTGCTGGGTTGATATGAAACACCCCCTGAGTCGCTTTGCGCCTTCCCCCTCCAGGGGGACGACACCCTCGCTGCGGGGCGGCCCTTGCTCGGCGTCTCTGGCGGGGGCCGCGCCGGTGTTTGCGGCTGCGGGCGGTGCGCCCTGCGTTGAGTACTGAAACGCACATGCAAGCCGCTCGCAAGCTCCTGTCCGATGGCCGCTGGCATTTCCAGCATGGTCCGATGGACCTCATCCTCCAGGCCGAAGGGGTGCGCGACGCCGTGGCCCAGGCGCACGAACGCGCGTGGCAACGTTTTGAAGGGCTGCTGCAGGAGCTGGTGAATGAACTTCCCGGCCTGCGGGCGCCGGTGGGTGCGCACTGCACGTTGCAGGGCGTGGTGGCGCGCCGCATGTGGGCCGCCTGCAGTCCCTACCGCGCAGGCTTCATCACATCGATGGCGGCGGTGGCGGGTGCGGTGGCGCAGGAGATTCTGGCCTGCTACGAGCAGCCGGGCATAGACCGCGCCTGGGTCAACAACGGCGGCGACATTGCGCTGCACCTGGCGCCCGGCCAGTCGGTCACGGTGGGGGTGTACGCTGACATCGCCGCACTGAATGCTGCACAGTTGCGCAACGGTTTGGTGCTGGATGGGCAGATCCGCATCGACAGCGCCATGCCGGTGCGCGGTGTGGCCACCAGCGGCTGGCGGGGGCGCAGCCAGTCGCTGGGCATTGCGGACAGCGTGACGGTGCTGGCGCGTACGGCGGCGCAGGCCGATGCGGCGGCCACCATCGTGGCCAACGCGGTGGATGTGGCCGATGCGCGGATTGTGCGCAGGCCCGCGTGGCAGGTGCGGGACGACAGTGACCTGGGGGCCATTCCAGTCACCGTGGATGTCCCTGCCTTGCCCAGGGAGCTGGTGGCCCGGGCATTGCACCAGGGGCTGCAAAAAGCGCAAGAATTGCAGTCCAACGGCCTGCTGTGGTTTGCGCTGCTGGCGTGCCAGGGGCAGTTGGTGGCGACCTCGGCGCCCCAGGCGCTGGCGGATGCGGTATGGCCCCGAGATCCGGCGGTGGAATCGGAAGTTGGTTCAGTATTTGCTTAACGAAATGCACAGGTCTCCAGAATGATCCAGATACGACGCGTTTTCACCCATCTTGAGGAAATCCGGCACGAATTCGGGCCGGTGGCCGATGTGCCGCTGCTGCGTGGCGCCATTGGCGCGGTGCTGACCAACCCCTATGCGGGGCGGTACGAGCCCGACATCCTCCCCATGATGGACGCGCTGCAGGACGTGGGGCTGGACATGGCCCAGCGCCTCCTGAAGGCCATGGCGGTGCCTGCCGAGCGCATCGAGACCTATGGCAAAGGCGCCATCGTGGGCGCGGCTGGTGAGCTGGAACACGGCGCGCTGTGGCATGTGCCCGGCGGCTACGCCATGCGCGAACTGCTGGGCTGGAAGGGCGACCGCAACGCCTACGCCAAGGGCCAGGCCGAAGAGAAGACGGGGCAGCCCGCGAATGCGCTGTCCATCGTGCCCTCCACCAAGAAGGTGGGCGGCCCCGGTGCGGCGCTGGATGTGCCGCTGACCCACATCAACGCCAGCTACGTACGCAGCCATTTCGACGCGATCGAAGTGCGTGTTCCGGGCGCGCCATCCGCTGATGAGATCGTGTTCATACTTGCCATGACCACGGGCCCGCGCATCCACGCCCGCGTCGGAGGGCTCAAGGCCGCAGACATCAGCCAGTGGAACGGCCTGCGCTGAGCCGCCCGCCGACCCGCACACCATCGAACAAGACAAGATCCCAAGGAGCCAAAAAATGCCAGCCAAGATTCGAAAGATCATCGTCCAGACCGACGAGGTCCGCGTGGAAATGGGGCGTGACGTTCAGCCCCCGGTGCGAAAGGCGCTGGCCATGGCCGTGATCGAGAACCCCTTTGCCGGACGTTATGTGGAAAACCTCGACGAACTCATCGCCATCGGTGAGGAGCTGGGAGGCCTTCTGGGCGCCCGCTGCGTGCAGGCCCTGGGCATTGCCCCGGGCGATGCGCACAGCTACGGCAAGGCCGCCATCGTGGGCGAGGCGGGCGAGCTGGAGCACGCCGCCGCCATCCTCCACCCCAAGCTGGGCGCACCACTGCGTGTGGCTGTCGAGAAGGGTGCCGCGTTGGTCCCATCCAGCAAGAAGATGGGCGGCCTCGGCACGGCCATCGACGTGCCCCTGGGCCACAAGGATGCGGCTTACGTGCGCAGCCATTTCGATGCCATGGAAGCCCGTGTAGCCGATGCCCCGCGGGCCAATGAAATCGTGGTGGCCGTTGTCGTGACTGACAGCGGGCGGCCGTTGCCACGTGTCGGCGGCCTCACGGCCTCTGAAATAAAAGGCGTTGACGGCCTGCGCTGAGCCCGGCGCGCGTACAACACACACCTGTCCTGTCTCACCCCCGTTCGATCTCTCTGCAACCATCCTTCAGGAGTCTCCCCATGACGATGCGACGAAACCTCATGCGTGCCACGGCTGCGGCTGCATTGGCCCTTACCCTGGCCCCTGTTTTTGCCCAGGGCGTGATCAAGATTGGCGAGGTCAACAGCTACAAGGCGCAGCCCGCTTTCCTGGAGCCCTACAAGAAGGGCATGGAGCTGGCGGTCGATGAGATCAACGCTGCGGGCGGCGTCAATGGCAAGAAGATCGAACTGATCACGCGCGACGACAACGCCAACCCCGGCGACGCCGTTCGTGTGGCCGAAGAGCTGGTGTCGCGCGAGAAGGTCGATGTGCTGGCTGGCACCTTCCTGTCGAACACCGGCCTCGCAGTGGCCGACTTTGCCAAGCAGAAGAAGTTCTTCTTTCTCGCAGGCGAGCCTCTGACCGACAAGATGACCTGGCAGGGTGGCAACCAGTACACCTTCCGCCTGCGTCCCGGCACCTACATGCAGGCCGCCATGCTGGTACCCGAGGCCGCCAAGATGAAGAAAAAGCGCTGGGCCGTGGTCTACCCCAACTACGAATACGGGCAGTCTGCCGTGGCGGCGTTCAAGCAACTGCTCAAGGCCGCCCAGCCCGACGTGGAGTTTGTGGCTGAACAAGCCACGCCACTGGGCCGGGTGGATGCCGGCAGCGTGGTGCAAGCGCTGTCGGATGCCAAGCCCGACGCCATCTTCAACGTGCTGTTTGGCGCAGACTTGTCGAAGTTCGTGCGCGAAGGCAACACGCGCGGCCTCTTCAAGGGCATCGAGGTGGTCAGCGTGCTGACGGGCGAACCCGAATACCTGGACCCCCTGAAAGACGAGGCCCCCAACGGCTGGCTGGTGACCGGCTATCCCTGGTACGGCATCAACACCCCCGCACACAAGGCGTTCGAGCAGGCGTACCAGGCCAAGTTCAAGGACTACCCGCGCCTGGGTTCGGTGGTGGGCTACAGCATGATCAAGTCGGCTGCGGCCGGTATTGCCAAAGCCAAGAGCACCGACACCGACAAGCTGGTCGCTGCCTTCAAGGGACTGCAGGTGGACACCCCATTCGGCAAGATCACCTATCGTCCTGAAGACCACCAGGCCACCATGGGCGCGTTTGTTGGCCGCACCAAGAACGAAGGCGGCAAGGGCGTGATGGTGGACTACGTCTACCTGGATGGCGCCGATGCCAAGTACCAGCCGTCCGCTGCCGACGTGAAAAAGTCACGAAGCGCTGAATGATTCCCCTAGGAGTCTGAGGCGCCTGCTGCGCCTCGGTCCCAGCAGACGCTACCGGCAGTCCGGCACAGCCGGATTTCTGGTGGCGCTGGCGGGGGCGCGCCTGGCTTCTTTCATGTGCTGCGAGCGATGCGCAACACGGGTGGTGATGACTTGAGGGTTTTTCGAACATGAGTTTTTCGGGTTTCATCGTTCAGCTCATCAACGGGCTGGCGAGCGCGTCGTCGCTGTTCCTCGTGGCGGCGGGTCTGTCGCTGATCTTTGGCGTGACCCGCATCGTGAACTTTGCCCATGGCTCGTTCTTCATGGTGGGCATCTACGTCGCGTACTCGCTGGTCGAGCGCCTGAGCGGTGCGCTGGGCTTTTGGGTGGCCTTGCCGCTGGCCGCTCTGATCGTCGGCGTGCTGGGGGCGCTGATCGAGGTGGTGCTGCTGCGCCGCATCTACAAGGCGCCCGAGCTGTTCCAGCTGCTGGCCACGTTTGCACTGGTGCTGGTCATCAAGGACGCCGTGCTGTGGCTCTGGGGCCCCGACGAACTGCTGGGCCCGCGCGCGCCGGGCCTTTCGGGTTCCGTCAGCCTGCTCGGGCGGCAGTTTCCCAGCTACGACCTGTTCCTCATCGTGGTCGGTCCGCTGGTGCTGGGTGCGGTCTGGCTGCTGCTCACGCGCACCCGGTTTGGCACGCTGGTGCGTGCCGCCACGCAAGACCGCGAGATGGTGAGCGCCCTGGGCGTCAACCAGGCCTGGTTGTTCACGGCCGTGTTTGCGCTGGGCGCGATGCTGGCCGGGCTGGGTGGCGCACTGCAACTGCCGCGCGAGCCCGCGACGCTGGAGATGGACCTGCACACCATCGGTGCCGCCTTCGTGGTGGTGGTGGTGGGTGGCATGGGCTCCATTCCGGGCGCGTACGCCGCCGCGCTGCTGATCTCCGAGATCAAGGCCATCTGCATCTGGCTGGGTGTGGTCGATGTGTTTGGCCTGAGTGTGTCGTTTTCCAAGCTGACCCTGGTAGTGGATTTTCTGGTGATGGCGGTGGTGCTGGTCTGGCGCCCGTGGGGCCTGTTCGGCAGGCCGCAGGCGCCCAGCCGCTACGTGGGCATGCAGGAGGAGCCGCTGCGTCGGCCTGGCAAGGCCTACCTGGTGGCGGCCGCCGTGCTGGGCCTGCTGCTGGCGGCAGCGCCGCTGCTGACCGCGCAGTCGCCGTACACCACGGTGTTGCTGATTGACCTGCTGATCGCAGCGCTGTTTGCGGCCAGCCTTCACTTCATCATGGGGCCTGCGGGCATGCACTCCTTCGGCCATGCCGCCTACTTCGGGCTGGGCGCCTATGGCGCGGCCCTGCTGGTCCGCTCGCTCGGGCTACCGATGGAGATTGCACTGGTGGTGGCGCCGCTGGTGGCGGCGGCCGGGGCGTTTGTCTACGGGTGGTTCGCAGTGCGGCTGTCGGGTGTGTACCTCGCCATGCTGACGCTGGCCTTCGCCCAGATCACCTGGGCCATCACCTACCAGTGGGACAGTTTCACGGGGGGCAGCAACGGCCTGACCGGTGTCTGGCCTGCGGCCTGGCTGGCAGACAAGCGCATGTATTACTGGCTCACGCTGGCACTGGTGGGGGCAGGGGTGTGGTGGCTGCGCCGCGTGCTGTTCTCTCCGTTTGGCTATGCGCTGCGCGCGGGGCGCGACTCTGTGCTGCGGGCCGACGCCATCGGCATCGACGTCAAGCGCATGCAGTGGGCGGCGTTTGTGGTGGCGGGCACGGCTGCAGGGCTGGCAGGGGCGCTGTATGCGTTCTCCAAGGGCAGCATTTCGCCGGAGTCGCTGGCCGTGGGCAAATCGGTGGACGGGCTGGTGATGGTGCTGCTCGGCGGCATCCAGACGCTGGCGGGCCCCGTGGTGGGCGCGGTCACCTTCACCTGGCTGCACGACACCGTGGCGCGCAACACCGACTACTGGCGCGCCATGCTGGGCGCCATCATCCTCATCCTGGTGCTGCTGTTTCCGCAGGGCATCGCGGGCACCATCAAACAGATTTTTGACAACATGCGCGACGCCAAGAACAACAAGGAGGGCACAGCATGAGCCTCCTCAAAGTCACCGGTCTGGGCAAATCGTTTGGCGGCGTCAAGGCGGTGGATGGCATCCACTTCGAACTGGCGGCTGGCGAGCTGCTGGCGCTGATTGGCCCCAATGGCGCGGGCAAGTCCACCACCTTCAACATGGTCAACGGCCAGCTGCCTGCCGATGCAGGCTCCATCCAGCTCAACGGCCAGGAGCTGGTGGGCCGCAAGCCTCGCGACATCTGGCGCATGGGGGTGGGCCGCACCTTTCAGATCGCCGAAACCTTTGCATCGCTGACGGTGGTGGAGAACGTGCAGATGGCACTGATCTCCAACGACGGTCTGCTGTTCTCCCTATGGCGCAGGGCTGCCGACCACAAACGCGAAGAAGCCCTGGCGTTGCTCGACCAGGTGGGCATGAAGTCGCAGGCTGACCGGCCCTGTAGCGTGCTCGCCTATGGCGATGTGAAGCGCGTGGAGCTGGCGATTGCCATGGCCAACGCTCCCAAGCTGCTGCTCATGGACGAGCCCACCGCCGGCATGGCGCCCAAGGAGCGCAACGAACTCATGGCGCTGACCAAGCAGCTGGTGATCGACCGCAATATGGCGGTGTTGTTCACCGAGCACAGCATGGACGTGGTGTTTGCCTATGCCGACCGCATGATCGTGCTGGCGCGCGGGCGGCTGATTGCCGAGGGCAAGCCGCTGGAGCTGCGCGACCACCCCAAGGTGCAGGAGGTCTACTTCGGCACCGGCAAGACGTTTGAGAAGAAAGCCGCAGCCAATGCGGAGGCGGCATGACCATGACGACCCACAACCCCAAAGAACTGCTGCTCCAGGCCAAGGGCCTGCAGGCCTGGTACGGTGCCGCGCAAATCCTGTACGACGTGGACCTGGACGTGCGCCGTGGCGAAGTGGTTGCGCTGATGGGCCGCAACGGCGCAGGCAAATCCACCACGCTCAAGACGCTGATGGGCATGCTGGCCAAGCGAAAGGGCAGTATCCAGTTCATGGGCAAGGACCTGTCCAGAACCGATCCGCACGACGCTGCCCGCCTGGGCCTGGGCTTTGTGCCCGAAGACCGCCGAGTGTTCACCGACCTCACGGTGATGGAGAACCTGGAAGTGGGCCGCCAACCCGCCCGCACCTGGCCCGATGGCACAGCCGCCCCGTTGTGGACGCCCGAGCGCCTGTTCAAGCTCTTCCCCAACCTGGGCGAGATGCCCCAGCGCCCTGGCGGCCGCATGAGCGGTGGCGAACAGCAAATGCTGACCGTGGCCCGCACGCTCATGGGCAACCCTTATCTGGTGCTTCTGGACGAGCCCTCTGAAGGTGTGGCGCCCGTCATCGTGGAGCAGATGGCGCACATGATCCTGGAGCTGAAAGAGCAGGGCGTGAGCATCCTGCTGTCCGAGCAGAACATGCACTTTGCCGAGCTGGTCTCCGACCGCGCCTACGTGCTCGAAAAGGGCCAGATCCGTTACCAGGCCAGTATGGAAGAGCTGGCCGCCAACGAAGAGGTGCGCCGCGCCTACCTCAGCGTGTGAAGCAGAAGTTCCCCGGCCCTGGCCTTACCGGGCCATGGCCGATGTGTCAGTGCGTTCCCAACCGGAGTGTTCACCATGCAAACTGCGCAACGTCGTCGCTTTCTTCTTCAATCGGCCGCGCTTACCGTGGCCGGGGCCAGCTTCCCTGCCAGCTGGGCGGCAGGCAAGATCAAACCCGGTGAGCGAGCGGCGCTCATCGTGGTCGATGTGCAGAACTGTTTTGTTCCCGGCGGCACGCTGCCCGTGGCGAAGGGGGATGAGGTGGTACCGGTCATCAACCGCATTGCCACAGCGTTTGAAAACGTGGTGGTCACGCAGGACTGGCACACCCAGGGCCACGCCTCTTTTGCCAGTGCTCACGCGGGCAAGAAGCCGTTTGAAACCACCAAGCTGAGCTACGGCCAGCAGGTGCTGTGGCCCGACCATTGCGTGCAGGGCACCGACGATGCCGCCCTGCACAAGGACCTCCAGGTGCCCAAGGCCCAGGTGATCCTGCGCAAGGGCTTTCACCAGCATGTGGACAGCTACTCGGCCTTTGAAGAGGCCGACCGCAAGACCTCCACCGGCCTGGCGGGTTACCTCAAGCAGCGTGGCATCAAGACCGTGTTTGTCACGGGCCTGGCCACCGACTTCTGCGTGGCCTGGACGGCGCTGGACGCCAAACGCCTGGGCTTCGAAACCTATGTGGTCGAAGATGCGACCCGCGCCATTGACCTCAACGGATCGCTCGACGCGGCCTGGAAAAACATGAAGGCCAAGGGCGTCAAACGCATCCAGTCCAGCGACATCGATGTCGCCTGACGGCGCACCGCACCGGTGCTTCGGCGCCGGGGTTTGACGGATTCACAACACCCCGCAGAAATGGTTGCGCAGCCGCTCCGCTTGCAGGGAAACTTGCGCCTTTGATGTAAGGAGCGTTTCATGAAATGTCGTGGGATGGAGGAGGGCAGCATCGACCGCCGTGTGGTGCTGACGGCCCTGGCCGCCGCTGCTCTGGGGGCCGCGGGCCCGGCGGCTGCCGAGACCGGGGTGACGGACACCCGCATCAAGGTGGGGCAGTCGGCGGTGTTCACCGGCCCGGCCAAGGATTTCGGGGTGGACTACAAGGCGGGCATTGCGCTGGCGTTCGACAAGGTGAACAAGACCGGCGGCGTGCAGGGGCGCACGCTGGAGCTGGTGTCGCACGATGACGCGTACGAGCCAAAGAAGACCGCCGAGAACACGGCCAAGCTCATTGACGAAGACAAGGTCTTCGCACTGATCGGCTACGTGGCCACCGGCAACCTCATCGCCGCCATGCCCCTGGCAGAGAAGGCTGGCGTTCCCATGTTCGCGCCGCTGGTGGGCACCACCTCGTTTCGCACCAACCACAACCGCTACCTGTTTCACGTGCGCGCCAGCTACGAGACCGAGCTGCGCAAGATCGTGGGCCACCTCGCCACGCTGGGCATCAACAACATCGCCGTCATCTACCAGAACAGCGCGTTTGGCAAATCCAACCTCGACACCTGCCTGCAGATCGCCCAGGGCCTGAAGGTCAAGGTGGTCGATTCCGTGCCCATGGAGATCGCAGCCACCGACGCCAAGCCCCAGGTGGCGCAGCTCACCAAGGCCCAGCCGGGCGCGGTGGTGATGATCATGGCGGGCAAGATGGTGGAGGTGTTCCTGCGCGACTACCGGGCGGCGGGCGCTGCGTCGCCGCTGTACACCATCTCGGTGGGCATCACCGACGCACCGGGCTCCGCGCAGCGCCTGAACGGCGGCATCGAAGGGCTGGTCACGGCCAGCATCGTGCCCTCGCCGCAGGCCAGCCGCCTGGCCATCGTGGCCGACTACCGCAAGGACCGCGCGGATGCAGGCGAAAAAATCGACAGCTACACCATGCTGGAGGGCTATATCGCCGCGCGTGTATTTGTGGAAGGCCTCAAGCGCGCAGGCAAAGCGCTCACGCGGGAAGGCTTCATCAAGGCCATGGAAGACATGGGCACCACCAAGATCGGCGACTTTCCGCTGGTGTACGGCCCGGGCAACCACAATGGCTCCAACTTTGTGGACCTGGAGATGTACACGCGCAGCGGGTCACTGCGACGCTGAGAACAACCCACCGAGACATGCACGCGCCCGCTTCACCCTCCCCGGTCGTCGTCAATGGCCAGCCGTTTGCCCTGCCGCAGAGCACCTTGGCCAGCGCCACGTTGCTGCACGTGCTGCGCAACGACCTGTCGCTCAACGGCCCCAAGTACGGCTGTGGCCTGGGGCAGTGTGGTGCCTGCACGGTGCTGGTGGATGGGATTGCCGCGCGGGCCTGCGTGATCCCGGCGCAGGGCGTGGCGGGCCGCGAGGTGACCACGCTGGAAGGGCTGCCCGGGCGCTGCAGCCGCACCGCAGGACTTCACCCGGTTCAGCAGGCCTTTGTGGATGAACAGGCCGCGCAATGCGGCTATTGCCTCAACGGAATGGTGATGATGGCCGTGGCCTTGCTGGAGCGCAATCCTGACCCCGACGAAGCGGCCGTGCGCCGCGAGCTGTCGGGCAACCTGTGCCGCTGCGGCACACATGTCGAGATCATCCGCGCCGTATTGCGCGCGGCCCAGTTGATGCGCGAGGCCCAGGCATGAACACGCCTCCACCCCTGCGCGCCCACAGCCCGCTCACCCGCGCCGACTTCCATGCCGCCCAGGGCGTGCTGCTGGTGGTGCGCAACCCGCCGCCCGCACCACCGCCCGTCAAGGGCCAGCCCGCCCTGGTGGCGGGCAACCCGGCCGAGGGCGTGGAGATACTGGTCGCCGTGTGGGACGACGGCAGCGTGACCGCACTCAACGGCCATGTGGACCTGGGCACCGGCATCCGCACCGCGCTCGCGCAGATCGTGGCCGAAGAACTCGACGTGCCCTTGGCCCAGGTGAACATGGTGCTGGGCGACACCACACGCGCGCCCAACCAGGGCGCCACCATCGCGAGTGCATCCATTCAGATCCACGCCAAGCCCCTGCGCACCGCTGCCGCGCAGGCGCGCCACTGGCTGGTGGCCCAGGCCGCAGAGCGGCTGGGTGTGCCGGTGGAGGCAATGCAGGTGCGTGCGGGGATCGTGCAGGTCACTGCAGACCCGTCGCGCCACGTGGCCTACGGCGCGCTGCTGGCGGGCGCGCACACCACGCTGGAGCTGGTGGACGCCACGACCACCAAGGCCGCCGCCGATTACACCGTGGTCGGCCAGTCCGTGCCGCGTGTGGACATCCCCGCCAAGGTCAGCGGCGAGCTGGTGTTTGTGCACGACATGCGCGTGCCCGGCATGCTGCACGGCCGTGTGGTGCGCCCGCCGTATGCGGGGGCCGACCATGGCGACTTCATCGGCAACACGCTCGAATCGGTGGACCAGCAGTCCATCGCGCACATCCCCGGCATCCGCGCCGTGGTGGTGATCCGCGACTTTGTGGGCATCGTCGCCGAGCGCGAGGAACAGGCCGAGCAGGCGCTGCGCGAGCTGAAAGTGCGCTGGAAGGACTGGCCCGGCTTTCCGCGCCAGGACAGCGCCGAGGCGCTGGAACAAGCCATCCGCGCCAACCCCGCCACGCAGCGCCGTCTGGTGGACGAAGGCGATGTGGAGGGCGCCCTGGCCGCGCTGTCTGCCGACGGCCAGCCCATGCCGCGCACCTATGTGTGGCCCTACCAGATGCATGGCTCCATCGGCCCATCGTGCGCGGTGGCCGAATGGCGCAGTGATGACAGCACGGGCCGCCCGCGCATGACGGTGTGGGCGGGCACGCAAAACCCCCATGTGCTGCGCGCCGACCTGGCCCGCCTGATGGGCCTGCCCGATGTGGACATCGACCTCATCCGCATGGAGGCCGCAGGCTGCTATGGCCGCAACGGTGCCGACGATGTAGCGGCTGACGCCGCGCTGCTCGCGCGCGCCGTGGGCGCCCCGGTGCGCGTGCAGCTCACGCGCGAGCAGGAGCATTTGTGGGAGCCCAAGGGCACGGCGCAGCTCATGCAGGTGCGCGGCGGGCTCAAGGCCGATGGCACCGTGGCGGCGTACGACTTTGAAACGTCCTACCCCTCCAACGGCGCGCCCACGCTGGCCCTGCTGCTCACCCGCACCATCGAACCCGTGGCCCAGGCCTACGAGATGGGCGACCGCACCGCGCGCCCGCCCTACCAGTACGACAACCTGCGCGTGGCCGTCAACGACATGCCGCCCATCGTGCGCGCATCGTGGTTGCGCGGCGTGTCGGCCCTGCCCAACTCGTTTGCGCACGAGTCCTATGTGGACGAGCTGGCGACAGCGGCGGGTGTGGACCCGGTGCAGTTTCGCTTGCAGTTGCTGAACGACCCGCGCGCTGCCGAGCTGGTGCAGGCCACGGCCGAAAAGGCGGGCTGGATTCGCCGCACCGGCCCGCAGCAGCGCCCCTTGGAGGGTGACAACAAAGGTGAGTGGGTCCAAGGCCAGGGCTTTGCCTACGCCCGCTACATCCATAGCAAGTGGCCCGGCTTTGGCGCCGCCTGGGCGGCCTGGGTGGCCGATGTGGAGGTCAACAAGAAGACCGGCGAGGTGCACGTGCGCCGCGTGGTCGTGGGGCACGACGCGGGCCTGATGGTGAACCCCGCCGGTGTGGAGCAGCAGGTGCACGGCAACGTGCTGCAGACCACCAGCCGCGCGCTCAAGGAGCAGGTGACTTTCGAGCCTGTCAAGCAGGCCGTGGACAACCGTGAATGGGGTAGCTACCCCATCCTGAGCTTTCGCGAGGTGCCGGTCATCGAGGTCATGCACATGCCCCGGCAAGACGAGGCGCCGCTGGGCTCGGGCGAGTCGTCTTCTGTGCCGGGCACAGCAGCGATTGCCAATGCGATTTTTGACGCCACGGGTGTGCGCTTTCGCGCGCCGCCCTTCACGCCCGAGGTGGTGCGCGCCGGGCTCAACCCCTTGCCCGGTGGCGCAGGCGAGGCGGCTGCAGGCAGCACCGCACCCACTGAGCAGGCCGAGGTATTGCCCACGCTGGAGCTGCCCGCACCCACCGTGCCAGCCAGCGCCACATGGCCCACCCAGCGCAGCCCCTGGGCGCGCGCCCTGGCCCTGGCCGCTGGTGGCATCGCCATGGGCGCCGCGCTGCTGGGCTGGCGCCCCTCCATCGCGCCCGTGGTGCAGACGGCGGGTGCCTCGGTCTACAACGCCGCCACCATCGAGCGGGGCCGCCTGCTGGCCGCTGCGGGCGACTGCGTGGTGTGCCACACCGCACCGGGCGGCACGCCCAACACGGGCGGCCGCGCCATGGAAACGCCCTTTGGCAAGGTCTACACCACCAACCTCACGCCCGACGCCGAGACCGGCATCGGCCAGTGGTCCTTCAGCGCCTTCCAGCGCGCCATGCGCGAAGGCATCTCGCGCGATGGCAAACACCTGTACCCCGCGTTCCCCTACACGTCGTTCGCCAAGATGAGCGACGACGACCTCACCGCGCTGTACGCCTACCTGATGGCGCAACCCGCCGTGCGGGCCGAGGTGCCGAAGACAGAGTTGACCTTCCCGTTCAGCGTGCGCCCGCTCATGGCGGGCTGGAACGCGCTGTCCCACGACGCGACCCCGTTCAAGCCCGACCCGAATCGCCCCCCCGAGTGGAACCGCGGCGCCTACCTGGTGCAGGGCGTGGGCCACTGCGGCGCCTGCCATACGCCGCGCAATGCGCTGGGGGCTGAGTTGGGCGGGGCTGCGTTCCTATCGGGCACCATGGTGGATGGCTGGGAGGCGCCTGCGCTCACCGGCCTGTCGAAGGCGCCCGTGCCCTGGACGGCCGATTCTTTGTATGGCTACCTGCGCCACGGCCACAGCCCGCAGCACGGCAGCGCCTCCGGCCCCATGGCGCCCGTGGTGCGCGAGCTGGCCCACTTGCCTGACGACGACATCCGCGCCATGGCAAGTTACCTGGCCTCGTTCACCGCTGCGGACGCGGCTACCCAGCCAGCCACCCTGCCAGTGTCTGACCCGCAGCAGCGCGCCCAAACCGCTGTGGCCCAGGCCGCTGCGCTGGCCCCGCAGCCCGGCCAGGCCCAGCGTTTGTTCGACGGCGCCTGCGCCGCCTGCCACCACGACGGCGTCGGCCCGCGCCTGCTGGGCGTGAACGTGCCCCTGGCGCTGAACAGCAACCTGCACAGCGACCGGCCCGACAACCTACTGCAGGTCATCGTGCACGGCATCCGCGAGCCCGCCGCGCGGGACATCGGCTTCATGCCCGGCTTTGGCCACGCGCTCAGCGACGCGCAGATCACCGAGCTGGCGGGCTACATGCGCCAGCGCTACGCCCCCGGCCGCCCGGCGTGGCGCGATGTGCCCGAGGCGCTGGCCCGTGTGCGGGCGGGGCCTGCACATCCTTAGAGCGGCTAACAAAACTCTTCTGGCGTTGTTGCTGTGTCTTGTCGTACTGCTCGTACTGCCTGCGACACAGCGCCTAGCCAGAACCGCTTCGCTGAGTTTTGTTAGCCGCTCTTAGACGGCTCCGACGACCCTCCAGGCCATGCCTGGGGGAGCGTCAGCACGTTTTGGAGCCTTTTGGTGCTGATGTGCTAGTGGAATATGCGCAAGCAGCTATCAAAAATGGAGCAAATGGATCGTCCGTAGGCCCCGTGTTCAGCCCGACAATCGCGCTACACCACCGCCCAGACACCATGACACCTGCCGCTCCCTCGCCATTGCACAGCGCCCTGCGCATCCCGCACCGGCGCGTGCAGCGCATCGGCGGCGCCGCAACGCTGGCCCTGTGTTGCCTGGCCCTCACGGCCTGCGGGCCGGATGTGCAGGGGTCGCCCAAGCCGCCTCCGGCGTTTGGCCCCGTGCAGAGCAGCTGGTTCGGCTGCCCGTCCTTGCAAGGGGTGTACGCCTGGCCGCCGGTGGAGCCCGGTGGTGTGCGGGGCAGCCTGCCGTTTTTTACCGGCTCGCCGGAGATGCAGGTCTGGGTGCAGCAGCAGCGCGGCGTAACCACGCTGCGCACGCGCACCGTCAACCGCGCGCGCAACGTGCGCACCTCGCTCACCCGGCAGTGGAGCCTCGTCACCTACAGCGGCGTGCAGGCCCGCTGCAGCTCCGGCATGCTCGACCTGGTCCCGCAGACCGTGTCGCCGGACAAAGAGCCTGGGGCCTCGGGCGTGCTGCAAGGGTTCAGGCTGGCGCTGCTCAAGGATGGCGGGCTGGCCGTGGGCAAGCGCACCGTCAGCACGGGCAACAAGGGCTCGTACTTCTCGTGGGGCGGGCAGTCCTACGGCAGCTACGACGCACCTGATGTGGAGACCTGGACCTGGTTCAAGCTGGCCCGCACCGCTGCGGGGGACAGCGAGCCGCCGGTCATTGACGCCTACGTGCCCGGAGCCACCTCGCCTTAGGCTTTTTGGCTGCAGAGCGGCGTGCCAAAAAGCCCGCGAACTTCCCCGTTTATTGCGCTACCGCCTGCGCCGCCTCCTCGGCACAGTGGCATCGGGGCTTGGTCCATGGTGGGGCAGGCCCGGTCGCCCGCCTCTTTTTGTCGTGGCTGGCGCCCATGTCATCGGCCAGCCCCTGCGGCGGCCGCCCACTGTTGCCGTTCAAGGAGAAAACCATGCCCGCTAGCGAAATTGAAATCCACGCGATCGTGCTGCGACTGCTGCGTGAAGGCTATACCGCCCTGACCGCCGCCCAACGCCGGGTGGTGGACACACTGATGGCGGTGTGCTGACAGCTGCCCGCGGGCTGTTCGGAGGCCCCACGGGGCTGTTCGCGATCCGTTTGAAGCCTTTTGGGCCGGATGCGCTAGTGCTGATTGCCTGAATAGCTATCAAAAATGTAGTAACTGCAGTTCGGCCTGCATCGCCTGCGCAATCAGGCGCATGTCGTGGTCGCTCACGGCAAACAGCCCAAACCGGAACTTGCTGCCCCAGCGCTGGCGGTCGTCCACAAACTCCAGCGCGTCCAGCAGCGGCGCAATCGCCGCCTCGCGCGTAGGCACATAGGCCACATCCCGCCGCGACGGCACAAACCCGCCGCCCATGTCAAACGCATACGGCGCGCCCGGCAACACGATGCCGATGGAGACAAACGCCTGCAGCCGGTCCTTGCCCCCCATGGTCACCGTCGGCGCGTAATACGCCACGCGGTCGCCGGGCCGTATGCGCTGCAGCGGCGCCACCTTGCCATGGCACACCTGCATGTAGCCCGCGCCTGGCGTGGCACAGCCCCGGCGGGCATGCTGGGCGCAGGCCACGGCGATCCAGTTGCGGCGCGTGGCGGCCGCAGAGGTCGCTGCCGACAGGGGCATGTCGTTGCGCGCAGGCTCGGCATCCGGCCAAAGAGGGTGTTGCAGCACGGCGTTGGTCATGAGAAAAGCTCCGGATCAAAGAAGCCACCGATGGTGCGGGCGTGCTGCTGACACCGCAGTGTCAGTACCTTTGCAGCATCCCTGTGCGCAGCGCAACGCCTCAGACCAGCTGCCCCCACTGCCACAGTGCAAACCCGCCCAGCAGCAGGGCCGACGCCCGGTTGATGCGCTGGCGCCAGGCGGGCGTAAAGCGCTGCCGCTGGTAGGCAATCGCGCCGGTCAGCAGCAGCCACCAGGCGGCAGAGCCCACCAGCACGCCCGCCACCATCCACAGCGGCGACGGCAGGCTGGGCCGGCCGCCACCCAGCGAGCCAAACACCGCAATGAACGACACGATGGTGGCCGGGTTGGCCAGCGTCAGCGCAAACGTGCCGGCCGCCAGGCCCAGCAGCCCCCGCGCATCGCGGGCCGGGGCTGCGGTGTGGGCCACCGGCGCGTGCCAGGTGCGCCAGGCCAGCACCAGCAGCAGGGCGCCGCCGCCCAGCGCCAGCGGCGTCTTGGCCTGCGTCAGCCCATCGATGAGCCAGCGCACGCTGAAGGCGCCCACGGCGCCATACACCGCATCGGCTGCAGCGGCGCCCAGGCCGGTGGCCAGCCCGGCCGCCAGGCCCCGCTCCAGGGTGCGTTGCATCGTCAACAGGCCAATGGGGCCCACGGGGGCCGCGATGAGCACGCCGATGACGGCGGCTTGCAGAAACACGGTGAGTGAGGTCAAGTCCATGCTCCGATGCTAGGGCGATGGCTGGCGGTGGAGAATGCAGAAAATTCGGCGAATCCAGAATTTGGTTTCGGTTTTTTCTGTGCCAATCGATAAAGGCTTTTATGGAAGTCGATGACAAAGCCTGGCGCCTGATCAGCGCGCTGCAGGCCGATGGCCGCGCCTCGCTCAAGGAACTGGCCGAGGCCGTGGGCCTGTCGGTGCCCGCCACGCTCGAGCGCCTGCGCCGCCTGCAAGAGGCGGGCGTGGTGCGCGGCGTGCATGCCGACATCGACCCCGCCAAGGTCGGCTACGGCGTGCGCGCCGTGGTGGGCATCAACGTGCCGCAGCCCGGCAAGAAGGCACTGATCGACAAGCTGCGCCAGTCGCCCCAGGTGCTTGAGTGCCACCATGTCAGCGGCAACGACTCGTACGTGATGCAGGTCGTGGCGCGCGACCTGCCCGATCTGGAGCGCTTTCTGGGCGACATCAACGGCTATGGCGAAACACGCACATCCATCGTGTTCTCCACGCCCATCCCGCTGCGCGGCCTGACCCGGCCGGAGGCGGGCTGACTCACCCCTCAGAACGTGATCTTCACCGACGCCGCACTGCGCTGCGCGTCGCCATGGAACACCGCCTCGATGTTGTTGCCGTCCGGGTCCAGCACAAACGCCGCGTAGTAGCCGGGGTGGTACGCGCGCTCGCCCGGCCCGCCGTTGTCGGTGCCGCCGTGGGCCAGTGCGGCACGGTAGAACGCATCCACCATCGCCCGGTCCTGCGCCTGAAACGCCAGGTGCGTGCGGCCTGTCAGGTGGCCCTGAGCTGCAGGGCTGTCGGCCGACGACACAAACAGCTCGTCCGCCCAGAAGTAACCCTCGTCCGCCCCGCCCATGGGCACCTGCAGGGCCTGCAGCACCGCCGTGTAGAAGGCCTGGCTGGCCGCCAGGTCGCGCACGACGAGCTGCACATGGTCAAACAGCCTGCCCCGGTGGATTTCTTGCGCTTCCATGGTGTGCTCCTTTTGTAGACCGTTAGTGCGTTCTGGCTTCAAGACAGTGCGTGCAAACCCACGAGGTTGCCATCCAGGTCGTGGATGTGCGCAAAGAACCCCATGCCCGGTGGCAGCGCCTGGCGCGGCAGGGCCACGCGACCGCCCTGGGCCACCGCGCGGTCCAGCGCGGCGTCGAGCGATGGCGATGCGTCCAAGTACACCAGTGTGCCGCTGCCCGATACCTGCGGTGCCGTTGGGCCCATCATCAGCGCGCCGCCCACGCCGTCTGCTGCGCCGTTGTAGGGAAACACAGCACCTTCGCTGGGCCCCATGTTCTCGCGGCGCAGGGTCTGGCCCAGCACGGCTTCATAAAAAGCCTGGGCGCGGTCGAGCTGGGTGGTGGGGATTTCAAACCAGGCGATGGCGTTTTTCATGAAAGGCTCCTTGTGTGTGAAAGAAAGAAGCCTCGATGGTGAATCGGGGCTACTGACAGCGGCGTGTCAGCAGCCTGTCACGCGGCATCACACCGCCGGAGCGGGCGCCGACGCCGCCACCTGCGCCCGAAACGCCCTTGGCGACAGCCCCGCATCGCGCGTGAAGGCGCGGGTGAAGTACGCCGGGTCGGCATAGCCCAGCGTGTAGGCAATGGTGGCCACGCCCAGGTGGGTGTAGGCCAGGTTGCGCCGGGCCTCGCGCATCAGCCGCGCTTCAATCAGCCGCTGGGCAGACACGCCCGTGGCGGCCCGCGCCACGCGGCTCAGGTGCGTGGGCGAAACGGCCAGCGCGCGCGCATAGTCGGCCACCTGCCAGTGCTCCAGAAAATGTGCCTCGATCAGCGCCTCCAGCCGCTGCACCAGGCTGGACTCTGGTGCAGCGGTGTCGCTCGGGCTGTGATCCTCAATGGCCCGCGCCACCCAGCCCAGCAGCGTGGCGCTCAGGCCCCGCAGCACCAGCGCACGCGCCTTGGCGCGGCCCGAGAACTCCTGCCAGATCTGCCCCATGGCCTGGCTGATGGGTGGGCTGGCGGTGACCACGGCGGGCCGCGCCAGGTCGCGGCGCACATCGCCCACGCGCACAAAAATCTCGTCCATCAGCTCGTCCGCCAGCGTGGCCACCCAGCCCTGCGTGTGCTGCGTAAAGCGGAATGCGTGCACATGCCCCTGCGGCACGTTGATGAGCGCACCGGCAAACAGCGCAATCCGCTCGCCATCCAGGTGCGCCACACCCCCGCCCGAGGTGATCAGCAGCACCTGGTGCAGCCGCGTGTGCCGGTGCGGCGCCAGCTCCCAGTCGTGAAGCGCCGATCGCTCGGCAATCGTCTCGCAGTGCAGCACATCGGGCAGGTGCTGCGACTCGCCGAACAGGCTGTACGAGTGGATGGTTCCGATGTTCGAAAAGTGCATGTTCTGGCTCCATCCGTCCATTCAACGCGGCGACTGTGCCACGTATCTTTGGGTGGTCCGTTTGATCAATGTCATGAACGCACCAACCACTACAGGAGACACCATGAAAACCCAGGTTTGCATCATCGGCGGAGGCCCCTCGGGCCTCATGCTCTCGCAGCTCTTGCACCTCAAGGGCATCGACACCATCGTGCTGGAGCGCCAAAGCCGCGAATACGTGCTGGGCCGCATCCGCGCTGGCGTGCTGGAGCACGGCTTTGCTGCGTTGATGCGCGAGGCACAGTGCGGCGAACGCATGGACAAGGAAGGCGAGATCCACGACGGCTTCATCATCGCCCACGACGGAAAGATGGACCGGGTCGATTTGCACAAGTACAGCGGCGGCAGCTCGGTGGTCGTCTACGGCCAGACCGAGCTGACGCGCGACCTCTACGAAGCGCGCGACCGCATGAAGGGCGTCGTCATCCACAACGCCGAAGACGTGCAGCCGCACGACCTCAAAAGCGCCAACCCGTATGTGACTTACCGCAGTGGCGACGAGGTGGTGCGCATCGACTGCGACTTCGTCATCGGCGCCGACGGCTTCCACGGAGTGAGCCGCAAGTCCATTCCGCGCGACGTGCTCAAGGAGTATGAAAAGGTCTACCCCTTCGGCTGGCTGGGCGTGCTCTCGCGCACCAAGCCCGTCTCGCCCGAGCTGATCTACGCCAAGCACGAACGCGGCTTTGCGCTGTGCTCGCTGCGCTCGCAGGCGCTGAGCCGCTACTACATCCAGGTGCCGCTGACCGACACCGTGGAAGACTGGTCCGACGAAGCCTTCTGGGACGAGCTGAAACGCCGCCTGCCCGCCGAGGTGGCCGACAAGCTGATTACGGGCGCATCCATCGAAAAGTCCATCGCCCCCCTGCGCTCCTTTGTGGCCGAGCCCATGCGCTACGGCAACCTGTTCCTGGCGGGCGACGCCGCCCACATCGTGCCGCCCACCGGCGCGCGGGGCCTGAACAGCGCGGCGTCGGACATTTACTACCTGTACCACGCTATGGTCGCGCACTACAAGGATGGCGACAGCACCGGCCTCGACAAGTACTCCGAAAAGGCCCTGGCCCGCGTGTGGAAGGCCCAGCGCTTCTCTTGGTGGATGACGACCATGCTGCACACCTTCCCGGATTCGATTGCCTACGACCAGAAGCTGCAGGACACCGATCTGGCGTACCTGTTCTCGTCCGAGAAGGCGCTGGGGTCGCTGGCGGAGAACTATGTGGGGTTGCCGTTCTGAGCGCCCGGCAGTAGCACTGCTACCCAATCAAAGGCCTGCATGGGGTTCCCTCATGCAGGCCTTTTTTGTATGTGCCCGGTCGGCGTTGTGTGCAAGCGGCGCTCCGTCTGCTCACGCGGCGCGCCCTACGGCCTGCGCACTGCGGCTCCATGCGGCCCTCATGAAAACTCCGCTTTTCATGCAGCAGCCAGGCACAGCAATCTCCATCTGCTACGCAAAATTTAGGCAGAACTGATGCTTACGCCCACACAGCAGGCCCGATAGCATCGCACCAAGTTTTCAGATCATGTGCCCCGTGGTGTCGATGTGCAATTCGACGATGGCTTGAACACGATGAAGCTGCTGGCGCAGCGTTTTGAGGCAATGCACTTCACATTCGATAGTGCCAGCCAACAGCCAGGAAAATCTCAAAAATGGATTGGGTCCCGATAGTCTTCATCACCTTCAAGGTGCTCGTGTTTGGCACCTGCATGTTCTACGCCATCAAGTGGCACCACGACCAAGGGAAGAAGGCGAAAGAAGAAGCCAGCAGATCGCAGGCGCCGGCTGAACGCAAGCCGGGCGTGACGGAGTAGCTTCCCTCAGGAAACATCGCGGTGGGTGTCATCACTGGGGCTCAGCATGCGGACTACAAAATCGCGGAACACCCGCATCACAGGCTGCTCGGTGCGTCCTGCCAGCGTAACCACACCGAGCATGGCGCCCTGATCCAGGTGAGGGACTACCGACAGTTGCACCAGGTCACCCCTCGACATCTCCTGGCGCGCCGCCGCCAGAATGCCCAGGTAAATCGCGTCCGATTGCTGCACGGTTTGCAGCAGGCTGGAAATCTCTTCACACTGCAACGTGGTCATCTCGGCGGGGTCGGCTTTGGGGCCGTAGCGGGCTACAAGGATCCGCGCTATCTCTTCTGACAAGGGGATCGAGGCCACGGGGTAAGACAGCAGGGCTTCGAAGGGCACGCCGTTGGGGTACTGCGCCAGCAAGGGATGTCCGGCACGGCAAACCATGCCAGCAGGCATGTCAAAGGTCGGCCCAATGCTCAGGTCCGCAGCAGGCACGATGCGGCGTATATCCACGACGAGGGCATCCAGCGAGCGATCGCGCAGCTGCCGCAATTGCACCTCTGTCGGGCCGCGCGTCACCGACACTTTCACTCCGGGGTGATGCGTCGCCATGTACACCAGCCACGGCGTCATCAGCAAGGCACCCGGGCCGGACCCCAATCCGAGCCGCAGGCTCCCCAGTCCGCCTTGTTGAAGCAGGGCGGCGCCCCGTTTCAATTCGGCGGCCTCTTTGACGATGCCCCGCGCCCGCTCCAGCACTGACTGGCCCAGCGGGGTCATTTCATTGCGTTTTCCGATGCGATCCAGCAGCGGCCCGCCCAGTTCTTCTTCGAGGGACTGGATGCTGCGGCTGAGAGCGGATTGGGTGATGTGCAGTTTCTCGGCCGCACGGCTGAACGAGCCCATATCGGACAGCGCCAGAAAGTGTTCCAGATGCCTGAGGTTCACCTATTCATTTTACGAATGCAAATTGAGAAAAGAAGTCATTGGACGCAACAAAAATCGTTTTCTACGATGCAGCTGGCACTTGAATCCACAACACCAATTTCATGGAGATTCGGATGAACTTCAAAACCTTTGTGGGCGCACTGATCATGGCCGCCAGCGCCATGGGCACAGCCTGGGCGCAGAGCTGGCCCAGCAAACCCATCAGTCTCATCGTGCCTTACCCGGCCGGCGGGCCCTCTGACTTTTTTGCCCGCAAGTTGCAGCCCGAGGCATCCGCCCGGCTGGGGCAGACCATGGTCATCGAAAACGTCGGTGGCGCTGGCGGCTCCATTGGCCTGGCCCGGGTGGTCAACGCGCCCGCCGACGGCTACATGCTGGCCCTGGGCAGTCCGATGGAACTGGTCCTGGCGCCCATGGCCATTCAGGGCGTGAAATACAAAGCCGAAGACTTCACGCTGGTGGCCCAGTTCGCCAACACGACCACCATACTGGCGGTGCGCAATTCACTCAACGTGAAGAACCTGGACGAACTGCTGGCCCTGGCGCGCAAGAAAAGCGGCAACCCCTTGAGCTACGGCAGCGTGGGCCCGGGTTCGCTGTACCACCTCATCGGCGAGAGGTTCTCGCAGCTGACCAAAGTCGAGATGCTGCATGTGCCCTACAAGGGCATTGCGCCCCTGCTCACGGACCTGATGGGTGGCCAGATCGACATGGCTTTCCTGCCCATGGCGGGCTCGATTCCGCAAACCATCATGGACGGAAAGATTCAGGGCCTGGCCGTGACTGCCAAAGCGCCGCACCCGTTGTTCAAACAGTTCCCGGCCATGGCGACCATGAAAGGGCTGGAATCCATGGAATTCAACATCTGGAGCGGTGTGCAGGTACACAAGAGCACCCCTGAGAATGTGATCAACACGCTGAACAAGGCCTTCTATGCGGCGGCGGAAATTCCGGAAACCCGCAAGGCTTTCGAAGCCAGTGGCAATGTCGTGATCAGTGCGCGCAGCCCCGCAGAGCTGGCAAAAATCTACCAGGCCGAGATTGAACTCTATCGCGGCATCGCACGCAGCATCAACCTGCAGCCGCAGTGATGGCAGAAAGGCCCTTCATGAACGCCCCACGCGAAGCTTTTGCGCACCACATCATCGAGGCCCTACAGGCGCAGGCCGCCGAGTTCATTGCGGTGCGCCGCGATATTCACAAGCATCCCGAGATGGGCTACCAGGAGTACCGCACGAGCGACCTCGTGGCCGAGCAGCTCGAAAAATGGGGCTACCAGGTCACCCGGGGCCTGGGTGGCACCGGCGTGGTCGGGCAGCTGCGGCGAGGCAATGGCAGCAAAACCCTGGGCTTGCGCGCCGACATGGACGCGTTGCCCATCGAGGAAAACACGGGCCTGCCGTACGCCAGCTGCAACGTGGGCATCATGCACGCCTGCGGGCATGACGGTCACACCGCCATGCTGCTGGCCGCAGCGAAGCACATTGCACAGAACGTAGAGTTTTCGGGCACGCTCAACCTGATCTTCCAGCCTGCCGAAGAGAGTCTGGGCGGTGCCAGGAAGATGATGGACGACGGCCTTTTCACCCGTTTCCCGTGCGACGCGGTGTTTGCCATCCACAACATGCCGGGCCACCCGCAGGGCCATCTGGTGCTGCGCGACGGGCCCACCATGGCGTCGTCCGACTACGTCACCATCACGCTGGACGGCAAGGGCGGCCACGGGGCCATGCCGCATCTGGCGGCCGACCCAGTGGTGGCTGGCTCGGCCATCGTGCTGGGTCTGCAAGCTATCGTGGCGCGCAATGTGGACCCGCAAGAGACGGCAGTCATCACGGTGGGTGCATTCAACGCGGGCGTGGCCAACAACGTCATCCCCCAAAAAGCCACGCTCAGCCTGAGCGTGCGCTCACTGAATCCGCAAGTGCGCGAACTGCTCGAAAAGCGCATCACCGAACTCGCCCAGGCCCAGGCCCAGAGCTATGGGGTGCGGGCGCAGGTCGAATACAAGCGCGGGTATCCGGTGCTGGTCAACCACGCGCGCGAAACCGACTTTGCGCGGGAGGTGGCTGAAGAGCTCGCAGGCGCTCATCGCGTGACCCGCCAGGGCAAGGCATTGACCGGCAGCGAAGACTTCGCCTTCTTCCTCGAAGAAGTGCCGGGCTGCTACTTGTTCATCGGCAATGGAGAAGGCGAGGGCAGTCACGGCGCCTGCATGGTGCACAACCCAGGCTATGACTTCAACGACGAGAACGTGGCAGTCGGTTCCGCCTACTGGTCTTTGTTGGTCCAGCGTTTCCTGCAACCGTGATGCTGAAGCGTGCCACCTTGGGAAGCACGCACAGCGGCCCAATGCTCCCCGCTGTCGCCGGTTCCGGCGCGTAGCGGCGTGGGTGTGGGCATGGTCGGCTTCGCACCCATTTCTCTCGCATCTGTCACAGCACCCTCACATCACACGTCTTGAGAGCAGGAGGTCGATATCGCCCTCTGCTCAACTTTCAATGTGAAGGAACTGCTGTATGAATCGCGCTGTCTGGTTCAACGTATCGCCCGAGGGGGCCAAGGCCATCGGGACGCTGCACCACTTCGTCACCCAGGGCACAGGCCTGCCCAGCTTGCTGACGCACCTGGTCTTTCTGCGTGTGTCGCAGATCAACGGGTGCGCGCACTGCATTGACATCCACACGCGCGACCTGCTGGCCGAAGGCATGTCGGTGGAGAAGGTGGTGCTGGTTCCTGTGTGGCATGAGGCGGCGTATCTGTTCTCCGAGCAGGAGCGCGCCGCGCTGGCCTGGGCCGAGGAGGTGACGCGCGTGAGCGAGACCCATGCCTCTGATGAGGCCTATACGGCCGCACTGGCCGTGTTTGGTGAGAAGGACCTGGTGGACCTGACGCTCACGATTGCCACCATGAACGCCATCAACCGCATGGGCGTCAGCTTTCGCATGAAGCCTCGCGCCAAGGCGTAAAAGGTAAAGAAAAAGGGAAGCCCGGCTTGCGCCGGACTTCCCGCTTTTCAAGCGCTGATCACTTGCAGCTGAAACTGCTTGCGCTCTCCACATCTCCCGTGCCGTTGTAGCGTGCCACCTTGGGGTACACGCACAGTGGCCGGGTGCGGTTGGCGGACCAGCTGGCGGGCAGCTCGGCGTTGACCACATTGGCGCCTGCGCCGCGTGCCTTGGCGGTCACGCTGTCGGGGGCCTTGCCTTGTTCCACCCAGGCCACCAGCGGGGCCAGCATGTCGAACTGGTCGGTGGCGGGTCCGCCGGAGCAGTGGTTCATGCCGGGGATGAGGAACAGGCGGGCAAAGGCGTCGGCCTTGCCGCTGTGGTTGGCCTGCAGGCGGTCCATCCAGTTGGCGGTGTCCATGGGCGAGAACACGCCGTCGGCCACGCCGTGGAAGACGATCATCTTGGCGCCCCGGTTCTTCAGGGCGCTCAGGTCGGCTTCGTTGGGCGGGGTCATGTACGACCAGGGGGACTCGGCGTATTGCGCCGTGGTGGCGAACATCTTGGGGTAGTCGGTCTCCATGCTGAAGTTCAGCGCGTACTGCATGCCGGGGATGGCGGTGAATGCGGCCACGCTGGATGGGGGCGAGGTGAAGATGAAGGCCACCGCACCGGCGTCACGCGTGGCGGGCGAGCCAAAGTGCCACGATGCAAAGTTGGCGCCCGCAACGCCGGGGTCGAACCAGGTGCCGGTGTACAGCGCTTCGCCCTTGCTGTTCTTGGGGCCTGCAAAGATGCTGGCCAGCACGCCCTTTTGCTCGCTGGTGATGCAGCTGCCGTCGCGCGCGCCGGTGCAGGTGGGCACGTCGGTCTGCAGGTTGAAGGCGGCCTGGCAGGCGGCCACGTCGTTGACCTGGCCGTCGGCCACGCCGTCCAGTGCGTCGCACTTGGCGACGATCTTGCTGCTGATGAGCTTGAACTCGGCCGGGCTCACGGCGGTGGTCAGGTCGGGCAGGCCGGTGGTGGCGTCTTTGGTGGACACCTTGGCGTACTGCTGGGCCTTCCACAGCTGGGTAGTGGCGGCCTTGGGCAGGTGAAAGCCGGGGTTGCCCGCCAGGATGCCGTCGTACTGGTCGGCATAGCGCGATGCGCCCACCATGGCGTGGCGGCCGCCGTTGGAGCAGCCGGCCAGGTACGAGCGGTCGGGCGCCTTGCCGTAGGCGCTCTTGATGAGGTTCTTGGCCATGGGGGTGAGGGTGCCCACGGCCTGGTAGCCGTAGTCCAGCCGCGCCTGCGGGTCCACGCCAAAGAAGGGCGTGGGTGCGCTGTGGCCTGCGTCAGAGCTGAGCACTGCAAAGCCTTGCACCAGGCCGGGTGCCACGGGTGCGGCGCCGCTCACCGAGCCCAGCGCGGTGACCACGCTGCCGTCCAGGCCGCCGTTGGCCTGGTGCAGAAAGCGGCCGTTCCACTCCACGGGCAGGCGCATTTCAAAACCGATGGCGTAGCTGGCGCCGTCCACGGGGCCGGTGCGCTCTTTCATCTTGCCTTTGACGAGGCAGTGCGCAGGCGCCTGGGTGGTCACGCCCTGCACGGTGATGGGGCCTGCGGGCACTTGCTCGGACGAGGTGATGCGCGTGTCGGGCAACGCCAGGCTGCTGGCCAGCGTGGCGCACGACTGCAGGGTGGCGGGGGTGGCCGCGGAGAGCTGGGGCAGGGCGGCATCGGACGAGCCACCACAGCCCATGAGCAAGGCAGCAGCCGCCGCCGAGATCGCCAGGGGGTGGTGGGCACGCATCCGGTTTCTTCTCATCTTCAAGCGCATGGTGTTGTCTCCAGTGGTTTTTTTGAGGCGCAAGGAACCCCGCAACGTGGCCTCAACACGCTGTGGGTGGGAGATGGATGAAGCTTGTGTTTTGCTACTGAATCAGGAGCTGCTAGTGCATATGAATCATGCGCTTGCGGCCTCCTGGGGCCTGAATTCAAATGCCTGGGCAATGCGCTGGCGCAGGATGGTGGTGCGCAGATCGAACTCGGGCAGCACCCACTGGGCGAAGGCCTGGGCGGGCGCGGTCCAGCGGTCTGTGGCGGCCGTGGATTGTTCCGCGCGGTGGGGGCGGGCGGCGCCGATCTGGGCCCAGGCCCATTCCAGCAGCACCAGCGCCACGGCGCGCAGGTAGTCGTCGGCCACCCAGTAGGGCAGTTCGGGGTCGGACTGGGCGGCAATCGCCAGGGTCTGCGTGATCTCCACCAGGGCATGGCGGCGCGCGCTGGCGGCGGCGCTGGGGGCTGCGCCGGGCAGTGTGGTCAGCAGCGTTGCCAGGCCTTGGCCGCCATCGGCCAGCACCTTGCGCACCAGCAGGTCGATGGCCTGGATCTCGTTGGTGCCCTCGTAGATCATGGCCACACGCGCGTCGCGCACGATCTGCTCGATGCCCCATTCACGCACATAGCCGTGGCCGCCAAACACCTGCAGGCAGGCGCTGGCGCCGTGAAAGGCCTGGTCGGTGAGCGCGGCCTTGAGCACGGGCGTGACCAGCGCGCACCAGCGCTGCGCGGCGGCACGTTCGCCGGCGTCGGTGCTGTGTTTGGCCACATCGAGCTGCAGGGCCGTGTGGTAGGCCAGCACGCGGCCGCCGTCGATCCAGGCGCGCTGTGTGTGCAAGATGCGGCGTATGGCGGGGTGGTCTTGAATCAGGCTGGTGTCCTTGGCGCCGGGCGCGCGCATCTGGCGGCGCTCTGCGGCGTAGGCGCTGGCCTTTTGCCACGCGGCCTCCAGCAGGCCGATGCCCTGCAGACCCACATGCAGGCGGGCAGCGTTCATCATCACGAACATGGCGTTCAGGCCCTTGTTCGGCTCGCCCACCAGCCAGCCGGTGGCGTCGTCAAAGCGCATCACGCAGGTGGGGCTGCCGTGCAGGCCCATCTTTTCTTCGATGCGCTCGCAGACCACGGCGTTGTGGCTTCCATCCTGAAGAATCTTGGGCACCAGGAACAGCGACAGGCCCTTGGGCCCCGCAGGCGCATCGGGCAGGCGGGCCAGCACCAGGTGCACGATGTTGTCCGTCAGGTCGTGTTCGCCGCCGGAGATGAAAATCTTGCTGCCGTTCACCCGCGCGCTGCCGTCGGGCTGGGGCACGCCGCGCGTGCGCACCATTCCCAGGTCGCTGCCCGCATGGGCTTCGGTCAGGCACATGGTGGCCAGCCATTCGCCGGTGGCGACCTTCTCCAGGTACTGCGCCTTGAGTTCGTCGCTGGCGTGGTGCTTGATGCATTCGTACGCGCCGTGCAGCAGGCCGGGGGCCATGGTCCAGCCGTGGTTGGCGCCGGCCAGCCATTCAAACAGCACACACTCCAGCACCGCAGGCAGGCCCTGGCCGCCATCGTCGGGCGCGCAAGACAGCGACGGCCATCCCGCCTGCCAGAAGGCCTGGTAGGCATCGCGAAAACCTGCGGGGGTGTGCACGCGTCCACCGTCAAAGCGGCAGCCTTCTTCGTCGCCGCTGCGCTGCAGCGGGGCGATGGCGCTGTCCACAAACTTGGCCGCCTCGTCGAGCACCTGGGCCGCCAGGTCGCCGTCGGTATCCACAAACGGTGCCAGGCCCTGCCAGCGCGTGGGCGCCTTCAGCACGGTGGTCAGCAGGTGCTGGATGTCGGCAAGGGTCTGGCGGGCTTGCATGGTTTGCTCTCTTATTAGTAGCTGTTTGCGCTTGATGGTTGGGCGCTAGCGGCTGTTTCTTCTATTTTTTGCCATGCGGCGGCCCGGACTGGGGTGCCAGTCCGGACCTGCGGCGCAGGGGAAATCAGGACTCTGCGGTGAAGCCGATCTTCTTGATCAGCGGGCCCCAGCTGTCGTACTCGGCCTTTTGCCAGCGGGCCTGTTCTTCAGGGGTGGAGCCATGGGGCATCAGGCCCACGATGGCCAGGCTGTCGATGACCGACTTTTCCTTCAGCGCAGCGTTGATGGCGGCGTTGGCAGCGGCAATCACCGGCTTGGGCGTGGCGGCCGGCGCGTAGAAGCCAAACCATTCTTCAGTGGTCAGCTCAGGGAAGCCCTGTTCGGCAAACGTGGGCACATCCGGCACGTAGATGGAGCGCTTGGGGCCCGAGGTGGCCAGGATGCGCAGCTTGCCGGCCTTGTAGTTGGCGATGAAGTCGCCGTGCGGTGTGACCATGGCCGCCACCTGGCCGCCCACCACGTCCGTCACGCCAGGGATGGAGCCACGGTAAGGCACATGGCGCAGGTCCACACCGCTGTTGATGCCCAGCAGCGCGCCCAGGAAGTGGGGCGTGGAGCCCGCGCCGGGCGAGCCGTAGCTGGCGTCCTTGGGGTTGGCCTTGGCCCAGGCCAGGAAGTCCTTCACGTTCTTCACGCTGGCGGGCACCATGGGGCCCACGGCCAGGCCGTGGTGCATGATGGCTGCGATCGACACGGGCGCGAAGTCCTTGTCGGTGTAGTTCATCTTGCTGTAGATGTGCGGGTAGTTGGCCAGGGCCGACACTTGCGCCACGGCCAGCACCGAGCCGTCTGCGGGCGCAGCTTTGAGCGTCTCCAGCGCAATGCGGCCGCCCGCGCCGGGCTTGTTTTCCACCACGCCAGGGTTCTTGCTGAACGCGCTGCCAGCCCACTTCTCGGCCACGCGGCGGGCCACGGTGTCGCCCGAGCTGCCGGCGGGGAAGCCGAAGTACACCTTCACCTGGTCCACCTGGGCATGGGCGGCAAAGGGGTGGAAGGCGCCCAGCGCGGCGCTGGCGCCAAGGGCCTGAACGAATTGACGGCGGGTGGTGGTCATGCTGATGTCTCCTGGTGTGTGTCTGACGGAAATCTCGGGGGTCAAGCTGGAGCGCTTTCGCGCCCTCTTGTTATTTACTGATGTGTGGCGCTGATCGTTTACCGGGGCGCCATGCGCAGGGCGCCGTCCAGGCGAATGACTTCGCCGTTCAGGTGGCCGTTGGTCACGATATGGCAAGCCAGCTCGGCAAACTCTTCGGGTTTGCCCAGGCGTGGCGGGAAGGGGATGCTGGCCGCCAGCGACTGTTGCACGGCCTCGGGCAGCTCTTTCATCAGCGGCGTGGCAAACAGGCCGGGCGCCACGGTGCACACGCGGATGGCGTGCTGCGCCAGGTCGCGCGCCATGGGCAGCGTCATGCCGGCCAGACCTGCCTTGGAGGCGCTGTAGGCCTGCTGGCCCACCTGGCCATCAAAGGCGGCGACGGATGCGGTGAACATCATCACACCGCGCTCGCCGTTGTCCAGCACGGGCAGCTTGCTGCAGGCGGCGGCAAACAGGCGGCTCACGTTGTAGCTGCCGATGAGGTTGATGTTGATGACGCGCACGAAGTCTTCCAGCGGCGCGGCGCTGCCGTCGCGTTGCACCACGCGCTTGGCGCTGCCAATGCCGGCCACGTTCATGAGGATGCGGGCGGGGCCGTGGGCGGCGGCAGCCTTCTCCAGCGCGGCGGTCACGCTGGCGGCGTCGGTGATGTCGCAGGGGCAGGCAACGCCGCCAATGTCTGCGGCGACCTTTTCGGCCAGCGCGGCATTGCGGTCGAGCACGGCCACCTTGGCGCCCAGGCGGGCCAGTTCGCGTGCGGTGGCCTCGCCGAGGCCCGATGCGCCGCCGGTCACGAGGGCGGCTTGTCCTTGAATCTGCATGGTGGGTCTGTCCTGTTCGGGGTGGGGTTTCAGGCGCCGGGCTTGAGGATGCCCGGTGCTGTGTCGTCGTGCAAGGCCGTGACGAGCGCATCGCGGTGCTTGAGCACGGCACGCTGGTTGACGGAGCCCTTGTCGGTGATTTCGCCCTTGTCGATGGAGGGCGGCTCGGCCATCAGCAGCGCACGGGCCACGCGGCTGGCGCTGCCGGTGGCTTCGCGGGCCAGCCCGTCCAGCACCGCCTCAATGCGCTGGCGCACGGCGGGGTGGGCCACCACGTCGGCCCAGGGGGCGTCCGGGCCCAGGCCGGCGACTTCGCGGCAGGCGGGGGAGGGGAACAGCAGGGCGCCCACTTCCTTCATGTTCAGGCCGGTGAGCACCACGTCCTGGATGTAGGGTGCGCCCGCCACGATGATCTTGGCGCGCATGGGGCCCACGCTCACGAAGGTGCCGGTAGAGAGCTTGAAGTCTTCGGCAATGCGGCCGTCAAACGCCAGGCCCCGGTGGATGTTGTTCTCGTCGATCCACTTCACGGCGTCGCCGGTGCACAGGTAGCCTTCGTCGTCAAACGCGTCGCGTGTGGCGGCGTCGGAGCGCCAGTAGCCGGGCGTGACGTTGGGGCCGCGGTAGCGCACCTCGGTCTTGCCGTCCACCTCCACCAGCTTGAGCACCATGCCGGGCACGGGCGCGCCGATGTGGCCGGAGCGCACGTCGGGGCTGTTGCAGAACATGGCCGAGGGGGCGGATTCGGTCATGCCCAGGCCCGTGCACATCACGATGCGCTCGCCAATGGCGGCTTCCTGCGTGGCGTGCAGGCTGTCCCACACGGGCTGGGCCAGGCCGGCGCCCGAGTAAAAGAACAGGCGCACGCGCGACAGCAGGTTGGCGCGCAGCTGGGCGTCGGTCTTCATGGCCTCGGCAATCATTTCAAAGCCGGTGGGCACGTTGAAGTACACCGTGGGTGCGATCTCGCGCAGGTTGCGCAGGGTCTCGCCAATCAGTGCGGCCGTCGGCTTGCCATCGTCGATGTACAGCGTGCCGCCATGCATCATCGTGAGGCCGAAGTTGTGGTTGCTGCCGAAGGTGTGGTTCCACGGCAGCCAGTCCACCAGCACGGGCGATGCCTCGGCCAGCACCGGCAGCGACAGCGAGATCTGCTGCAGGTTGGCGCACCACATGCGCTGGGTGTTGATGACCGGCTTGGGCATCTTGGTGGAGCCGCTGGTGAACAGGAACTTCACGATGGTGCCGGGGCCGGTGGCGTGCATGGCCGCGTCCACCGCCGGGGTGGCGGTGGTGTGGCGCAGGCTCTGGAAGGTGCCGGCCTTGCGGCCCTCCAGCGCGCCCTGGGCCAGGATCACTTCGACATCGGCCGCCACGGTGGCTGCGATGGCCTTGCCGTAGCGTGCGCCGTCGGCGGCAAACACCAGGCCGGGGGTGAGGGTGTCGATGACGTGGCGCAGCTTGTCGTAGTCCTGGCTCACGGTGGCATAGGCGGGCGACACGGGGCAGTAGGGAACACCGGCGTAGATGCAGCCCAGCGCCAGCAGGGCGTGCTCGACGGTGTTCTCGCTCAGCACCACCACCGGGCGCTCTGCGTTCAGGCCCCGGTCCAGCAGGGCCTGGCCGATGCTGCGCGCGGCGTCGAGCGCCTGGGCGTAGCTCACATGCTGCCAGTCACCCGTCTTGCCTCCTGGCAGCTGTTCGCGGCGTGCCAGAAAGCTGTGGTCGGGCGTGGTCTCCGCCCAGTGCACCAGGTAGTCCGTCACGCGGCGCGCAAAGGCGCCCAGGGGCAGGTCCGCCTGCAGGTAACGCACGCCCGGTGCACCGTCACGCAGGCTGACGCGGGTCACGCCGAAGGTCACGGGGCGGTAGCGGGCCGGGGCGAGGGGGGTGGAGAGGTCGCTCATAGGGGGGTCCAGCAGGGGCAAGGGGTGACTGGGGGCGGGCTCAGTCCTTGCGGACCTTGGCGGCGCGGCCTTCCAGGAAGTCGGCGAGGCGGGACTTGGCTTCGGGCGCGCTCTGGGCGATGGCGGCCATCATGGCTTCGGTGAAGAAGCCCTGGTCGGCGGGCTGCTCGGCAATGCGGGGCAGGGCGTGCATCAGCGCGTAGTTGGTCAGCGGCGCGTTCTGCGCCACGCGCACGGCCAGCTCAAAGGCCTTGTCAAAGGCCTGGCCTTCGGGCACAAGGTACTGGGCAAAGCCGACCTTCTCGCCGTCCTGCGCGTTGTAGACGCGGCCGGTGAGCATCATGTCCGTCATGCGCGCAGCGCCGATGAGCTTGGGGATGCGCACCGCGCCGCCGCCGCCCACGAAGATGCCGCGCGAGCCTTCGGGCAGCGCGTAGAAGGTGGATTCGTCGGCCACGCGGATATGGCAGGCGCTGGCCAGCTCCAGCCCGCCGCCCACCACGGCGCCATGCAGCGCAGCGATGACCGGCACGGGGCCGTACTGCACACGCTCCAGCGCAGCGTGCCACATGCGCGAGTGGTGCAGGCCCTGGCCGGCGTCACGCTCTTTGAGCTCCGACAGGTCCAGCCCGGCGCAGAAATGGGGGCCGTCGCCATCGATGACGGCCGCGCGCACGGTGCTGGGCATTTTCTCGAACAGGTCGCGCAGCGCGAGGATCAGGCCGTCGTTCAGCGCGTTGCGCTTGGCCGCACGGGTCAGGCGGATCACGGCCACTTCCTGGTGGTCGCCGCGCAGCTCGAAATGGATGTCTGGATGGGTCATAGAGGCTTTCGTGTTGGTTGAATTGTGGTTATAGTTCATAACCAATTCAAGCAAGCCAAGCCCGTTTTTTATTGGTGTTTACCCTTGATCTGCGTCACGCGCCGTGGCGCATGCTGGGGGTTTGACGCTGCACCGGCGGGCGCCAACCCAGGAGACACGCATGGACCACGCCAATCTGATCGCCATCGACATCCACACCCACGCCGAGGTGAGCTGCTGGAACCCGTTTGACAACTACGGCGAGGAGTACGACCGCGCCGCCGACAAGTACTTCAAGAACGGCCGCCGCCCCACCATTGCCGAGACGGTGGCCTACTACCGCGAGCAGAAGATTGGCCTGGTGATGTTCACCGTGGACGCCGAGTCCAAGATGGGCCGCCGCCGCATCCCCAACGAAGAGATCGCCGAGGCCGCCAAGGCCAACAGCGACATGATGACGGCCTTCGCCAGCATCGACCCCCACAAGGGCAAGATGGGCGCGCGCGAAGCCCGCCGCCTGATCGAGGAGTTCGGCATCAAGGGCTTCAAGTTCCATCCCACGGTGCAGGCCTACCACCCCTACGACAAGATGGCCTGGCCTATCTATGAGGTGATCGCCGAGTACGGCATGCCCGCCATCTTTCACACCGGCCACAGCGGCATCGGCAGCGGCATGCGCTGCGGCGGTGGCCTGCGGCTGGAGTACAGCAACCCCATGCACCTGGACGATGTGGCCATCGACTTCCCTGACATGCAGATCGTCATGGCCCACCCCAGCTTTCCGTGGCAGGACGAGGCGCTGTCGGTCGCCACGCACAAGCCCAATGTCTGGATCGACCTGTCGGGCTGGAGTCCCAAGTATTTCCCCAAGCAGCTGGTGCAGTACGCCAACACGCTGCTCAAGGACCGCGTGCTGTTCGGCAGCGACTACCCGCTGATCACGCCCGAGCGCTGGATGAAGGACTTCCAGGAAGCGGGCTTCAAGCCCGAGGTGATGCCCGGCATCCTGAAGGGCAACGCGGTGCGCTTGCTGGGGCTGGACAAGGCCCCGGCAGCGCCGGCCGCCTGATACGCACCCAGGCCTCTTGTGGCCGGCTGAGCGGCCGCTGGATCAGTCGTAGACTTTTTGCAGCAGCCGGATCAGCGTCTTGCGCTCGGCCGCCGTCAGGCGGTTGGTGGCGTCTTCTTCCAGTTGCGCGGCCGTCTGCTCGGCCTGCGCCGTCAGTTCCACCCCGGCGGGCGTCAGGTGCACGCCCATGGCGCGCCCATCGCTCGGGTGTGGGCGCCGCTCGATCAGGCCGCGCCGTTCCAGTGCCGCAATCAAGCCCACCATGTTGGGCGGCAGCACGCTGAGCGTGGCGCACAGCTGGCGCGAGGTGATCCCCGGGTTGTGCGCCACCAGTGACAGCACCGAGAAATCCACCACCTTCAGGTCGTACACGGCCATGCGTTCCATGAACACGGCAATGATGGACAGCGCCGCGCGCCGCGTGTTGTAGCCCACCAGCGTGCGCAAAAAGCCGGTGTCCACGGGCTCGTTGGCGGGGGCTGCGGTGTCTGTGGGGGCGGGGACCGACGGGGATTTCTTGGGGGAGCGGACGCTGGACATGGGGGGAGATTGTGCCGGGCGCCCGGGCCCCTGCGGCCGGTGCGCAGCGCCCGCTGGGTGCTGCGCACCCTCTTTTTGATCAAAATCAGCCGCAGGCGCTAGTGATACATGCGCCAGGCGCTATCAATTTGATATCTGTCTCCGTCAAGGTGCTGATGTGCCTCAAGGGCCGCCAGCGCTACTCACACCGGGCTGCGCAGTACGCGGCGGTATTGCACGGCCTCGGCGACATGGCTGACCTCGGTGGTGGGCGCGCCCGCCAGGTCGGCGATGGTGCGCGCCACCTTCAGCGCCCTGTGCGTGCTGCGTGCCGACCAGCCCAGGCGCGCGGCAGCGGTGTTGAGGAACTTGGCGGCCGCATCGTCCAGGTGCAGGTGGGCGTCGATGGCCTGCCCCTGCAGCGCCTGGTTGGTGCTGCCCTGGCGCGCCAGCGCCTTGGCGCGGGCCTGCTCCACCCGGGCGCGGATGCTGGCGGTGGACTCGCCCGCAGCCGCCTGCACCAGCTGCTCGGCGGGCAGGGCGGGCACCTCCACATGCAGGTCGATGCGGTCCAGCAGCGGGCCGCTGAGCTTGGCCTGGTAGCGGTGCACCTGGTCGGGCGTGCAGCGGCAGGCGCGCTGCGTGGAGCCCAGAAAGCCGCAGGGGCACGGATTCATCGCCGCGATCATCTGGAACCGGGCCGGAAACTCCGCGCGTTGCGCTGCCCGGGCGATGGTGATGTGGCCGGTCTCTAGCGGCTCGCGCAGAGCCTCCAATGCGGCGCGCGGGAATTCCGGGAGTTCATCAAGGAAGAGCACGCCCTGGTGGGCCAGCGAGATCTCGCCCGGCCGGGGTGGCGAGCCACCGCCCACCAGCGCCACCGCGCTGGCCGTGTGGTGGGGCTGGCCGGTGGGGCGCACGCCAAAAGCCTCGGGCCGAAAGCGCCCCGCCAGGCTGGCAATGGCGGCGCTCTCCAGCGCTTCGTCCACCGTCATCGCGGGCAGCAGCCCGGCAAAACGCTGCGCCAGCATCGACTTGCCCGAGCCAGGTGGCCCGGCCATCAGCAGGCTGTGGCCGCCAGCCGCTGCAATCTCCAGCGCGCGCTTGGCGCCCGCCTGGCCCTTCACGTCGGCCATGTCGGGCCCGGTGGTGCTGGCGGTGAGCGCGGTGGCCTGCAGGCGGGTCCAGCCGTCGTTGGCCACGTCGGCATCGCCACCGGCCGTGCTGCCCGGTGGCAGGAACGCCCGCACCACATCCAGCAGGTGGCGCGCACGCACCACGCGCGCGGCGGGCACCAGGGCGGCCTCTTCGGCACTGCCGGGCGGCAGCACCAGCTGGGCGTCAATCTGCTGGGTCTGCAGGGCCAGGCTGGTGGCCAGCGCGCCGCGCACGGGGCGCAGCTCGCCGGACAGCGACAGCTCGCCCGCAAACTCGTAGCCTGCCAGGCGGCTGGCGTCCACCTGACCGCTGGCGGCGAGGATGCCCAGCGCAATCGGCAGATCGAAGCGGCCCGAATCCTTGGGCAGGTCGGCGGGGGCAAGGTTGACGGTGATGCGCTTGTTCGACGGGAACTCCAGCCCCGCGTTCTGCAGCGCGGAGCGCACGCGTTCGCGGGCTTCTTTCACCTCCACCTCGGCCAGCCCGACCAGCGTGAAGCTGGGCAAACCGTTGGCCAGATGCACTTCGACGGTGACTGCAGGCGCCTGCAGCCCCAGAAGGGCGCGGCTTTGCACCAAAGCAAGACTCATGAAGCGATTTCTCCCCAGATGGGTGCGTTTTGTGGTTTTTTAGCGCGACCCGTTGGGTGTCTGCACCAGTTGGGTGCAACATGCCGGACGCGGTCACCGCCACTGTACTGGGGATTGTTGTAACGCAACGCAACCGTGCAGCGCGCCGTGCACCTTGGTGTGGCACGGTCCGTGCTTAAAGCGCTTGTCCCTACTTTGTCCAACCGGAGGAAACATGACCCGCGCCATCATCAAGACCCTGGGCGTTGCCCTTGTTGCAACCCTTCCCATGCTGGCCAGCGCCCAGCTCACTGCCAACGTCAGCCTGACCACGAACTACAAGTTCCGTGGCCAGGACCAGGACACGTCCAAGGTCAAGGCCGTCAAGCCCGCACTGCAAGGCGGCTTTGACTACACCTTCGGCGAAACCGGCTTCTACGTGGGCAACTGGAACTCCAGCGTCAACTGGCTGTCCGGCAACTCGCTCGAATCCGACATCTACGGCGGCTACAAGTTCAAGGCCGGTGACGTGGACCTGGACGTGGGCCTGCTGACCTACATCTACCCCGGCAACAGCGCGGGCAACACCACCGAAGTCTATGGCGCTGCCACCTTCGGCCCCGTGACGGCCAAGTATTCGCACACCCTGTCCAAGGACTACTTTGCCTACGCAGGTCCTGGCATGAAGGGCCGCAACACCGGCTACCTGAACCTGGCGTTTGCCCAGGAAGTGGCCCCCAGCACCACGCTGAAGGCGTCGGTCGGCTTCACTCGCTTTGGTGGTGACATCACGGCCCCCAACTTCATGGACTACAGCCTGGGCGGTTCGTACGACTTCGGTGGCGGCGTGTCCCTCGGCGCTGCCGTGGTTGGCGCCACCAAGAAGGCCTTCTACGGCCCGGTCAACAAGTCGCGCGTGATCGTCACGCTCACCAAAACCCTGTAAGTCTCAATGGGCGCCGGTGGCGCCCATTCCGGAGGAACTGAAAATGAAAATGGTGACAGCCATCATCAAGCCCTTCAAGCTCGACGAAGTGCGCGAAGCGCTCTCCGACATCGGCGTGCAAGGCATCACGGTGACCGAAGTCAAGGGCTTTGGCCGCCAGAAGGGCCACACCGAGCTGTACCGCGGTGCAGAGTACGTGGTGGACTTTCTCCCCAAGGTCAAGATCGAGGCCGCTGTGGCCGACGACCTGGTGGACCGCGTGATCGAGTCCATCGAGACCGCAGCGCGCACCGGCAAGATCGGTGACGGCAAGATTTTCGTGACCCACCTGGAGCAGGTGGTGCGCATCCGCACTGGCGAAACCGGCAAGGAAGCCCTGTAAGGGCGAGGCCGCATCCCATCCAAGAAGAGAAACGCCATGAAAAAACTGCTTGCTTCCTTCATTCTGGGGCTGAGTCTGCTATCCGGCGGATCGGCTGTCCTCGCCCAGGCGCCCGCCACGGCAGAGGCCTCGGCACCCGCTGCGGCTGCACCAGCGGCTGAAGCCCCTGCCCCTGCCGCAGCGGCTGCACCGGCTGCTGCTGCCGCCGCTGCGCCTGCAGCGCCCGCCGCAGAAGCGCCTGCTCCTGTCCCCAACAAGGGTGACACCGCGTGGATGATGACTTCCACCATCCTCGTGATCCTGATGGTCCTGCCCGGCCTGGCGCTGTTCTACGGCGGCCTGGTGCGCAGCAAGAACATGCTGTCCGTGCTGATGCAGGTGATGGTCACGTTCTCGCTGATCGTGGTGCTGTGGTTCATCTACGGCTACAGCCTGGCCTTCACCGAAGGCGGTGCCTTCATCGGTGGTTTCGACCGGCTGTTCATGAAGGGCATCTGGGACAACGCCGCAGGCACGTTTGCCAACGCGGCCACGTTCAGCAAGGGTGTCGTGATTCCGGAAGTGGTGTTTGCCGCCTTCCAGGCCACGTTCGCCGGCATCACCTGCGCCCTGATCGTCGGTGCGTTCGCAGAGCGCATCAAGTTCAGCGCCGTCATGCTGTTCATGGTCCTGTGGTTCACGTTCAGCTACCTGCCGATCGCCCACATGGTGTGGTTCTGGATGGGTCCTGATGCCTACGCCTCCAAGGAAGTGGCCGACGCCATGACCAGCAAGGCCGGCCAGATCTGGCAGTGGGGTGCTCTCGACTTCGCTGGCGGTACCGTGGTACACATCAACGCCGCTGTGGCGGGCCTGGTGGGTGCGTTCATGGTGGGCAAGCGCATTGGTTACGGCAAGGAAGCCATGGCGCCTCACAGCCTGACGCTGACCATGGTCGGTGCCTCGCTGCTGTGGGTGGGCTGGTTCGGTTTCAACGCCGGCTCTGCCCTGGAAGCCAACGGTTTTGCAGCCCTGGCCTTCATCAACACGCTGGTGGCTACCGCTGCTGCCGTGCTGGCATGGTGCATGGGTGAAGCGCTGATGCGCGGCAAGGCTTCGATGCTGGGTGCGGCGTCGGGTGCCGTGGCGGGCCTGGTGGCCATCACGCCGGCTGCAGGCAACGTCGGTATCGGCGGTGCGCTGGTCATCGGTCTGGTGGGTGGTTTTGCTTGCCTGTGGGGTGTCAACGGCCTCAAGAAGCTGCTGGGTGCGGACGACTCGCTCGACGTGTTCGGCGTGCACGGCATCGGCGGTATCGTGGGTGCCCTGCTGACCGGCGTTTTCAACGCCCCTGGTCTGGGTGGCCCTGGCTACGTGGCCGACTGGGTGACCGCCACCATGGTGACCTCTGCCGACTACTCCATCGCTGCCCAGGTGTGGACACAGGCCAAGGCCGTGCTGCTGACCATCGTGTGGTCGGGTGTGGTGTCCTTCGTGGCCTACAAGGTGGTTGACCTGACGGTGGGCCTGCGTGTCTCGGAAGAAGACGAACGCGAAGGTCTGGACATCACCTCGCACGGCGAGACGGCGTACAACCGCTGATCGCTCTGCGCCCTACGCGCCGCGGTGTCTGGTGGCACCGTGGCGTCGCAATAAGAACAAGCGAGTTACTCCTCTGGTTACTTCAGCCCGCCGACCACCGGCGGGCTTTTTTCGTACCGGTGGGTGACGCGTGTGGGACTGGCGCGCCAGGGGGCCAAAGGCCCCATGGCATCCGCCAGTCCTTTGCACGTCCGCTGTTCAAAAAATTCACGCCCCCTGCATGCCGTGCGGCGGACCGCTGCCGCTACGATGCACGGATGGACTTTTCCCTCGCCCCGATCACTGAGCGCGTGCGCGCTGCCGCCGCCGACCAGACCCCGTTGCGCATCCGTGGCGGGGGCACCAAGGACTTCCATGGCCTGGCGCTGCACGGCGAGGTGCTGGACACCCGGGTGCTGCGTGGCATCGTGAGCTACGAGCCCAGCGAGCTGGTCGTCACCGTGCGGGCCGGCACCCCGCTGGCCGAGCTGGAGGCCGCGCTGGCCGAGCAGGGCCAGTGCCTGCCTTTTGAACCCCCGCATTTCGCCAAGCCCCTTTCGGGTGCTGCCACCGTGGGCGGCATGGTGGCGGCCGGCCTGTCGGGCCCGGCGCGCGCCAGCGTGGGGGCGGTGCGTGACTATCTGTTGGGCGTGACCCTGCTCAACGGCAAGGCCGAGTTGCTGACCTTTGGCGGCCAGGTCATGAAGAACGTGGCGGGCTATGACGTGGCGCGCCTCATGGCCGGTGCCTGGGGCACGCTGGGGCTGCTGACCGAAGTAAGCCTCAAGGTGCTGCCCGTGGCCCCCGGCGAGGCCACGCTCCGGTTCGAGGGCATCAACCAGGCCGATGCGTTGCGCAAGCTGCACGCCTGGGGCGGCCAGCCGCTACCCCTTAACGCCAGTTGCTGGGTGCAGGACGAAGGCGCAGGCACCCTGTATGTGCGCCTGCGCGGCGCCGTGGCGGCGGTGGAGGCCGCGTGCAAGACCATGGGTGGCACGCGCATGGACAACGCCACCGTGGCCGCTGACTGGACCGCCTGCCGCGAGCAGACCCTGCCGTGGTTCGCCGACCGGGTCACGCGCCCCGACCACGCCCTGTGGCGCCTGTCGGTGCCCGCCACCGCGCCGGTGCTGGCCTTGCCCGGCGGCGTGCAGCCCCTGGTGGAATGGCATGGGGCGTTGCGCTGGGTGCAGGCCCCCGAGTCCGCCGGAGACGCGCTGCGCGAAGCCGCCCGGGCGGCGGGTGGGAGTGCTTCTCTTTTTGTAGCTGTCGAGGCAAATAAATCCGGCGCCAGCGGTGCTTTTGACTTGCAATCCAAGGCGCTGGAGCAAATCCACGCCCGCCTCAAGCACAGCTTTGACCCTGCCGGCATCTTCAACCCCGGCCGCATGGCGCGGGCCTGGTAGGCAGGCCAACCCCCCGCTCACAGCCACCACCGCCACCCTGGCCATGCGACGCCTTTTTCACCTCACCGGACACCACCGCACGGTTGCGAGCAACCAGGTGCTGGGCCTGCTGTTGGCGTTCAACGCCGGGGCGGTGAATGCCGGGGGGTTTCTGGTGGTGCACCTCTACACCTCGCACATGACGGGTTTCCTGTCGTCGCTGGCCGACAACCTGGTGCTGGGGCAGATGAAGCTGGTGCTGGGCGCCGTGGGCGCGCTCTGGGCCTTCATGTCGGGGGCGGGCACCACGGCCATCATGGTCAACTGGGCGCGCCAGCGCAGGCTGCGCAGCACCTACGCGCTGCCGCTGCTGCTGGAGTCCGTGCTCATGCTGCTGTTTGGCCTGGTGGGCGCCATCACCCTCAGCTGGCCCACGCCTTTTGCGGTGCCACTCACGGTGCTGCTGCTGTCCTTCATCATGGGCCTGCAGAACGCCACGGTGACCAAGATGTCCTCGTCCCAGATCCGCACCACCCACATGACGGGCGTGGTGACCGACCTGGGCATCGAGATGGGCAAGATGCTCTACTGGAACCGCACAGGCACCGCGCCCGAATCGCAGGTGCGTGCCAACCAGGCCCGGCTGCGGCTGTTTGCCGGGCTGGTGGGCATGTTTCTGGTGGGCGGCATTGCGGGGGCTGCGGGCTTCAAGCACGTGGGCTTTGTGTTTGTGGTGCCGCTGGCGCTGGTGCTGCTGGCCCTGTCGCTGCCCCCGCTGTGGGCGGATCGTGCCCGGCTGCGCCAGCCCTGGCGCAAGGCGCTGGCGCTGCAGGCGCCGCACGATCCGCCGCTGGACCCGCCGACAGCGCGCTGAACCGGCCCCCTCTTTTTTGTTCCTTCGCCCAGGCATGCCCGATGCAGACCCAGCTCTCCCCTGAATACCGCGCCCGCGCCGATGGCCTGGAGGCCGAATCCATCCTGCGCAAATGTGTGCACTGCGGCTTCTGCACCGCCACCTGCCCCACCTACCAGCTGCTGGGTGACGAGCTGGACGGCCCGCGCGGCCGCATCTACCTCATCAAGCAGGTGCTCGAAGGCGCCGAGCCCACGCGCAAGACCCAGATGCACCTGGACCGGTGCCTCACCTGCCGCAACTGCGAAAGCACCTGCCCGAGCGGCGTGCAATACGGCCACCTGGTGGACATCGGTCGCAAGATCGTCGATGAAAAAGTGCCCCGCCCCGTGGGCGAAAAAGCCCTGCGTTGGGCGCTGAAGGAGGGCCTGCCTTCGCCGCTGTTCGCCCCTGCCATGAAGGCAGGGCAAATGGTGCGCGGCCTGCTGCCCGAGGCGCTGAAGGCCAAGGTGCCCGCACCGCAGGACGCCGGCGCCTGGCCCACGCGTGAACATGCGCGCAAGGTGCTCATGCTGGCGGGCTGCGTGCAACCGGCCATGATGCCGAACATCAACACGGCCACCGCCCGCGTGCTCGACGCGGTAGGCATCCAGACCGTGATCGCATCCAAGGCGGGCTGCTGCGGCGCCGTCAAATTCCACCTCAACGACCAGGCTGGCGGCATGGCAGAGATGCGCGCCAACATCGACGCCTGGTGGCCGCTGGTGGCCGCAGGTGGGGTCGAGGCCATCGTCATGAACGCCTCGGGCTGCGGCGTCACCGTCAAGGAATACGGTCACATCCTGAAGGACGACCCACAGTACGCGACCAAGGCCGAACGCATCAGCAGCCTCACGCGCGACCTGTCGGAGCTGCTGCCCGCCCTGCTGCCCGAGCTGGCCACCAAGCTGCAGGGCAGGGTCAACCAGCCGGACACCCTGTACGCCTACCACCCTCCTTGCACGCTCCAGCACGGCCAGAAGCTGCGCGGCGGGGTGGAGGCGCACCTGAACCAGCTGGGCTTCAAGCTGCGCACCGCGCGCAACGATGCCCACCTGTGCTGTGGCTCGGCGGGCACCTATTCGGTGCTCAACCCCGACCTGTCCTACCAGCTGCGCGACCGCAAGCTCGGTGTGCTGGGCGAGGCCTTCGGCAACCAGCCGCCCGACATGATCCTGTCGGCCAACATCGGCTGCATCACCCATCTGCAAAGCGGCACGGGGACGCCTGTGCGGCACTGGGTGGAGGTGCTGGACGAGGCCCTGCGCACGGGTTGACGGCTCGTTGGGCGAGACGCGGGGCCCTCACGGCGTGCGCCGGAATCTGGCCCATTTGGTGCCTGTAGCCCCGAGGCTGGCATGATCGAGGGTTTTGTCGCCTCTCATTTGCCCCCGAACTGCACCGCCATGACCGACTCCGTGTCCGCACAAGAACAACCCCAAACCGCACCCGTCGCGCCTGTAGCGCCTGCCGCTCCCCAGGCAGCGCCTGTGCCGACCGAGGCTGCTGCGGTCGCCGTGGCGGCCTCTGAGCCTGCTGCGTTGGCTGAAGCCGGCGCTCCCCAGCGGCGCCAGGACGGCTCGCGCCGGGGCGGCCGCAACCGCCGCAAACCCGAAGGGCGCCAGGCGCCGCAGGGCCGTGCGAGCGCCGACGGTGCGGCGGACGCTGCAGCGCCCGCAGGTGGCCCGGGCGCAGGCACGCGCGCGCCGCAGCGCGTGCACCCCGCGCTGGAGCAGCTGGCAGGGCTCTACCCCCACCTGTTTGGCGCCGTGTTCCGTCCGCTCAAGCGCGGCATCTTCCAGGACATCCTGGCGGCCCACCCCGAGCTGTTCGAGCGCGAGGCGCTCAAGGTGGCGCTGGGCCTGCACACCCGCTCCACGCGCTATCTGCAAAGCGTGGCGGCAGGCGATAAGCGCCACGACCTGCAGGGCCAGCCTGTGGAAGACATGGCCCCCGAGCATGTGCACCATGCGCTGCTGGAGGTCTACCGCCGCAAGAAGGCGCGCGCCACCGAAGACCTGCTGCCCAAGTTGCGCAACCGCATGATGGCCGCGTTCGAGGCCTCGGGCCTCACCCGCGAGGCATATACCCAACTGGTGTTGAGCCGCGACGAAGCCGCCAACGCCATCCTCGAAGAAGCCTTTGCCGAATGGTCGGCCCGCAACGCCAAGGATGAAGCCTTGCTGCGCGCCTTTGAGGCCAGCGGCCAGACCCTGGACGCCTTTGCCGATATGTACGGCATGGTGCCCCGCACGGTGGGGCAGCAGCTGGAGCGCGCCCGCCGGCGGGCGGCTGCTGCAGCGGCTGCGGTATCTGCTGCTCCCGCCGTAGAGTCTGGCGACTCCGCCGCCGCAGCCTGACCGGCCCGTGCTGAGCTGAGCTGAGCGGGGGGCGGCACAACGCTCCCTCTGCCCTCGCTGGTCATGGCGTGCTGGCAGCGGCTTCCGTCATCTTCTCGTCGGCCGAGAGAGGACCCTGCGGAGTGGCTCCGTCTGCGTCGGCGCGTGGCACGGCTTGTTGCAATGCTGCAGACAGGCTACTGACACCATGTTGTCAGCAGCCGGGCTGCACCATGCCGGGCCCGACACAGAGAGGAGCTTGACCATGACAACAACCCCCACCATGACCCCGGTTGCCGCGTTTCATGTCACTGGACTGACGGTACGCACCCGCAACCGCGACGAGATGGACCCCGCCACCGCCCGCATTGGAGGTCTCTGGGACCGCTTTTTCTGCCAGAGCTGGGAGCGCAACCTGCCCGGCCGTGGTGAGGATGGCCGCATCTTCGGCGTCTACAGCGACTACGAATCCGACGAACACGGCGCCTTTGATGTCACTGCTGGCGTGGCCGTGCCACCGCCCGTCACCTCGGTGCCAGGGGCTGTGCAGATCGCGGTGCAGGCGGGCGACTATCTGGTGTTCCAAGGCCACGGCACAATGCCGCAGATGGTGATCGATGCCTGGGGCGAGGTCTGGCGCTACTTTGCGGCCCACCCGCAAGTGCCACGGCGCTTTGGCACCGATTTCGAGCTGTATGAAGGCCCGGACCGCGTGGCCATCCATATCGGCATCGCCCCCAGTGCGCCCCGCGCATGACCTGAACGAACCAGGAGCCTCCATGAACACATCTTCTGCCGCCCTGACGTTCTACACCCACCCCATGTCCCGAGGCCGTACCGCGCGCTGGATGCTGGAAGAGTGTGGTGTGCCCTACGACACCGTGCTGCTTGAATACGGCACCACCATGAAGGCTCCCGACTACTTGGCCATCAACCCCATGGGCAAGGTGCCTGCACTGCGGCATGGGCAGGTGGTGGTCACCGAGGTGGCGGCCATCTGCGCCTATCTGGCCGACCTGTTCCCCGACAAATCGTTAGCCCCCCCTGTGGGGACACCTGCCCGCGCTGCGTACTACCGCTGGCTGTTCTTTTGCGCCGGCCCGCTGGAGAGCGCCGCCACCGCCAAGGCGCTGAACCTGCTGGCACCCGCCGAACGGGCGGCCATGGTGGGCTACGGCAGCTACGCCGATGTGATGAACACCCTGGAGCAAGCCGTGAGCCAGGGCCCGCATCTGTGCGGCGACCACTTCACGGCCGTCGACCTGTATGTGGGCGCGCACCTGATCTGGGGCATGCAGTTCGGCACCATCGAACGCCGCCCCGCGTTCGAGCAGTTTGTGCAACCGTTCAGGCAGCGCCCCGCGTTTGTGCGCGCCTCCCAGATCGACGACGCGCTGGCGCAGCAGAGCAAAGGCCATGGCTGAGTTCTGCGTCCTGACACTGCCCATCTGGTCGGCTGCAGCTCGCCCCGGGGGGCACGTTCATGCGCCGCGCTGACCGCCTGTTCCAGATCGTCCAGCTCATCCGGGGGCGGCGCCTGTCCACCGCCGCCTTCCTGGCCGAGCGGCTTGAAGTCTCGGCCCGCACCATCTACCGCGACGTGGCGGACCTCCAGCACCAGGGCGTGCCCATTGAGGGCGAAGCCGGTGTGGGCTACCGCCTGGGCGCGGGCTTCGATCTGCCGCCGCTGATGTTCAGCCAGGGTGAAGCCAATGCGCTGGTAGCTGCCGCCCGTCTGGCCCAAACCTGGCTGGATGCCGGGCTGGCCCGAGAGGTGGAAGGCGCCCTGGGCAAGATCCTGTCCGTGCTGCCCCCCGCCGCGCGCGTCGCGGCCGAGGCCCAGGCCCTGTATGCCCCGCCCGTCGGCCTGGACCCGCGCGCCCAGGCCACCCTGCAAGCCCTGCGCGAGGCAGTGCACAGCCGCCACGTGGTGCAGGTGGACTACGCCGACGTCAACGGCCGCCCCAGCCTGCGCCGCCTGCGCCCGCTGGGCTGCTTTTACTGGGGCAAGGTCTGGACACTGTCGGCCTGGTGCGAGCTGCGCAATGACTTTCGGGGTTTTCGCATCGACCGCATTTCTTCCATCACCGTGCTGGACGAGCAGTTCCGGCAGGAGCCCGGCAAGACCCTGGCGGACTTGCTGCGCAAGGTGGAGGGGGAGATGGAGGGGAGAGCGGTGGAGGGGGGTGATCCTCAAGCGGCGCCGTCGGCAATGGCCTGATGCCGTGCCTCCAATCGTTTTCGATGCCGAGCTCAGCCTTGGCAGAAATGTCGTGGCAAAGCGCCTCGCGATGATCCTGATGGGCGGCCTGCTGCAAATGACATGAGCCTTGTTTCAAAAAGAGTTGGACAGGAGTTGTTCATTACCACAGGTGCCTTTGCCGATTTTCTTTCTGTTGCAAGATGTCTTGAAGATTCCTGATTGGTAACCGAAGTTACTTTTTGCGTTAATTTCGCCGTATTAACGGCGCCTTCTGTCAAAAGAAAATACCTGCCTGCAGCTATCATCCGCCGCACTTTGCACTCATCGGCCGGACAGTCTGCAGCACATGAAACGTCGCGTCACCATTCAAACGCCTCTGGGCGACCAGCTCAAATTCAGGCAACTCCAGGGTATCGAAGAGATCAGCCAACTCTTCACCCTGGACGTGGACTTGCTGAGTGAGAGCAAAAGTGTGGATCCCAAGGCGTTGTTAGGCAAAAACGCCACCATCGTTGTAGAAACGGAGGGCGGTGGCACCCGCCATATCGACGGCATCGTCACCCGGTTTGGCATGCAGGGGCAAGACCACCGCATGTACTCCTACCGGGCGCGGCTCAGCCCCTGGCTCTGGCTGGCAACCCGTAAAAGCGATTTCAAGATATTTCAGAACAAAACTGTTCCAGAAATCATTGAAGAAGTTCTGGGTAAATATGGTTATCCCCTCGATAAAAAGCTGACGCGTAGTTATCGTGCCTGGGATTATTGCGTTCAATACAACGAAACTGATTGCCAGTTTGTTTCTCGCCTCATGGAGCATGAGGGTATTTATTATTACCACCAGCATTCAGCAGGACAACACACGCTCACGCTGGCGGACGACATTGTGGCGTCGCACAGCCCTTTGCCAGACGCAGCCTCAATCCCCTTTTATCCCCCTGAAAAAGCTGCCATCGCTGATCGCGAAAGCATCTATGCGTGGGAGTTGGCGGAGGAAATCAAACCGGGTCGGCATTACAACGACGACTACGACTTCAAGAAGCCCAAGGCAGATTTGTCGAACATGCGCAAAGATCCCCCGGGTCACGCGCATGACAGCCACGAGATCTACGAGTGGCCCGGTGGCTATACCGAATATGGAGATGGCGAGGCGTATGTGAAGGTGCGCCTCCAGGAGAACCTGACTCGCCAAAGCGTCGTACAAGGTAAATCCAGCTGCCGCGCGCTCACCCCCGGCTACACCTTCAACCTGGAAAACTACCCGCGCGAAGACCAGAACCAGCAGTACCTCATCACCTCGGTGCAATACCATTTTCAGGAGAACCCTGAGGTCAGCAGCGTAGCCAAGCCCACGCCTAAAACCACCAAGGATGAGGTGGGGTCCATTCAACGGTTTGTGCTGAAGGCGCAACCCACCAGTTTGCCGTTCACCCCACCCCGGGTCACGCCCAAGCCCCGTAGCCAGGGCCCCCAGACGGCTGTGGTGGTGGGCCCGCCTGGTGAGGAAATCTGGACCGACAAATACGGACGTGTGAAGGTGCAGTTCCACTGGGACCGCATTGGCTCCATGGACGAGAACTCCAGCTGTTGGATCCGAGTGTCGCACCCGTGGGCGGGCATGAAGTACGGCGGTATCTTCACGCCGCGCATCGGCCAGGAAGTCATCGTGGACTTCCTCAACGGCGACCCCGACTATCCCATCATCACTGGCCGCGTCTACAACGCAGACCAGATGCCACCGTGGGAGCTGCCCAAGCACAAGACGCAGTCCGGCTTCCAGACGAACTGGAGCAAAGGCGGCGGCGGCAAGCACATGCTGCGGTTTGAGGACCAAAAGGGCATCGAGCACATCGAGCTCTCCACCGACCATGGCAATACGCACCTGCACATGGGTTACCTGATGAACCAGAGCACCGAGGCCAAGCGCAGCTATGGCTTTGAGCTGCGCACCAATGAGTGGGGTGCCATCCGGGCGGACAAGGGGCTGCTGATCACGACGTATACGCAGGATTTCAAGCAGAAGCTGGCGCACGACAACCCGGACGGCTTCGACGGCCTGGGTGAAGGCCTGGCCAACACGGCTTCGCTGATGGAGGAAGCAGGCGAGGCCGTCACGGCCATGAACGGTGCCATCGAGTCCATCAATGGCCTCAAGACATCGCACATGATGGAGCTGAGTTCGGGAATCGCCGCGATGACCGGCGGCAAGGCTGCCATGGCCACCTTGTCGAAAGCGGCAGCTGCCATTGCTGCGCTCGCCGGCGACGGAGGAGGGGGTGGTGCAGGGGCGGAAACGCTCATGCCCACGAATACCGACCCGGCGATGCCACAGTCGCAGGCGCTGCGAGAGCTGTCCAAGGACATCAGCAAGCCGGTGGTTTCCATCGTGAGCCCCGAAGGGCATTCGATGATCAGCCCCAAGCCCATCGTGATCAGTTCGGGGCAGAGCGCCTCCATGCATGCCAAGCAGCACATCACGCTGTCCAGCGGCGCGCAGCTCACCCAACTGGCCAAGAGCGGCATGCTGACCCACGTGTCCGAAGGTGGTCAGCGCAACACCGTGTCCAAGGGCGACATCGCTTCGGAAGCCCAGACGGGCAACATGAACCTCACCGCCCAGCAGAACATCACCCTGGCTTCCAAGCAGGACACCGCCACCGTCGTCGGTGACCAGAACGTGAACATCCAGGCCACGAAGGATTCCGTGCTGGTGAAGGCGGCCAAGCACATCAGGTTGCAGGCGGGCGAGAGCATTACGCTGACCATCGGTGAGGGAGAGGGCGTCGCTTCGCTCAAGCTCACCGACAAAGGCGAAGTCGTCATCAAGGGCAAGAACGGTCTGATCAAACTGAGCGAGTTGCTGGACGTTCACGGGGCGCCCATCCAGCTCAACTGCTGAATCACCCCCCTACGCAGCGTACCTTTTCGCCAGCACGACAGCCATCTCCACCAAAGAACCTTCGCATGCAATTCCACCTCAACGAAGGCAGCTTCACGCTGCCCGACGGCCTTCGGGACAACAGCATGAACATGCTGCTGACGGGCCACAGTGGCCTCGATCTGAGCCTGATCATCACCCGGGACAGGCTTGAGCCTGGCGAATCCTTCGAGGCCTTCGTCGACCGCCAGATCAAGGCGGTGACACTGCAGGTCAGCAAGTTTTCCATCCAGGAAAAACACGCGCAGAAGGCTCCCGACAGGGACGACACCATTGCCGTGGAACTTGCCCAGCAGTTCACGCAGAACGGCCAGGTCATTCACCAGCGGCAACGCACGTGGCTGCTGCCCGACGCCGCCAGCGTGCTGGTGCTCACGGCGGCGTCTGCCGCGCCCATCACCGACGCGCAGAAGAATGCCTGGCTGGCCATCTGCGCAAGCTTCCAGCCGCGCCACTGAACCAGGCAGCGCCGGGTTGCGAGCCCGCGTCCCGGCAGTCGCTCCGACGCGCATCGACGGACCTCGGCACTCGTTGGCGCCGCAGTTCCCCGTAGCGCAACCCGGCAGCCGCCTCACCCCTCGTTCCACGACCCCCTTCGCCCATGAGTCAGTTTCCACCCGCGGCCCGACTGGGCGACCCCATTGCCCACAGCAATGCCAACGCACGCCTGCTGGCCAAGGTGGTTGGCATAGCCGCAGGCGCTGCCGCGCTTGGTGCGCTGTGCGCTGGAACCATCGCGGCCGGGGTGACAGCGGGTGTTGCAGCCGTCGGCACCGTGGTCACGGGCGGGCTGGCGGCGCCGATCCTCGCGGGAGCCGTCGTGCTGACCGGAGCGCTGGCCACCCTCGCTGTCAGCATGGCGGGGGGCGCTATCGGAGAAAAAATTGCCGATTGGCTGGTCCCTGAAACCTGGGATGTGACCGGGGCCATCACGACCGGCTCACCCGATGTGTTCGTCAACAGCATTCCCGCTGCGCGGGCCACCAACGCGGTACCGCTGGACGAAGTGGTTTGCGGCAAGCACACCATCACGCCCGTGAACCTGATCGCGCAGGGCGCTGCGGTCGGACCCAAGCAGACCGTCATCAATGAAGCCCTGGCTGCCCGCAAGGGCGACAAGGTCGTGTGCGGGGCCACCATTCATGCAGGCTCGCCCAACGTCTTTATTGGCGGGGCTCCTGAGACGGTGCGTGACTACGACGACGAGGTCAATTCACTGCTGCGGGCGGCACTATTCATTGCGGAGGCCCGAAATCTGCTGAAGAACATCAAATGTCTCTGGAAGCTGGTCAAGGATCCGAAGGCGCTCGTCAAAAACGCGGAATGCATGTTGAAGGCTGCGCAAGCCGCAGGCTCAGCGGCCATGACCGTGCCGGCCATCCTGGGCAACCCTGTGCACATCGCCACGGGCGCCAAGCTCCTGGCCGATGGGAGCGATCTGGATTTCGTGCTGCCAGGCGTGCTGCCCGTGGCGTGGCAGCGCATCTACAACAGCCTGGACGAGCGCAGCGACGGCCCGCTGGGCCGCGGCTGGAGCACACCTTACACGGTGCAGCTGCACCTGGACCACGATCCGCAGGGCCGGCCCGCCGTCACCTACTACGACGCAGATGGGCGCGACATACAGTTCACCCGCCCGGCGCCGGGGCAAGGCCTGTTCAGCGTCGCTGAAGGGATCGGCGTGCTGTGCAGTGAAGGCGGTGACTACGTCGTCGTCACAGCCGAAGGCATGTACCAATGGTTCGGCCAGGCGCCCGCCGGGAGCGTGGGTGATGCTGCGGCGGTGGGCGTATTGCACCTGCAGCGCATCGAGGACCGCAACGGCAATTATCACGCGCTGCGCTACGGTGACCACGGTGTGCTCACCCATGTGGCGGACAGCGCAGGCCGGCTCCTGGAGTTTCTGTATGTTCCGGGCACTGCCCGGCTTCAGCAGATTCATCTGCGCGTGGGCGCCGATGGCGAGGCTCCGCAGGCGCTGGTGAACTACTGCTACGACGCCGCAGGCCAACTGGCCGAAGTGAGAGACCGCGCAGGGCAGACGACGCGCAGGTTTACCTATGCAAATGGCCGCATGGCGAGCCACCAGCTGCCCGGTGGCTTGCTGTGCAGCTACGAATGGCAGGAGTTTGCCCAAGGCATCGGCAATCGCCCTGGCCCCCATGCGCGCGTGGTGCGGCACTGGACGGACGACGGCGAAGCGTATGCCTTTGAATACGGCCTGCATGGCGACGGCAGCGGCAGCACCCAGGTCACCGACGGCCTGGGCCGCTGTCAGCAGTGGCACTGGAATACCGACCACGAAATCACCCGCCACACGGACGCTCTGGGCCACACCACCACGCAGGTGTGGGGCACCACCAAACAGCTGCTGGGCCATACGGATCCGCTGGGGCGATCCACCACGTACACCTACGACGACGCTGGCAACCTCACCGCAGAAACGGACGCCCTCGGACGCACGCACCGCCAGCGCTGGAGCCCCGGCCCGGCCAGTCTGCTGGTCGCGACGGAAGACCCTGGCGGCGGAACCTGGCGCTACCAGTACGACGACCACGGCAATCTGGTGGCGGAGACCGACCCTCTGGGCCACGTGACCCGCTACGCGAACGACGACCGAGGCCTGCCCGTTCTGGTGACCGATGCCCACGGCGGGCGCAAGCAGCTGCGCTGGGATGCCAGGGGCCTGCTGACCGCCTACACCGATTGCAGCGGCAAGACCACCCGTTACACGTACGACGCGCAGGGCCACCTTCACCAGGAAATCGACGCCCTGGGCCAGTCCACCGTTTTCGAGCGCGACCCGCTGGGCCGGCTGTTGCAGCTGACCCTGCCGGACGGCGCGCAGCACCAGTACCGCTACGACGCGGCGGGCCAGTGCGTGATCGCCACCGATGCGCTGGGCCATACCACCAGCTACAGCTACAACCAGCGCGGCCAGCTGACTGGGCGCTCCAAAGCGGTTGGCGCACTCACCAGCAACATCCAGCTGGGGTATGACGCGGCACGGCGCTTGTCGGCGCTGGTCAATGAAAACCGCCAGGCGTACCGGTTCGCTTACGACGCGGTGGACCGCCTGGTGGCCGAGACCCGCATCGACGGCACCCGGCAAGTGCTGCACTACGATGCAGCCCACCAGGTCGTCGGCGTGACTGAACACCCCATGCCCCAGGGCCAGGGCGACGCCGTGCCGGGCCACGCCGAGGTGCAGCCCATCCACACCCAGTTGGTGCGCGATGCTGCGGGCCAGCTGGTTCAGAAGAACGTCTACACACCCGGTGCGGCCGCGCAGGCGGGCGCAGCCGCAACGCAGGCGCCGCCCGAGCTGCAAGCCCGGATCGACTATGCATACAGCCCCACCGGCGACTTGTTGACGGCGCAACACAGCACGCCGCTGGGCGAAGTCGTTGCACAGCACACCTGGCAATACGACGCTTTGGGCCAGGTACTGCAGGAAACCGCAGGGCACGCCGTGCAAGGTAAGCAGCGCAGCAGCGCGCTGCACCACCAATACGACGCATTGGGCAACCGCATCGGCACCAGGCTGCCGGACGGACGCGCGCTGAACCACCTGTACTACGGCAGCGGCCACCTGCACCAGATCAATTTGGACGGTGCCGTCCTGGCCGACATCGAGCGCGACGACCTGCACCGCGAGGTGCTGCGCACGCAAGGCCGCCTGGCCAGCCGTTTTGCCTACGACCCGGTTGGTCGCAAAGCGGCGGCCTGGGTGCGGCCAGCCATGCTGCGGGTAGGGCGCGGCATCGGCACCGACCCAGGTGTCGATGGCCCGTGGAGCCCCCACAGCGCGGACTGGAGCCAGCGCTTGGAGCAGCGGCACAACGCCGAAGACGTGCTGCTCAAACGCTACAGCTACGACAGGAACGGAGAACTCACCAGCGTGGAGCACAGCCAGCAGGGGCACACCCTGCACCGCTACGACCAGGGCGGGCGCATCACGCAGACGCTGTCGAACCAGCCTGAGCGCAACGAACGCTTCCACTACGACCTGGCGGGCAACCGCATCAGCGCGCTGGAGGAAGGCAGCCTCAGCAGCCAGGGCCGAGGCTGGGTGCAAAACAACCGCGTCAAGGTGCTGCAGGACAAGCGCTACGACTACGACGGCTTCGGTCGGCTGATCAGAAAACGCATAGGCAGCCACACGGAGCAGCACTACCGCTACGACCA
>NZ_JBQEOV010000004.1:268430-358495 GCF_052045435.1 Acidovorax sp. 22279
TTGGCACCACGCACTTCACCTGGGACGGAATGCGGCTGCTGCAAGAAAGCCGGGGCGGGCACACGAGCACCTACGTCTACAGGCCGGGTGGCTACGTGCCCCTGGCGCGCATCGACGGAAGTGGCGGCATAGAGCCACACGCTGCGGCTGCGCATGCGCTGGGCGGAGGATCAGACAATACACAAGGCAAGCAGGCCAGCGTGCCCACGACCAACCCGGGCTGGAGCGACCGGTTCAACGTGGGGGCGGCGGCGAACGATGGGCGCACCGATGGCTTGGCCAGAGCGGACGCAAAGACCACAGCCGCAGCCGCAGCCGCAACTCCAACGGCGCAGGCAGCGCAGGTGTATTACTTCCACACCCAGCCTAACGGCCTGCCGGAAGAACTGAGCGACAACAGCGGCCACCTGGTGTGGACAGCGCAGTACAGCACGTGGGGCAGTACGGTCCGGGAGGAATGGCAGAGCTACGACGAAGCGGGAAGACCTGTTCAGCGACTGCAACAGCAGTCAGCGAACCAGACAGTGCAGCTTCAGCAGAACCTGCGGATGCAGGGGCAGTACCTGGACAGGGAAACAGGGCTGCACTACAACACGTTCCGGTACTACGACGCGGACCTGGGGGCGTTTACGACGCCGGATCCGATTGGGCTGTCGGGCGGATTGAACCTGCACCAGTATGCGCCGAACCCTGTTGGCTGGATTGATCCTTGGGGTTGGAGTTGCTCTTTTGACTCAAAAGCTAATCGGTGGAGAAATAATGAAACAGGTCGTTTTTCTCAACGTCCCAGTAGTCCGGCTGATCTGGTGAAAAACGGTCGGCTAAATTATCCTGACGTTCAGGTTTGGGCGCGTCAAGGCGGATTGCCTAATATTTTCCATCCTAATCCCACAAAATTTCCCTCTGGTGGATTCAAGCACGAAAACGCGCCTTATAGTATTCATGGGCATGGCGCAAACCCTGTTGCTGCCGCGAATTTTCCGGGTTCAAATGCTGGCGCCGGCCCTACTGCTAGCATTAAAGGTCCCGGTGGTAATAACTATAGAACTGACGGAACATGGGGGCCATTTGGCGCCGATAAAAATGGTGCGCATATCCCTTTGGATGGCTCTCCTTTTTAGCTTGAGATAATTATGATTAATCTCGAAAAAAAGTACGCAAACTTTCCAACTATTATGGATTACAAGGATGAAATTGCGGCAATTAAAGATTTGATTGATATTGGTGCAATCAATTTGTTGCAGGATGAGGGGGGGCTGTTTTTTGTTCTTCAAAAAATCGATGAAAGCCATCAGGATAACGGTGTTTTTGAATTTAAGCAGACTGATGGGGAGTTGTTTCGGCAGTTTGTTAATTTGTTGCGTGAAATTAAGTCGCTTTATCCCAATGGAAATGTTAATATAGAAAATATGATTTCTACTTTTTTGCGTCCCGGTTTTGATTGAGGCAATTTAATTAAACGTGCCGACCGTAGGAGCAATCAGCTAAGGCTGGGCATAGAACAGCGGCTTCGGTCGGCTGATCAGAAAACGCATAGGCAGCCACACGGAGCAGCACTACCGCTACGACCACCAGCACAGGCTGACCCAGGTGGCTGTGGTACGGGCGGGCAAAGACGGCCAGCCACAAAGCCAGGTCTTCAGCTACCAGTACGACGCACTGGGCAGACGCACCGCCAAGACTGACAGCTTTGGCACCACGCACTTCACCTGGGACGGAATGCGGCTGCTGCAAGAAAGCCGGGGCGGGCACACGAACACCTACGTCTACGAGCCGGGCAGCCACGTACCCCTGGCGCGCCTGGACGCAGATGGCGAGAGATCCGAGCAGGGTGCGCTGGGCACCACCCGAGACGTGCAGCAGCCAAAAACATAAAAAAACCTAGCGGCTAGCGCAGGTCGGACAAGCAATGGAGGCCAAAAAGACCCAAACTATTCCCAGCAACCAGCCAACGACCCACTGGAAGCCCGCTACTGGCAAGCACTAATTCACAGGGCACAGCGCAAAATACGCGCACAAATGGCCGCAGCGCAAACGCCAATCTGTGCGAGGTGTGCTACTCCCACATCGACCAGGTCGACCTGCCCGAAGAACTCAGCAACGCCCAAGGCCGGATCATTTGGCAAGCCGCTGCACTGGCGTGCTACTCCGTGCAAATTAAGTGCGCCTGTAAGAAAACCCGAGCAACGCTCGCACCCAGATCATCCGGCAGAGAGTTTTAGCGGGGCCGCCGCTACTACTGCGATCTACGACGAAGCAAGTGGGCGAGACGCGGTGCTTTAAATATCCCAATCATTAACACCCTGATGCAGCGCCTCGCGCCCGGGCTAGCCGTCAGGGAACGAGCCGGACGCGTCTCTCGCGCGGGCTGCCAGGCACGCGCGCGCGATGTGGACGCAACGACAAGTAGTAGCTGGCCCCGAAGGCAGGGCCAGCAAAATCAGTTTACCGAGTGGCTGCGCCGGGTGCAGCGCATGCGCAACCGGCTTGGGTGCTGGCTGCGGTGCTCATGGGGCCTGTGGGGTTTGCCTTTTCCGCGAGTTCAACGCGGCCCGTGTGCGGTGTGGAGGCCGTAGCAGGGCCGTCCTTCACCTCCATCTTGACTGCGTGCATGGGTTGCATGGTGTTGTACTTCACGCGGATGGATTTAGCGGGTACGCCCAGCTTGATGAGTTCGCGGCGTACCGCATTGGCGCGCATCGTGGCGATGTCGCGCGCATCGATGGGGGCCTCGCGTTTGTTGCAGTAGCCGGTGATTTCCAGGCGTTCGTTGGGGTCGCGGCTCTCTGCGAACTTGGCCAGCAGCGCCAGGGTTTCTGGCGAGAGTTTGACCTGCGTGGCTTTGAACTCGGCGACGATGCCGTCCTCTGGCAGGCGTGCGGGTTGGGCGATGGGCTCAGGCGCTGGCTGCTCGACAGGGGCGGCGACAGTCTCGGTCGCGGGCGCGGTGGTGGCGACTGGCTCTGTTGGCGCTTGAGGGGTGTCAGCGCAACCCGCCAAACCCGATGCCAGCGCTAGCGCCAGTGCTGCGCAAGCCATGACTTTGGCTGGTCTGGGCACCGAGGCGATAGGGCGATCGAGTGCGATATGGGTTCCCGTGGCGTGGCAAATGAATGACATCAGAAAAGCTCCTTCAAGATAACGATGTGTGTGGCCTGGTGGCGATGGTTCGGGTGCGGTACTTGCGGTACTGGAAGGCAGCACGCGGCCATGAGCTGCCGAGCGTGTGTGCTCTTTTAAGTGCGGTCCTTGCCGGGGCAGCGGTGATCGGGCACTTACACTCCGCCCTGGGCTTGTTGCATGCCGCGCTGTGGTGAATTGAGTAAGCCTTCAAAGGGGGCGGGTAGCCCGACGGCCGTGGGCGAGCGCGGGATTGGCTATCAGCGTCGTCGCAGTAGCTGGCACGAAGGCCGCTTGAGCGCCGGCCCGCCGGATCACTGGGTGCAGCCTTCGCGCTGAACAAGGTGCTGCCGTCGCCTGCGAGTCCCAGGAATGGGAACTTGCAGGTCAGCGATGCAGCGGCCATGGCGGCGCGCTGCCATGCGGCAGCGAAAGCAGGCAAAGGGGCTCCCTCCAGTAGCGAACAGATGGCGTGTGCGTTCGTTGGAGTGGGCGGTCTGATGCCACCCTGGCTCACTCGGGGTCAGCGCGATGGGCGCTGCTTCTCCGCGAACGGGCCAGAGTGTCGCTGCAGAAAAGGCCGATTGGCGCCGCAGCGGGGCGTTTGGCAACCGCTTGATTCAGGTTTCACAAATACCAACATTCGCCCACAACAGGGGGCGAGCGTCGGAAGAGAAGGGGCGCCAGGGCGTCGCAAATATTACTGATGGGTGCCGACGAAGGCGATCAGCCCGCGGCCAGCGCCGCCTCAATATCCCCCGCCAGCTTCTTCGGCGCGTCCTGCGGCGCATAGCGGCGGATCACGCGGCCGTCCTTGCCGACGAGGAACTTGGTGAAGTTCCACTTGATGGCCTTGCTGCCCAGCAGGCCCGGGGCTTCGGCGGTGAGCCACTGGTACAGGGGCGATGCGTTGGCGCCGTTCACGTCGATCTTGGCCATCATGGGAAAGCTCACGCCGTAGTTGAGCTGGCAGAAGCTGGCGATCTCGTCGTTGCTGCCGGGGTCCTGGGCGCCGAACTGGTTGCAGGGGAAGCCCAGCACGACGAGGCCTTTGTCTGCGTATTCCTTGTGCAGTTCTTCCAGCCCGCCGAACTGGGGCGTGAAGCCGCAGGCGCTGGCGGTGTTCACGATGAGCAATACCTTGCCGCGGTATTGCGACAGGGGCACGGCCTGGCCGTTCATCTGCAGGGCTTCAAAGTCGTAGATGCTGGTGGACATGCGGGTTCTCCGGGTGGGGATGACGGGCCATCGTAGCCCCAGCTGCAGAGGCCTGTGCGCAGGCGGGTCAATCCATCAATGAGGGCCCGCAGCGCCCGGTCGGCGGAACTGCAGCGCCGCCAGCAGCGAAGCCAGCAGGATCAGCGCCCCGCCCAGCACGGTGCGCGTGTTCAGCGTGGCCGCGCCCAGCAGGGCCGACGACACGCTGGCAAACATCACCTCCGACAGCATCACCAGCGCCGTGGTGCCCGCCGCCAGGCGGGCGGCGCCAAATTGCAGCGCCCAGTTGCCCAGCATCAGCACCCCGGCCAGCAGCAGGCCGGTAACGACCCAGGTGGCATTGACGGCAGGGAAGGGTTCCACCACGCCCACTTGCAGGCCAATGCTGGCCACGGCCAGCGCCATGAGCATGCAGCCACCAAACATCGAGAACATGCGCGCGGGCCCCGGCACGGTGTGCAGGCGGCGCAGTGTGACGTTGGTGAGCGCGAACATGAAACCGCCCAGCAGCGCCAGAGCGTCGGCCAGCGACAGGTTCTGCAGCAGGCGCGATGCAGGCGCGCCCTCGGGCAGCAGCACCAGCACCACGCCGCAGAAAGCCAGCGCCAGGCGCAGCAGCGCCGCAGGGGTAGGGCGCTCGCCCAGCACCTTCCAGGCCAGCAGCACGGCCCAGGCGGGCATTAGGTAGAACAGCAGGATCACGCGCACCACGTCGCCAATGGTCACGGCCCAGTTGAAGGCCACGTTGTTCAGGCCCGAGGCCAGCGCCAGCAGCCACAGCTGCGGATGCGCGCGCACCTGCTGCAAGATGCCGGGGCGCCAGGCCAGCAGCGCCAGCAGTACCACCGCATACATGCAGGCCGTGGCCCACAAGGGGTGCAGCCCCGCCTGGTGCATGTGCTGGAACGGCCACCACGCCAGGCCCCAGACAAAGGCGTTGAATAAGAGTGCGGCGAAGGGGAGGGGAGAGTGCATTGAAGGGAAAAACAGGCGGTAGCGCTAGTGGAATATGCGCTGAAAGCTATAAATTATGTAGCAGGTGGTTCCATGCTGCACAGCCAGCTAAAACTGGCACGCTTCAAGGCCAGTGCACCCGTGGAACTGGCTTTGCCAGGCCACTGGGTGCGTCCCCCTCCCGCGCAGCGAGAGAGGGGGAAGACGCGCAGCGGCTCAGGGGGAGCCTTCAATAGCTCCAGGCCACTGGGTGCGTCCCCCTCGGGGGAAGCGGCGAAGCCGCACAGGGGGGCTTCGCAATCAGGAGTCAATGGTGCGTATCGTGCCGCGCGATGTCCAGCAGGTGGTTCACTTCGTCGCGGTGGTTCACGCAGTTGCGCTGGTGCCAGCGGCGGATGACCCACATGATGCCCGCAACCACCAGCCCGAAGGTGGTGATGGCGCCAAACACCGACAGGCCGAGCTTGAGCGACAGGCTGTAGAAAGCCCCCAGGCCCAGGATGCAGGCCTGCTCGTTGAAGTTCTGCACGGCAATCGACCGGCCCGCGCCCATGAGGTTGTGGCCCCGGTGCTGCAGCAGGGCGTTCATGGGCACCACCAGATAGCCGCCCAGACCACCCAGCACGATGAGGAACGGAATGGCCAGCCAGATGTTGCTGATGAACACCATCAGGATCAGCAGCAAGCCCATCGCAATGCCCAGCGGGATCACGCGGGTGGCCATGTCCAGGCGCATGCGCATCGATGCCACCACGGCACCCACGGCGGTGCCGATGGCCACCACGCCGGTCAGGGCCGAGGCCTGGGTGGTGTTGTAGCCCAGGGCCACGGCGGCCCAGGCCAGCACGATGAACTTGAGGTTGCCACCGGCGCCCCAGAACAGGGTGGTGGTAGCCAGCGAGATCTGGCCCAGCTTGTCGCGCCACAGGCGGCTGTTGCAGGCCCAGAAGTCAGGCAGCAGGTTGAGCGCGTTGGCCACCACGCTGCGCGACGGGTCGGCGCGCAGGGGGCGCATCTCCACCCCGGTGTGCGGGATGCGGGTGTTGAACCAGGCAGCCAGCGCATAGACAGCGATCAGCGCTGCAATGGCGGCCTCGGCGGGGGTGTCCACGCCGGTGTCGATCACGGGAAAGTCAAAGCCCAGCAGCATGCCCGACAGCTGCTGCCCCACCAGCTGGCCGCCCAGCAGCACGCCCAGGATGATCGATGCAATGGTCAGGCCCTCGATCCAGCCGTTGGCCTTGACGAGCTGGGAGGCGGGCAGCAGTTCGGTCAGGATGCCGTACTTGGCGGGCGAGTAGGCCGCAGCACCCAGCCCCACCACGGCGTAGGCCATGAGCGGGTGCGAGCCAAACAGCATCATCAGGCAGCCCGCCACCTTGATGGCGTTGCTGACAAACATGACCTTGCCCTTGGGCAGCGCATCGGCAAAGGCGCCGACGAAGGGCGCCAGCACCACATAGAACAATGCGAACATGGGCACCAGGGCCGCACGCTGCCACTCGGGGGCGCCTCCGGTGCGCAGGAGTTCCACAGCGGCTACGAAGAGTGCGTTGTCGGCCAGCGAGCTGAAAAACTGCGCCGACATGATGGTGTAAAAACCGCGCTTCATCGAATGGCTGGTGAGAGCATCAGTTGGGCTGATGCCCTGGTAAATGTGAAGAATCGTAGCGAGGGACAGGCGGTTATATCACGCGGATAAACGGCCACAGTGCCAGAATCCGGCGCTGGTCCCCCGGTAAATCCCTCGCTCCATCAGGTCTGTCCCATGCCCCGTCCCATTGCTGCCACCATCCACACCACGGCCCTGCACCACAACCTCGCGCGCGTGCGCCAGTCGGTGCCTGACGCCAAGGTGTGGGCGGTGGTCAAGGCCAACGCCTATGGCCACGGCATCGAGCGGGTGTACGAGGGCCTGCGCGGCGCCGACGGGTTTGCGCTGCTGGACCTGGCCGAGGCCGAGCGCGTGCGCCACCTGGGCTGGCGCGGGCCCATCCTGCTGCTCGAAGGCGTGTTCGAGCCGCGCGACCTGGAGCTGTGCTCGCGCCTGGGTCTGTGGCATGCGGTGCATTGCGACGAGCAGATCGACATGCTGGCTGCGCACAAGACGCAGGTGCCGCACCGGGTGTTCCTCAAGATGAATTCGGGCATGAACCGGCTGGGCTTCACGCCTGAGCGCTACCGCGCCGCGTGGGCCCGGCTCAATGCGCTGCCGCAGGTGGACGAGATTTCGTTCATGACCCACTTCAGCGACGCCGACGGCCCGCGTGGCATTGCCCACCAGATGGCGGCGTTCAACGCCGCCGCGCAGGACCTGCCCGGCGAGCGCAGCCTGAGCAACAGCGCGGCCACACTGCGCCACGCGCAGGATGCGGGCGTGCGTGCCGACTGGGTGCGCGCGGGCATCGTGGTCTATGGCAGTGCGCCGGACTTCCCCGAGCACCATGCCGGCCACTGGGGGTTGCAACCCACCATGACGCTGTCCACGCGCCTCATCGCCACCCAGCAGCTGCAGGCGGGCGACACCGTGGGCTATGGCTCGCGCTTCACGGCCGACGGCCCGCTCACCATTGGCATCGCCGCCTGTGGCTACGCGGATGGCTACCCCCGCCACTGCGACACCGGCACGCCGGTGCTGGTGAATGGCGTGCGCACGCGCCTGGTGGGGCGGGTGAGCATGGACATGGTGACCGTGGACCTCACGCCGCTGCAGCAGGCCGGTGTGGACGTGGGCTTTGGCAGCGAGGTCACGCTCTGGGGCCGCGCCAGCAATGGCGTGGTGTTGTCCATCGACGAGGTGGCGCAGGCAGCAGGCACCGTGGGCTACGAGCTGATGTGCGCCCTGGCGCAGCGCGTGCCGGTGGTGGTGGACGGCGGGGCCTGAAGCCCCCCTTCATTGGCGTGCGGCAGGACGCGGTTCGCGCACAAGTTCACGCCGCAGGGCCCGCCTGCGTGGGGCGCGGCCTGAAACTGGTGTGAAATGGCGCCGTCTGTTTGCCACCGCGCCAGCGCGCTCCTTCCATGGCCACACCCCGCAGCAACTCCTCCAGTTCCAAGAAAAAAGGCAGCTCCACCTGGCGCTCGGTGCGCATGCCGCACCACGGCGCGGTCGCGCGCACCCTGCAGCAGCGCTACAGCCTGCGCTGGCACGGGCTGCTGATCGGCAGCTTCACGCTGCTGCTGATGTGGGCCACCTCGCACCTGCAGATGGTGCTGGGCGTGGATTCGCTGGCACTGCGGTACTTGATTACGCTGTCCGTGGGCTACGTCGGCTATCTGCTGGTGCTGCGCGCCTGGGCAGCGCGGCTGGTGCGGCGGGACGGGTCGTCGGGCGATGGCAGCAGTGTGGAATTGCCCGACATCTCCTGGCCCAGTGGCAATGGCCCCTCCGGGGGCGGCCAAGTGCCCTTGCCCCGCACCGGCGGTGGCAACTTTGGCGGCGGCGGCGCATCGGGGGACTTTGGGGGCGGGTGGACGCAGGGCCTGTCCAGCGGGGGCTCCGGCAGCGACTCCAGCGTGCTGGGCGATATTGCCGGGGGCGCGGCCGATGCGCTGGGCAGCGCCGACGAGGGCGCCGTGGTGGTCGTGCCCGTGGTGGCCATCTTTCTCATCGGCGCGGCGCTGATCCTGGGCGCGGGCTCGCTCGCCATGCTGTTTTTTGGCTGGGATGTGCTGCTCACAGTGGCGGTGGAGATCGCCTTTTCAGTGGCCACGGCCCGCGCCGCCGTGGGGGTGGAGCGCGAGGGCTGGCTCAGCGCCGCCGTGCGCCTGACCTGGAAGCCGCTGCTGGGCGCGCTAGTCTGCGCCGTGCTGCTGGGCGCCACCATCGACCATTTCCTGCCCCATGTGCATTCGCTGCCCGAGGCGCTACGCGTAATCCAGGGGCGCTGATTTGCTCTCTATTTGATAGCTGCCAGGGCATATTGCACTAGCGCTTGGGGCAAAAATCCCTTCAAAAGCACTTGAAACCCCCTGTGGGGCCCTTAACGGGAGGATCGGCCCTTGCCGTGGCTGCAGTCCTCGCCAGTCTCCAGGGGGGCCAGCGCGTCCAGGTTGGTCCGCACCCGCGCCAGCAGGGCCAGCAACTGCGCCTGGGTGTCGTCGTCGCAGCCCGCCAGCACCTGGGCCGACAGGGTCTGCCGCGCGGTCTGCAGCGCCTGGTAGAGCGCCTGGCCCTCGGCGCTCAGCGTGAGGCACAGGCTGCGCCGGTCCTCGGCGTGGGGCTGGCGCTCCAGCCAACCCTTGTCCTGCAATAGGCCCAGCATGCGCGCCACCTGCGCCTTGTCGGCGCCGCTGTGGCGCACCAGCTCTTTCTGCGTGGCGCCAGGGTGGCGGCCGATGAAGTTCAGCGCGCGCACTTCGTTGAAGGTCAGGTCCGGATGCACGGAGGTCATCGCGCGCACCATGCGCGCCCGGTAGGCGTGCATCAGGTCGTGCAGGGCTTCAAACACATCGGGGCGGGCACGTGGGGGCATGGCGTGGCTATCGGTTGACAAAGTCAACTGAATGGCGGATGATTTGGTTGATTAAATCAACATTTTACGCCATGAACGCACCTCTGCCCCTGGCCGCCACGGCCCTCTCTCTCGCCATCGAGCGCATTCGCCACCCTTTGCAGGGCCGCCACCTCCAGGTGGTGCGCCGCACCCAGGTCAGCCCCGGCTTTGTGCGGCTGACCCTGGCCGGCCCCGAGCTGGCGGGCTTTGTGAGCGCTGGGTTCGACGACCATCTCAAGCTCATCCTTCCCTCCCCCGGGCAAGACCGCCCCACCTTGCCCACGCTGCAGGACGGTCGCCCCGTGTTTGACGGCCCGCGCCCCGTGCTGCGCGACTACACCCCCGCGCGTTTTGACGCCGCTGCGGGCGAACTGGACATCGAAGTGGCCCTGCACGACGCGGGCCCCGCCACCGACTGGGCCGCCAGCGCCACCGTGGGCCAGTGGGTGGGCATTGCCGGGCCGCGCGGCAGCATGGTGGTGCCCACGGGCTTCGACTGGCACTGGCTGCTGGGCGACGAAACCGCGCTGCCCGCCATCGCCCGCCGCCTGGCCGAGCTGCCCGCCAGCGCGGTGGCCACGGTGCGCATCCAGCTGAACAACCCGGCCGACCAGCGGGTGTTGGTGAGTGCGGCGCAGGTGGACCTGCAATGGGTGAGCGCGTTGCCTGCCGCCGTCGAAGCCCTGGCGCTGCCACCCGGCGCGGGCTTTGTCTGGGCTGCGGGCGAACACAGCGACATGGCCGCCGTGCGCCGCGCCATGCTCGCCAAGCCGGGCGTGGACCCGAAACGCATGCGCATCTCCGCCTACTGGAAGCGCGGCGCTGCGGATCACCACGAGGACCTGGCGAGCGCTGCGTAGTCGGCCCTTGCTTGCTACATCCCTCTCGACTTTCCTCTCAGCGCAGCAGCGTCAGCGCAGCAGCCCGCTGCACGACTGCGGTCACGTGCTGCAGGGCCTGCACGTTCAGGCGCCAGCACTGCCAGTACAGCGGCACATCCACCGGCTTGTTCGCAATCAGCTCGACCAGCGCACCAGTCTTCAGGTCATCCTCCACCAGCGGGTCGGGCGTCATGCCCCAGCCCAGGCTGGCGCGGGTGGCTTTGACAAACACATGCGCCTCGGGCAGCCAGTGCACGGGCGGTGCGAGCTTGCGGCGCGTGATGCGGCCCACAAAACGCGCCTGCAGCGCATCCTTGCGGTTGAACACCAGCATGGGCGCCTGCGCCAGCGTGGTGGCGTTCACCCCTTGGGCAAAGTGGCGCTGCATGAACGCAGGACTTGCGAGTGCGCGGTAGCGCAGCGTGCCCAGCGGCAGCACCTGGCAGCCCTGCACGGGCTGCGGGTCGGCCGTCACGGCGGCCATCACGCGGCCCTCGCGCAGCAGGTTGGCCGAATGGTCCTGGTCTTCCACATGGATGTCGAAGGTGATGGCCTGCCCCTCGGCCGCCTGCGCCATGGCGTGGGGGAACCAGGTGGCCAGCGAGTCGGCATTCACGCCAATTGCCAGCCGCGTGGTGCTGTGCTGCCCGCCGCCAATGGTGGCCAGCGCGTCGGCCTCGCTCAACGCCACCTCGCGCGCATGGCGGTACAGCGCCTGCCCGGCCTCGGTGGGCGTGCAGGGCGTGGCGCGGCGCACCAGCACCTGGCCCACGCGCTCTTCCAGCAGCTTGACGCGCTGCGACACCGCCGAGCGCGTGACATGCAGCACGGCCGCCGCTCGCTCGAAGCTGCCCTCATCGATCACCGTGGCAAAGGCGTTGAGCTGGGCGGAGTCGAGTTGCATGGGTGGTTAGCCATTTTGACGGATCGTTAAAAAGTATAGCTGGCGTCAACGCAGGCCCTTGGCCAGAATCCGTGCCCATGGTCTCCACTGCCTTCGTTCACGGTTTCACTTCCACCGCCATGCTCATCATGGCCATTGGCGCGCAAAACGCGTTCGTGCTGCGCCAGGGCCTGCGGCGCGAGCATGTGATGCCCGTGGTGCTGGTGTGTGCGCTGTCGGACGCGGTGCTGCTGCAGGTGGGCGTGTGGGGCATGGGCGGCGTGCTGCTGGCCCGGCCCGAATGGGCACAGTTCATGCGCTGGGCGGGTGCGCTGTTCCTGCTGATGTATGCGGCACAGACGGCCGCGCGGGCGCTGCGCCCCGGCCAGTTGCTGGTCGCCACCAGCGGCCCCGGCGCCAGCCTGCGCACCACGCTGGCCACGGTGGTGGCGCTCACCTGGCTCAACCCGCATGTGTACCTGGACACCGTGGTGCTGCTGGGCACCATGGCCACACCCTACCCGGCCTGGGGCCGTGCGCTGTTTGCGGCGGGTGGCTCGCTGGCCAGCGCGCTGTGGTTCTTGCTGATCGGCCTGGGCGCCCGCTGGCTGGCCCCGTTGTTTGCCACACCGGCGGCGTGGCGGGTGCTGGATGGGGTGACGGCGACCACCATGCTGGTGCTGGCAGGGGTGATGGCTCTAAGCTAAGAAGAATAAGTTCGTTTTCTAAAAGCGCCGCTTGGGGGATAGTCTGGCCATTCAGCATCTTTTGGCTTTTTTGCCTATCCTCCCGTCCATGCGCTTCAAACACCTTCTCCTGGCCGCCGCCGTTGTTGCGGCCCTGCCCCTGGCCGCACAGTCCGCCACGTTCCGCTGGTCCCGCTCGGTGGACATTTCCACCTGGGACATCCACACCCAGAACGTGGGCGTGAACAACACCATGCACGGCGCGGTGTACGACACGCTGGTGGAATACAACAGCAAGACCTTCAAGCCCGAGCCCTCGCTCGCCACCGAGTGGAAGCTGATCAAGCCCACCCAGCTGCGCCTGACCTTGCGCAAGGGCGTGAAGTTCAGCGACGGCAGCGAGTTCACGGCCGACGACGCCAAGTTCTCGCTGGAGCGCGCCAAGGCCAAAAGCTCCAACTTCGCCGTCTACACCCAGGGCATTGACCGTGTGGAAAAAGTCGATGCATACACCATCGACATCCACTCCGACCTGCCCAACCCGGTGCTGGTGAACCAGCTGACCGAGCTGCGCATCATGAGCAAGGCCTGGGCCGAGAAGAACAAGTCGGTCGAGCCCAAGGACATCAAGACCAAGGACGAAAACTTTGCCCACCGCAATGCGCTGGGCACTGGCCCCTACCAGCTCAAGCAGTGGACGCCTGACCAGCGCGTGGTGCTGGAGCCCAACCCCCACTGGTGGGGCAAGGGCAAGTACCCCACCAACCTGACCGAGATCGTCTACACCCCCATCAAGGCCGACGCTACGCGCACAGCGGCGCTGCTGTCGGGTGAGGTGGATTTTGTGATCGACCCGAGCCTGCAGGACCTGGCGCGCATCAAGCAGACGCCCAACCTGCAGGTGCTCGAAGGGCCAGAATACCGCACCATCTTCCTGGGGCTGGACCAGTTCCGTGACGAGCTGCCCGGCTCGGATGTGAAGGGCAAGAACCCGGTGAAAGACCTGCGCGTGCGCAAGGCGCTGTACCAGGCCATCGACATCCAGTCCATCCAGCGCGTGGTGCTGCGTGGCCTGGCCCAGCCCACGGGCACACTCATCGCCAACCAGGTCAACGGCTGGACCAAGAAGGCCGACGTGCGCTACCCCTACGACCCCAAGGCCGCGCAGAAGCTGCTGGCCGATGCGGGCTACCCCAACGGCTTTGAGGTGGACTTTGCCTGCAGCGCGGGCCGCTACATCAACGACGAGCAGCTGTGCCAGGCCATCACGTCACATTGGGCCAAGGTGGGCGTGAAGGCCAAGCTGCGCTCGCTGCCGTTTGCCACCTACTTTCCGATGATCCAGCGCAACGAAGCCAGCATCTACCTGCTGGGCTGGGGCGTGCCCACGTTCGATGCGTTCTACAGCCTGCAGTCGCTGGTGCGCACAACGGGCGCGGGTGGGGACGGCAACTTCAACCTGGGCCGGTTCTCCGACCCGCAGATGGACGCGCTGATCGAGCGTGTGAAGAAGGAAACGGACACCGCCACGCGCAACGGCCTGATCGAGCAGGCGCTGATCAAGGAGCATGAGCTGGTGTCGCACATCCCGCTGTACAACCAGGTGATTCCGTGGGCGGGCACCAAGAAGGTGGACATCATCCACCGCGCCGACAACCGCATCGACTGGCGGTATCTGAAGGTGAATTGAGAGTGACAACCCCCTGAGGCACTTCGTGCCTTCCCCCTTCTCTCGAATTGCTGCGCAGTTCGGGAAGGGGGACGCCGCCAGCGCGGCGGGGCGCCCCTTGCGCGGCGGCCCTCGCCTCGGCCCCGCCAGTTTCAAACGCCGCGCATCCAGACGGCGTTGATGTAGTGACCCAGCAAAAACTCAGGCCAGTGCGCGCTGCACGGCGGGGCGCTGCAGCATGCGCTGCGTGTGTGCAAACACCTTCGGAAACTGGGCAATGTCCACGCCGTCGCTGTGCAGCCAGGTGCCGATGGTGAACAGGTAGCCGTCGGCCACCGTGTATTGCTCGCCCATCACCCAGGGCCCCTGGTCCGCTTGCGGCAGGTAGTGGGTTTCGATGAGGTGAAAGCACTCCGTCATGTTCTGCGGCACCTTGCGCTGCATCGCCGCCTGGGCTTCGGGATCGTCGGCCCAGCGGCTGGCGCGGGGGCGGTGGGCATGGGCGATGTGCACCGTGGACGCGAGGTAGCTGTGGAACTCTTGCAGGCGCGCAAAGCCATGCGCGTCGGCGGGCGCCAGGCGCGCCTCTGGGAAGCTCTGCGCCACGTAGGCCAGCAGGGCAGGGGTCTCCGTCAGCGTGCCGTGCGGCGTGGCCAGCGCGGGCACGCGGCCCTTGGGGTTCACCGCCAGGTACTCGGGCGTGCGTTGCTGGCCGGCGGCGAAGTCCACGCGCACCAGGTCGTAGGGGGCGCCCGCTTCTTCCAGAGCGATGCGAACGGCCTGCGCGCAGGTGCCGGGGGTGTAGTACAGCGTGAGTTGGGTCATGGTTGGTTTGCTATGAATTAAATAGCTGTTGGCGCATATTCCACTAGCGCCTGCAGTCGATTTTGCTTGAAATGAATCAGTACAGGCCCCGCGTGCGCGCCATCAGCCGCGTGAGGCCCAGCAGGGCGTCTGTGTGCGGCGTGGGCGTGTGGGTGATCTGCCCCAGCTCGCGCACCGCGCCCACCAGGGCGTCGATCTCCATGGGCTTGCCCGCCTCCACATCCTGCAGCATCGAGGTCTTGAATGCACCCAGCTTGCGCGTGACGGCGTGGCGGTCCTCGGGCTGCTGGTCGATGGGCAGGCCCAACTGGTCGCCGATGGCCTTGGCTTCCAGCATCACCGCGCTGACAAAGCCGCGCACCAGCTCGTCGTCCAGGATGCGGTCGGTGGTGGCGCCGGTGAGGGCGCTGATGGGGTTCATGGTGAGGTTGCCCCAGAGCTTGAACCAGATGTCCTTCTGGATGCAGTCGCTCACTTCCACATCGATGCCGCCGCGCTGCAGCGTGTCGGCCAGGGCTTGCAGGCGCGGGCTGCGGCTGCCGTCCGGCTCGCCCACGATGAGGCGGTTGCCAAAGTGCTGGCGGACGAAACCCGGAGCCTCCAGCGAGCAGCTGGTGTGCACCACACTGCCCACCACGTTGCGCGCCGGGACGGCCTGGGCAATCACGCCCCCCGCGTCCACGGATTCAAGGGCACGCCCCTGCGCCGCACCGCCAAAGCCGTCGAGGAACCACCACGGCACGCCGTTCATGGCGGTGAGCACGATGGTGTCGGGCCCGATCAGCGGCGCCATGGCGCGCGCCACGTCGGGCAGGCCCGGGGCCTTGACGGCGACCACCACCAGGTCTTGAACGCCGAGTGCGGCCGGGTCGCTGTGGGCTGTGACGGGCACCTGCGCCAGCGAGCCGTCGGCGCGCCGCATGCGCAGCCCATCGGCTTGCAGGGCGCGCAGCGTGTCGCCCCGCGCCACCATGCTGACGGTGTGGCCCGCTTGCGCCAGGGCCACGCCCAGCCAGCCGCCGATGGCGCCGGCGCCGTAGATACATGCTTTCATGGATGTCTGTCCTTGAGTCTGAAAGAAGAAAAGCTCAGTAGCCTGCGGGCCGGGTGGGGGTGGCGTCGGTCGCGCTGCGGTAGCGTGCCAGCAGCTCCTGCGCAGCACTCACCAGCAGCATGGTGTCCACGCCTACGGCCACAAACAGCGCGCCCGCTGCCAGCCACTGGCGCGCCTGTGATTCGGTCGTGGCCAGGATGCCCGGCGCCTTGCCTGCGCGCAGGATGCGCGCAATGCCTTCGTGGATGGCGGCCTGCACGTCAGGGTGCCCTGGGTTGCCCGGGTGGCCCATGGAGGCCGACAGGTCGGCCGGGCCGATGAACACGCCGTCCACCCCGGGCGTGGCGGCAATGGCATCGAGGTGGGCCATGGCTTCCACCGTTTCTGCCTGCACCAGCAGGCAGATCTGCTGGTTGGCCTCGTGCACATACTGCGGGTACGCCTGCCAGCGCGACGAGCGGGCCAGTGCGCTGCCCATGCCGCGCACGCCTTCGGGCGCATAGCGCGTGGCGCGCACCAGCTGCTGGGCCTGCTCGGGCGTATCGACCATGGGCACCAGCAGGGTCTGTGCGCCGATGTCCAGGTACTGTTTGATGAGGGCCGTGTCACCCACCGGCACCCGGGCGATGGGGTGGGGCGCCTGCATTCCGGGGGGCAGGGCGCTGGTGGCGCTGGCGATGGCCTGCAGCTGGTGCAGGATGGAGCGCAGGTCGTTCGGCGCATGTTCGCCATCGACCAGCAGCCAGTCGTAGCCGGTGCCTGCGAGGATTTCGGCGCTGTAGCTGTTGGCCAGCCCGAGCCAGAGGCCGATTTGCGCCTGGCCTTGGGCCATGGCCTGTTTGAAGCGGTTGGTGGGTGTCTGCAATGTCAACTCCGTGCGGTGCCAAGCCCGCCATCGTACGGGCTGCGGCGGATCGATGTGGGCATGGCCGCTATAGTCGGCTGCCCCTGCATCGGGGCGCCTCACCGACACCTGCCATGGCCAAAGAAAAAACCACGTTCACCTGCACCGAGTGCGGCGGCACCAGCCCGCGCTGGCTGGGCAAATGCCCGTCCTGCGGCGCCTGGAACACGCTGATCGAGCAGGTGGCCGAGGCCGGGCCGGGCAAGAACCGCCTGAGCACGCCGCAAGGCTACGCGGGCCTGGCCAATGCGCAGCCCGTCCTGCCGCTGGCCGCCATCGAGGCCCAGGACGTGGCCCGCACCCCCAGCGGCATCGACGAGCTGGACCGCGTGCTGGGCGGTGGCATTGTGGAAGGCGGCGTGGTGCTCATCGGGGGCGACCCGGGCATCGGCAAATCGACCCTGCTGCTGCAGGCCATGGACGCGCTGCAGCGCGCGGGCCTGCCCACGCTGTATGTGACGGGCGAGGAGAGCGGAGCGCAGGTGGCGCTGCGTTCGCGGCGCCTGGGCATCGACGGTAGCCAGGTGCAGCTGCTGGCCGAGATCCAGCTTGAAAAGATTCTGGCGACCGTCGAGGCCACGCAGCCCGCCGTGGTGGTCATTGACTCCATCCAGACCACTTACTCCGACCAGCTCACCAGCGCGCCGGGCTCCGTCGCCCAGGTGCGGGAATGCGCAGCGCACCTCACGCGCATGGCCAAGGGCACGGGCATCGCCGTCATCCTGGTCGGCCATGTGACCAAAGAGGGTGCGCTGGCCGGGCCGCGCGTGCTGGAGCACATGGTGGACACGGTGCTGTACTTCGAAGGCGACACGCACAGCCAGTTCCGCCTGGTGCGCGCCATCAAGAACCGCTTCGGCGCGGTCAACGAAATTGGCGTGTTCGCCATGACCGAGAAGGGCCTCAAGGGCGTGAGCAACCCGAGCGCCATCTTCTTGAGCCAGCATTCCGAGCCCGTGCCCGGCAGCTGCGTGATGGTGACGCTGGAGGGCACACGCCCGCTGTTGGTGGAGATCCAGGCCCTGGTGGACAGTGGCGGCCCCAGCCCCCGGCGCCTGTCGGTGGGCCTGGACAAGGACCGCCTGGCCATGCTGCTGGCCGTGCTGCACCGCCATGCGGGGGTGGCCTGCATGGACCAGGACGTGTTTGTGAATGCGGTGGGGGGCGTGCGCATCAGCGAGCCCGCAGCCGACCTGGCGGTGATGCTGTCCATCACCTCCAGCCTGCGGGGCAAGGCGCTGCCGCGCGGCTTTCTGGCGTTTGGCGAAGTGGGGCTGGCCGGTGAGGTGCGGCCTGCGCCCCGGGGGCAGGAACGCCTGAAGGAAGCCGCCAAGCTGGGTTTCAGCGTGGCCGTGGTGCCCAAGGCCAATGCGCCCAAAAAACCCATCGAAGGGCTGACCATCCACGCCGTCGAGCGGGTGGAAGAGGCCATGAACGTGGTGCGCGGTCTGTAAGCAATGCCCACAGCGCCATGTCCATGGCGCCATAAGACAATCTCGACCTATGAACTTGCGCAATATTCTGGTGCCCCTGGGGGCGGTGGCCCTGATCGGGTTTGGTTTTTATGCCTACGGCTGGGCCGGGGTGGCTGCCGTGGCCGGTGGGCTGGTCATGTGGGGCCTGCTGCACTTCACGCGGCTGATGAGCGTGATGCAAAAGGCCGCCAAGCGCCCCATCGGGTATGTGGGCAGCGCCGTGATGCTCAACGCCCGGCTGACGAAGGGCGTGAACCTCATGCACGTGGTGGCCATGACCCAGGCGCTGGGAGAGCGCGTTTCGGCCGAAAACGTGCAGCCCGAGGTCTACCGCTGGACCGACGGCACCCGCTCGTACGTGACCTGCGAGTTCCAGCAGGGCAAGCTGGTGGTGTGGACCCTGGTCCGCCCCCAGGACAACCCTGCCGCTGATGGAGAAGGCGCGCCGCCCGCCGCCCCGTAAAATCCTGGTTTTGCGACCCACAGCAACCAAAGGACACCCATGAGCCCCGTAGTTCCCTCGATGGCCGACCGTGACGGCAAGATCTGGATGGACGGCCAGATGGTCGATTGGCGCGACGCCAAGATCCACGTGCTGACCCACACCCTGCATTACGGCTGCGGCGCCTTCGAAGGCGTGCGCGCCTACAACACCGCCAATGGCACGGCGATCTTCCGCCTGGAAGAGCACACCGACCGCCTCTTCAACAGCGCCAAGATCCTGCGCATGAAGATCCCGTTCACCAAGGAAGAGGTGAATGAGGCCCAGAAAGCCGTGGTGCGCGAAAACAAGCTCGAATCCTGCTATCTGCGTCCATTGACCTGGATCGGCTCGCAAAAGCTGGGTGTTTCGCCCAAGGGTAACCAGATTCATCTGATGGTCGCTGCCTGGGCCTGGGGCGCCTATCTGGGCGAGGAAGGCCTCAAGCGCGGCATCCGCGTCAAGACCAGCAGCTACACCCGCCACCACGTCAACATCACCATGACGCAGGCCAAGGCGGTGAGCAACTACACCAACTCCATCCTCGCCAACATGGAAGCCACGGACGACGGCTACGACGAAGCCCTGCTGCTGGACAGCTCGGGTTTTGTGTCCGAAGGCGCGGGCGAAAACATCTTTGTGATCAAGAACGGCGTGATCTACACGCCCGACCTGTCGGCCGGCGCCCTGAACGGCATCACCCGCAACACCGTGTTCCACATCGCCAAGGACCTGGGCCTGGAGATCGTGCAAAAGCGCATCACGCGCGACGAGGTGTACATCGCCGATGAGGCCTTCTTCACCGGCACGGCCGCTGAAGTCACGCCCATCCGCGAACTCGACCGGATCGAGCTGGGCAGCGGATCGCGCGGCCCGATCACCGAAAAAATTCAAAGCGCCTTCTTCGACATCGTCGGTGGCCGCAATCCGAAATACGCCCACTGGCTGAGCAAGGTCTGAAGAACATGTCGCAAGCAACCGTTGAACTCCTGGCCAAAGACCTGAACGCCCAAGGCGGCGTTTTCTGTCCCAGCCCCAAGGCCGACATGAAGCTGTGGAACAGCCACCCCAAGGTGTACCTGGACGTGGCCCGCACGGGTGAAGCCAAGTGCCCTTACTGTGGCACGGTGTACCGCCTGAAGGCCGGTGAGCACGTACACGCTGGTCACTGATTGATGCCGGTTGCAGTCGGCGGCGCTACGCCGCCGCCCACGTTGACCGTGGCGGTGCTGACCCTCAACGAGGCGCACCGCATCGAAGCCTGCCTGCAAAGCGCTGCGTTTGCCGACCAGTTGCTGGTGGTGGACAGCGGTAGCACCGATGACACCGTGGCCATCGCCCAGCGCCTGGGCGCCGAAGTCCACAACTATCCCGACTGGAAAGGCTTTGCCGTGCAGCGCAACCGGCTGCTGGCCCATGCGCGGGGCGACTACATCTTCTTTCTGGACGCCGACGAGGTGATGACACCTGCGTTCGCCCAGGAGCTGCAGGCCATCGTGCGCTCTGGCGCGCAGGCCGTGTGGAGCATCCGCTGGCGCATGGTGGCCTACGGGCACGAACTCAGGTACTTTCGCTCGCAATCGCAGATCGAGCGCCTGTTCGTGCGCGCCATGGTCCGCGAGTTCACGGGTGTGGTGCACGAGCAGGCCGAACTGTTGCCGCTACCGGGCGGTGGCGCCGTGCCGCGCCGCCTGATCGAAGCGCGGCTGCTGCACTACTCGCGCACCACGGTGCGCGGCAGCCTGGAAAAGCTCACCCAGTACGCGATGCTCGGTGCCGCCAAGCGGGCGGCGGCAGGCAAGAAGGGCGGCGTGGTGCGGGGCCTGGCCTCGGGCACCAGCATGTTCCTGCGCCTGTATGTGTTTCGGCTGGGTTTTTTGTGTGGCGGGGCGGGTTTTCTGTATTGTCTGTTTGTGGCACTGGAGGCGTTCTTCCGGTACGCCGCCCTGGAGTACGACCACCAGCAACTGAGCGAGAGCGTGCGCCGGTGACCAAAGCTGACGAATTTTTTGTGCGCCTGTCGGGCGCGGCGGCCTTCATGGTGCCGGGTATGGCGCTGTGGGTGCGCTCGGGCTATTCCTGGGGGGCGGTGGTGCTGCTGTTGTGCAGCCTGGCCACCGCCGGGGTGTGGCTGCGGCGCCGGCCGGGGCGCGATGCCTGGCTGCTTTTGGCCTCCATCGTGGCGATGGGCACGGTCTGGGCCCTCGACTTTGACCCGGCCCAGGGCAGTTGGTCCAACCTGGACCGGCCTGCCAAGTACCTGCTGGCGCTGCCGTGCCTGCTGTATGTGCTGGCCTATCCCCCGCGGGTGCGCTGGCTCTGGGCCGGTATCGCCGTCGGCGCCTTTGGCGCGGGGCTGATCGGTTTGTACCAGGCCATGGTGCTGCACCTGCCGCGCGCCAATGGTTTTACCAACGCCATCCAGTACGGCGGGCTCAGCCTGTTGCTGGGGCTGATGTGTTCGGTCGCGCTGCTGGTGCTGTGGGACCGCTGGAAGCCCTGGCAGCGTGCGGGCTGGGCGGTGGGCATTCTGCTGGGCCTGGAGGGATCGCTGCTATCCGAGTCGCGCGGGGGCTGGGTGGTGCTGCCGCTGGCGTTGCTGCTGTGCGCCTGGCTGCAGGCCCGCTGTGGCCAGCGCAAGCTGGCCATAGTGGGCGGCGTGTTGGTCGTGGCGGGTGCGGCCGGGCTGATGGCCTTCAAGGCCAACGAGGTGCGCCTGCGCGTGGATGAGGCGCGGCAGGAGATCACGCAGTACGAGTCGCGGGGCGACGCGGCCAGCTCGGTGGGCCAGCGCCTGGCGCACTGGGGCCTGGCCTGGCGCATGGGTCTGGACCGCCCCTGGACCGGCTGGGGCCGCTACGGCTACGAGGCCGAGAAGCAGCGGCGGGTGGCTGCCGGCGAGGCCCACCCGATTGTTTTGCAGTTCAGCCACGCCCACAACGAGGTGCTGGACATCTTTGCCAAGCGCGGCATCCCCGGCGTGGTGGTCTTGCTGTTTTTCTATGGTGTGCTCCTGGTGCTGTTCTGGCCCACGCGGCGGCGCGTGTTCCCGGGGAGTGCGGGCGTGCTGGATACCGAGGGCCTGTGCCTGCGCATGATCGGGGTGCTGCTGCCCGTGTCCTACATGGGCTTTGGCACCACCCAGGTGTTTTTGGGGCACAACAGCGGCACCATGTTCTACCTGTTCATGGGCATGCTGGTGCTGGCCATCCTGCAAGGCCGCGAGCGCCAGCGGCTGCAGGCACCCGGGCAGGCCGCCGCTCTTTCCTGAAGGACCTCTGCCATGCACATCCTGCTGGTCAACAACTCCCCCATCCCTGTGTATGGCTACGGCGGCACCGAGCGCGTGATCTGGGACCTGGGCAAGACGCTGGTGCAGCAGGGCCACCGCGTGAGCTACCTGGTGCCCGAGGGCTCGACCTGCGACTTCGGCCAGGTGCTGCCCATCCGGCCCGAAGAGCCCTGGGAGGGGCAGATCCCAGCCGACGTGGACATCACGCATTTCCAGTTCAACCCACGCTCCGAGCTGTCCAAGCCCTACCTGGTGACCGAACACGGCAACGCCCGCAAGCCCAAGCCGCTGCCCCGCAACACGGTGTTCCTGTCGCGCGACCATGCGGCGCGCTACGGCTCCAGCGAATTCGTCTACAACGGGCTGGACTGGGCGGGTTATGGCCCGGTGGACTTTGACCGCCCGCGCTCGCACTACCACTTCCTGGGCAAGGCGGCCTGGGGCGTGAAGAACGTGCGCGGCGCCATCAAGGTGGCCAAGATGGCCGGGGTGGAGCTGGACGTGCTGGGCGGCAACCGCATCAACTTCAAGCGCGGCTTTCGCTGGACCCTGTCGCGCAAGATCCACTTTCACGGCATGGTGGGCGGCACGCAGAAGACGGGCCTGCTCAACGCCTCGCGCGGGCTGATCTTTCCGGTGCGCTGGCACGAGCCGTTCGGGTTGGCCGTGATCGAGAGCCTGTACTTTGGCTGCCCCGTGTTCTCCACCCCCTACGGCGCCTTGCCCGAGCTGGTGCCCGTGCACTGCGGTGTGCTGTCCGACCAGGCCTCGGTGCTGGCCGAGGCTGTGCGGGGCAACCGCTTTGACCCGCGCGCCTGCCACCAGCATGTGGTGGAGCACTTTGGCGCCGAGCGCATGGCGCGCAACTACCTGCGCATGTACGAGCGGGTGCTGGCGGGCGAAACCCTCAATGCCCAGCCTCCCGTGATCCAGGGCCCTGCGCGCGAACTGCCCTGGAGAGGCTGAGACGCCCCCCTGAGTCGCCTTCGGCGCCTTCTCCCCAACGGGGGACGCCACCCGTGGCCTGGCAAAGCCAGCTCCACGGTGGCACGGGTTTGACAGCGCGCCGGTTTTTGGCGTCCTGCTCATATCGGGGAGGCTGCTGCGCGGGTTTTGGGGCGTTTTTGGCCGCAAGCGCTTGTTCAATATGCCTCTGGCGCTATAGAAATAATAGTTATTGGTGGCCGACAGTGGAGTTTCCACCCGGCGCGGTGGCCTGCTGCCACTCCTGGGCCAACAACGCCACCAGCTGCGCCGCTGGCATGGGCCGCACCTGGGCCACACCCTGGCCTGCCCACAGCGACAGGCAGTCCGCCTGGCCCGCTTGGGCGGCCGCGCGGCGCAGTGCACCGGTCAGCGCGTTCTGCACGGGGTAGGGCGGCACGGTGGCCTCGTCGGCCTGCAGGGCTTGCATCATGCGGTTGACGATGCCGCGTGCCGGCCGGCCCGAGAAGATGCGGGTGGTGCGCGTGTCGGTGGCCTGGGCGTGTGCCAGGGCCTCGCGGTACGCCGGGCCAATGGCCGACTCGGGGCAGGTCAGGAAGGCCGTGCCCATCTGCACCGCCTGGGCGCCCAGCGCCAGCGCACCCGCAATGCCGCGCCCGTCCATGATGCCCCCCGCAGCGATCACCGGGATGGACAGGGCCTGCACACACTGCGCCACCAGCGGCAGCGTACCCACCATGCTGGCCGCAAAGTCGGCCAGCGACGGCGCCGCTCCGGTGGCGCCGGGCTGTGTGGGCGTGAGGAACGTGCCCCGGTGCCCCCCGGCTTCCATGCCGGAGGCGCAGACAGCATCCGCGCCCACGCTGGCCCAGGCCTGCGCCTCGGCCAGCGTGGTGGCGGTGCCGATCACGTAGCTGCCTACGGCCTGTAGCCTGGCCACCTGCGCCGCCGTGAGGATGCCGAAGGTAAAACTGGCCACGGCCGGCCGTGCAGCCACCAGGGCGTCGAGCTGGGCCGCGAAGTCCTCACACCACTGTGCGGGCCGCTCGGGCACCAGGCCGAACTCCGCGTAGAACGGCGCCAGGCGCTGCAGTGCGGCTTGCACCGTGGCGTCGTCCGGCGTTGGGGTGGCCTGCACAAACAGGTTCATGCCAAAGGGCCGGTCGGTGCGGCGGCGCACCTCAGCGGCCGCCTCGGCCATGGCGGCGGGCGAGCGCATGCCGCAGCCCAGCATGCCCAGGCCGCCGGCCTTGGACACGGCGGCGGCCAGCGCGGGCGTGTCCGACCCGGTCATCGGGCCCTGGATGATGGGCAGCGCAAGGCCCAGGTGGGTGGTGAAGGCGGCGGGCATGGGGGCTCCTTGTGCGATCTGTGGGGGAGGGGGTCAGGTCGATGTGGCGGGGCGGTGTGCTTCGCCGGAGGTCAGTGCGGTCCGCAGCGCGTCCAGCGCAGGCGACTGGTAGCCGCGCCGGTGCACCAGCACCGTGTCGCAGGTGGCCAGGGGCACCAGGCGCAGCGCAGGCGGCTCGCGCATCAGGTCGATCACGGCCTGGGGCACCACGCCCGCGCAGCGACCGGTGGCCACACAGGCCAGGATGGCGTGGTACGAGGCCAGCTCCAGCACGCGCGGCGGGCTGCCGTCCTTTTGCTGCATGAAGGCCTCGCCCATGCGGCGGTAGGTGCAGCCGGGGCTGAAGGCGGCCAAGGTGTCCAGCTGCAGGTCCTGGGGCGTGTGCACGGGCGGGTGGTCGGCGGGCAGGGCCAGCAGCAGGGCCTCGGCAAACACGGCGGTGCGCTCCACCGGCGCCTCGGCGTCGATGCCCGGCGGCGGCCAGGCCACCAGTGCGCTGTCGATGGTGTGGGCCAGCACCTGCTCCACCAGCTGGCGCGAGGGGGCGGTGGACAGTTCCAGCACCAGATCCGGCCACTGTGCATGCAGCCGGGCCAGCGGCTGCGGCAGGCGTGCGGCGGCCGTGCTTTCCATGGCGCCCAGGCGCAACCGGCCGCCGGGCTGGCCGGGGTGCACCGACTGGCGGGCCTCTTCGGCCAGCGCCAGCAGGCGGTCGGCATAGCCGCGCAGCGCCTCCCCGGCAGGCGTCAGCACCATGCGTTTGCCCTCGCGCAGGAACAGCGTGGCGCCCAGCTGCTCTTCCAGCTGTTGCACGCGCGTGGTCACGTTGGACTGCACGCGGCCCAGCCGTTCGGCCGCGCGGGTCACGCTGCCTTCCTGCGCGACGGCGCGGAATATTTCGAGCGCTGCCAGATCCATAAATATTCTTGTTATGAGATGATTAATAGAAAATAAATCTCAAAACAGAATCATAGACTGGAAACCGCCTGCATGGAACCGCGCACCGCCCCCCAAGACCGTCCCCTGGCTGTAGCACTGGCGGGCATGGCCGCACTGGCGGTGGCGATGGGCGTGGGCCGGTTTGCTTTCACCCCGCTGCTGCCCATGATGCTGCACGACGGCGTGGTCACGCTGGCCGGCGGCAGCTGGCTGGCCACAGCCAACTACCTCGGGTACCTGATCGGGGCGCTGGCCTGCATGGCGCTGCCCTGGGTGGCGCCCCGTGCGCGGCAGCGGTGGCATGCGGCGCGGCTGGCGCGCTGGGGGCTCGCGGCCACGGTGCTGCTCACCTTGGGCATGGCGCTGCCGCTGCCGGGCTCCTGGCCCGCGCTGCGGTTTGCGGCCGGGGTTGCCAGTGCGCTGGTGTTCTTGAACGTCTCGGTGTGGTGCATGCTGCGGCTGGTGGCGCTGGGCCAGCCCGCGCTGAGCGGGTTGATCTTTTGTGGCCCGGGGCTGGGCATCGTGCTCACCGGCCTGTCGGCCAGTGCCATGGTGGCGCTGCAGTGGCCCGCCGCAGCGGGCTGGGCGGTGTTCGGGCTGCTGAGTGTGGGGTTGTGCGCTGCCATCTGGCCCGTGCTGCGGGGTGTGGCGATGCCCGGGTCGGCCGCAGCCTCCGGCCCGGTGGTGGACGGCTCCACCCCCGGCCACGGAGTCTGGGCGCGCACGGGGCTCACGCTGGCCTATGGGCTCGCAGGGCTGGGCTACATCGTCACGGCCACCTTTTTGCCCGTGATTGCGCGCGCTGCCTTGCCTGCGGGGTCGCCTTGGCCTGACCTGTTCTGGCCGCTGTTTGGTGCTGGCGTGGCGCTGGGCGCGGCGTTGTCCACCCGCACCCCGGCCGCGTGGGACCGGCGCTGGCTGCTGATGGCAGCCTACGTGGTGCAGGCCGGGGCCATCGCGCTCAGCCTGGTGTGGCCGGGGCCTGCGGGGTTTGCACTGGGCAGCCTGCTGCTGGGCTTGCCGTTCACTGCCATCACCTTTTATGCCCTGCAGGAGGCGCGGCGCGTGTGGCCTGCGGCGGGCGACAGTTTTCCGGGGCTGCTCACGGCCGCCTACGGCATCGGTCAGATCGTGGGCCCGCCCATGGTGGCGTGGATGCTGCACCACGCGGCCACGCAGGGGCAGGGCTTTGTCTACGGGCTGGCTGTGGCCGCCGCAGCGCTCGGTGTGGGGGCGGTGCTGTATGCAGCCATGGCCTGGCGCTGGCCCCTGGCGCCCCGCCCGGCAGCGCGCTGAGCACACGCGAATGCAGGCGCAGATCAGTGCGTGGATGGTGCCAGCGGCAGCGCCAGCACAAAACACGCGCCGCTGTCGCCGTCAGCACGGTCCTGGCAGTGCACGGTGCCGTTGTGGCGGCCGGCAATCGACCGCACCAGCGCCAGCCCCAGGCCCACGCCGCCCGCGCGCTCGCTGGCGCCCGGCAGTCGGTAGAAGGGCTCGAAGATGCGCTCGCGCTGGCCGGGCGGCACGCCCGGGCCGTGGTCACACACATGCACCTCGGCGCGGCCCTGGCGGCGGTGCACCACCACGGTGATCTCGCCGGTGCTGTAGCGGCGTGCGTTTTCCAGCAGGTTGCGGATCGCCCGGCGCAGCAGCTTGGCCACGCCGCGCACCTCCAGCGAATCGGGGCTCGCGCTCACGTCCAGGTCGGCGTCCACGCGCGCGCACTCTTCGGCGGCCAGGCCAATCAGGTCCACCAGTTCCACGGTGCCCACGTCGGCCTCGCGCGCGTCGAGCCGGCTGGCCAGGAGGATCTCGTCCACCAGCTGGTCCAGCTCGGCGATGTTGCGCAGGATTTCTTCGCGGAAGGCGGGGGAAGGCTGCTGGCCACCCATCAGCTCCAGCCCCATGCGGATACGGGTCAGGGGCGAGCGCAGCTCGTGCGAGGCATTGGCCAGCAGCGACTTGTGCGACTTGACCAGGGTTTCCACACGCTCTGCCGCTGCGTTGAACTGGCGCGCCAGGTCGGCCACCTCGTCCTGGCCCTGCTCGGGCACCCGCACCGACAGGTCGCCTTCGCCAAACTTCTTCACGCTGCGCTGCAAGGCCTCAAGCCGCTGCGTGAGGCGGCGGATGATGGGGTACACGCCCACCGCTACCGCCAGACCCACGATGCCCAGCAGCCACAAGAAGCCGAAGGGCGGACGGGTCCAGAAAGCCGCCTCGTCCTGGCCGGGCCCCCCGGGCCGGCCGCCGTTGCGGCCCATGCGGGGCTGGCGGGGCGCCATCTGCAGGGTGAAGATCTGGCCGTTTTCTGCCTCGATGTGGAATTCCACCACCTCGCCCGGCTCGGACGGCTGGCGCGTGGCCATGCCGCGCAGCACCAGGTTGCCCGACGGGTCGCGCACCGCCATCTCGCGCGAAGGCGGCACAAACGGCTGGTTGGTCTGGGCCTTTTGTTCCTCGGCAATGCGCCAGGCCCATCCCACGGTGAGCGTCAGCACTGCCATGCCGCCGACCACGGCGAGCCAGATGCGCAGATAAAGGCGGCGGGAAAAAGGGTTGGACAGGGACATGCGTGGGGCGACAGTGCAGGCAGCGGGGCCTGCGTCAGCGGTCAATCTTGCTGCTTGGCAAACACATAACCGACACCGCGCACCGTGAGGATGCGGCGCGGGTTCTTGGCGTCGGCCTCGATGGCCGCGCGGATGCGGCCCATGTGCACGTCGATGGAGCGGTCAAACGCCTCCAGCTCGCGACCGCGCACGGCCTCCATGATCTGGTCGCGCGTGAGCACCCGGCCCGCGCGCTCGGCCAATGCCACCAGCAGGTCGAACTGGTAGGAGGTGAGGTCCGCCAGCTGCCCCGCCACGGTCACGGTGCGCGCGTCGCGGTCGATCTCCAGCGTGCCAAAGCGCAGCACCTGGGTGGCAGCTGCCGCGCCGCCACCATCCGTGCGCCGGCGCAGGATGGCGCGGATGCGGGCCAGCAGCTCGCGGGGCTCAAAGGGCTTGGGCAGGTAATCGTCAGCACCCAGCTCCAGCCCGATGATGCGGTCCATGGGGTCGCCCTTGGCGGTGAGCATGAGCACCGGCACCTGCGCCGCGTTGCCCTGCAGCGAGCGAATGCGGCGGCACACTTCCAGTCCATCCATGTCGGGCAACATCAGGTCCAGGATCACCAGGTCGGGCAGCGGCCCGGCATCAGGGCCCTGCAGCTGCGCCAGGCCACTCTTGCCATCGGCACGGTGCGTGACCTGCAGGCCCGACTGGCCCAGATACTCGCCCACCATCTGCGCGAGGCGGGCGTCGTCTTCGATCATCAGCAGTTGGGAGCTCATGGGAGCAGTGTAGTAGCGAGGCTTTGAAACTGTCTTCATGGTCCGGCCCAGCCGTCTCCCCGTGTTGAAGCCCCCGTAAAGTTCCGGTAAACCGGGTGGCGAGAGGCTTCAGAAATTGCTATTGATTTGGTAGCTGTCTGGACATATGAATCAGGCGCCACCGACCTTCTGGATGCGCGATGCCAGCCACACCAGCACCAGCACCGGCAGCCCCAGCAGCGCCGTGGAGGTGAAGAACTGGGCGTAGCCAAACGCATCCACATAGTCGCCCGAGAAGCCCGCCACGAACTTCGGCAGCAGCAGCATCATCGAGCTGAACAGCGCGTACTGCGTGGCCGAGTAGCTCACGTTGGTCAGACTCGACAGGTAGGCGATGAACGCGGCCGATGCAATGCCGCTGGCCAGGTTGTCGGCAGACACCACGGCAATCAGCGCCGTCACGTCGTGCCCGTGGCCCGCCAGCCAGGCAAACAGCAGGTTGCTGGCGGCGCTCAGGATGGCGCCCAGCATCAGGATGCGCATCACGCCAAAGCGCATGGACAACACGCCGCCCACGAAGGCGCCAGCGAGCGTCATGATCACACCGTAGATCTTGGTCACGGCGGCCACTTCGTCCTTGGTGTAGCCCATGTCCACGTAGAACGGGTTGGCCATGATGCCCATCACCACATCGCTGATGCGGTACACGGCAATCAGCGCCAGGATGAGCGCCGCATGCCAGCCGTAGCGGCGCAGGAAGTCGGCAAACGGGGCCACCAGTGCGCCCTGGATCCACTCGGCAGCGTTCTTGGCGGGGGGCAGCGCCACGGGCGCGGGCTCACGCGAAAACAACACGGTGACCACGCCCACGGCCATCGACGCCGCCATGGCCAGATAGGCCGCCTGCCAGGCGCCGTTCTGGTACGCCGCGGCACCCAGGGCCACGGCCTGGCCGGCCGCGGGCGCGACCTCGGAGCGCGCGGCAATCCACAGCACACCGGCTCCGGCCCAGATCATCGCGAGGCGGTAACCCGTCTGGTACGACGCCGCCAGCGCGGCCTGGTGGTTGGCGTCGGCCGATTCGATGCGGAAGGCATCGAGCGCAATGTCCTGCGTGGCCGAGCCAAACGCCACGGCCAGCGCGCACCACACGATGGGGCCCAGTGTGAGGCGCGGGTCGGCCAGCGCCATGCCGATGAGTCCCGCCACCACCACCAGCTGTGCCAGCAGCAGCCAGCTGCGCCGCCGCCCGAGCAGCCGCGTGAGCACCGGGATGGGCATGCGGTCCACCAGCGGCGCCCACACCCACTTGAAGCCGTAGGCCAGGCCCACCCAGCTCAGGTAGCCGATGGTGCTGCGGTCGATGCCCGCCTCGCGCAGGCGAAAGCTCAGCGTGCCCAGCACCAGCAGCAGCGGCAGCCCGGCCGAAAAACCCAGCGTCAGCATGCGCAGGCTGGCGGGCTCCAGGTACACGCGCAGGGTTTGCAGCCAGGGGGTGCGCGGGGGCTTGTCCGGGGCGGTAGCGGGAGCGAGGCTGGGGGTGGAAGATGTGGAGGTGTCTGACATGGGCGGGCGGGGGTTTTGTCTATCATCGCCGACGCACCCTTGTAGCCATCCTGTCAGCCTCCATCTGCGCGGCAGGCTCTGGTGTGTTGTGTGCCAGCGCTGCTCATTATTCCTTCTGGGATTGCCTTGTATGTGTCTTTTCTGCCCCGCTCCTTCCGTCGCGCCGTCGTCCCCCTGGTCCGCACGCCGCGCGTTCCTGCTGGCTGCGGGCGCCGCTGCGGCCACGCCGGTGCTGGCGCAGGTGGACGTGGGTTCGGCATCCAGCCTGCGCAAGCTCGTGCCCGCCGAGACGCTGGAGCAGTCTGCCGCCCAGCAGTACCGCCAGATGCTGGAGCAGGCCCGCGCCAAGCGCGCGCTGGCGCCCGACAACCACCCCCAGCTGCAGCGCCTGCACGCCATCGCCAAGCGGCTGATCCCGTACGCCACGCCCTGGAACGACCGCGCCCGCCAGTGGCGGTGGGAGGTCAACCTGATCGGCAGCTCGCAGATCAATGCGTTTTGCATGCCCGGCGGCAAGATTGCGTTCTACACCGGCATCCTCGACCAGCTCAAGCTCACCGACGACGAGGCCGCGATGATCATGGGCCACGAGATGGCCCATGCGCTGCGTGAGCACGCACGCGAGCGCATCGCCAAGACGCAGGGCACCAACCTGGCGCTGCGACTGGGCTCGCAGCTGCTGGGGCTGGGCGACCTGGGGCAGGCGGCCGCCGGTCTGGGCGGGCAGTTGCTCACGCTGCAGTTCAGCCGCTCGGACGAAAGCGAAGCCGACCTGGTGGGGCTGGAGCTGGCCGCGCGCGCGGGCTACCAGCCGTCGGCCGCCGTGAGCCTGTGGCAGAAGATGGGCAATGCCAGCGGCAGCAAACAAGGCGGGCTGGCGTTTTTGTCCACCCACCCATCGGGCCCCGCGCGCATTCGCGAGCTGGAGCAGAACGTGCCCAAGGTGCAAGGCCTGTACGAGGCCGCGCGCCGCAACGGTTGAACCGCCGAGCCAGCGTATTTAAGCGCTAGCCGCCACTGCATCGGTGGCGTCTTCACCCGCCAGCTGCACCCGGTTGCGCCCCGCGTGTTTGGCGGCATACAGCGCCTGGTCTGCGCGGGCAATGGCGGCCTGCAGGTCGTCGGGCCCGTGCACCAGGGCCACGCCAAACGACAGCGTCAGGGCCAACGGCTCGGGGCCGACGGGCAGCGGTGCCCGGGCCACAGCGGCACGGATGCGCTCGGCCGTGGCGCTGGCGGCGTCCAGCGGGCTGGCGGGCATCAGTGCCAGAAACTCTTCGCCACCCCAGCGCGCCAGCACATCGCCCTCGCGCAGGTTGTCGGCCAGCACCTGGCCCATGGCCACCAGCACCTGGTCGCCCACGGCGTGGCCGTACTGGTCGTTCACGCGCTTGAAGTGGTCCACATCGCACAGCAGCAGCGTCACCGGCACACCGCTGCGCCGGCTGCGCTCCAGCGCCTCGGTGGCCTGCGCGTCAAAGTGGCTGCGGTTGGCCAGGCCGGTCAGCGGGTCGCGCGTGGCCTGCTTGCGCAGGCGTGCCTCGGCAATGAGTATGGTGCGGCGGTAGAACGCCGACAGCGCTGCCGACATGGCAAACACCACGCAGATGTGCACCCAGTTCACGATCTTCACGCTGTGCGCGGGCAGCGGGTCCAGCGGCCCCACGGCGTCGCTCAGCATGTGCAGGCCCAGGTAGTAGGCCAGCAGGGCCAGCACCATGGGCGCGGCATAGCCGCGCGTGTTGGCGATCACGATGGCGGGGATGAACATCAGCAGGTAGTAGTGAAAGCCGCTCTCCCAGCCGATGAGCAGCGAGCCCAGGGCCGAGTGCCCGATCACCTCCAGCCAGATCAGGGCCAGTGCAGCGGTGTTGTAGCGCTTCTGGATGAGCCGGTAGGCGCCCAGGTACATGGCGATGCTCAGCACATTCACGGCCGCCAGCGGCATCGAGCCCAGCCACAGAAACAGCAGGATGTAGCCCGCGTCGATGGCAGCGGCCGTCAGCGCGACCCGCTGCACCATGGCCCAGTAGGCCTTGCCCGCGAGGCTGGAGCCGCGCTGGGGTTCAAGCGGGGGGCGCGGCGCGTTGGATGGGGTCATGGCACGGGGGCACGGGCGGCCTGCAGAGGTGGCAAACCGCTCCATCGTAGCCCCCGGCGGTGTCGGGGGTGCGGCGAACTGGCTGGTATCCCGGGGTCTGATCGCCGCTGGGCACCCGGCGGCGCGGAGCACGCAACCAGGGCCTGTGACGGCCTCCGGCAACCCATTTCAAGCCCAATCAGCTGGATGCGATAGTGGAATATGCCTGGCGTGCTATGAATAAGAGAGCATTGATGGTCTGTGCTCAGGTCCCGCCCACGTAGGGATTGCTTTGCCGCTCGCGCCCGAAGGTGCTCTCGGGCCCGTGGCCAGGAATGAACACCGTCTGGTTGCCCATGGGCCACAGCCGCTGCGTGATGCTGTCGATGAGCTGCTGGTGGTTGCCCTGGGGAAAGTCCGTGCGGCCAATGCTGCCCGCAAACAGCACGTCGCCCACAAACGCGCGGTCGATCTGCGGCGCGTGGAACACCACATGGCCGGGCGTGTGGCCGGGGCAGTGGCGCACGGCCAGCGTCTCGTTGCCGATCTGCACGGTGTCGCCGTCGTGCAGCCAGCGCGTGGGGGTGAAGTGCTGCGCGGGCGGAAAGCCGAACATGGCGCTTTGCTGCGGCAGCCCGTCGATCCAGAACTGGTCGCCCGGGTGGGGGCCCACGATGGGCAGCGACAGGCGCTGGGCCAGCTCGCCCGTGCCACCGGCGTGGTCAATGTGCGCGTGGGTGAGCCAGATCTGGGACAGCGTCAGCCCGTGCTCTTCCACCGCGGCCAGCAAGGTGTCCAGGTCTCCGCCTGGGTCGATCACGGCGGCCTGCCGGGTGGCGTCGCACCAGACGATGGAGGCGTTCTGCTGGAAAGGAGTGACGGGGACGGTGAGGTAGCGGAGCATGGGATGGAGGCAGTAAACCCATCGCCCATCGGGCCAGGGCTGCTTTCTCCCAGGGGGCGATAGCGGGCTGGCGCGGCGGCGGCAGGGCCGGAAGGCAACAGCCGCGAGTTTCGCACAGGGCCTGTGCAGCGCCCGCCGTCCCTTGGCGGCCGCTTGGGGCCTCAGTCTGCGTCCACAGGCCGGCCCAGCAGCCGGTTCACGGCGGTGCGCAGGCCCTCGAGCGACGTGGTGTTGAGCACGAACACCACAAAGCCCTCGATCTGGCTGCTCAGCAGCTCAAAGCGGATGTGCAGGAACACCACCAGGTGGTTCTGGATGCGGGTGCCCAGGATGGTGCGGCTGTCGCCCATGTCGAACCGTGGCGGGCTCAGTTCGAACTCGTGGCCCAGCAGGTCGGACAAGGCGGCGATGCAGGCGTTGAGCATCACGTTGCCCACCTCGGTCAGCGCATCCTGCTCGATGGCGCTCAGGTCTTCGCTGGGCACGTTCTGCCCGGCGACGATGCGCACGATCTCCAGACTGCGGTGGCCTGGAAAGATCAGCAGGGCATCGCCGTTGAGCACGCCGCGAAACGGCTGGCGCACGCCATACATGGGGTGGCCCTGGGCGCCCAGTTGCTGCGCCGCCTCGCTCACGGTGAACACGCTGACATGCGGCACCGACAGCAGCACCTCGTCGCGCAGCAGGCTGCCCATGGCGGCGGCGGCCTTGCCCACGCCGATGTTGAAGATCTCGCTCAGTGCATCGATCTGTTCGGCGTCTAGCTGGATGGGCATGTCAGGCTCCTGCGAGGGCGATGAGCTGTTGGGCGGCTTGGGCGGTGATGGGCTTGGCAATGAACACCATACCCGCTTCCTCGATGCGCTCCTGCACGGCGTTCTGCACATTGGCCGTGAGGATGGCAATGGGCACCCGGGGCAGCAACTGGCGCAACGCCAGTGCGGCATCCAGGCCGTTCATGCCGTGCATGTTGAAGTCCATGGAAACCAGGTCCACGGGGTTCTCGCGCGCCAGCTGCAAGGCTTCTTCGCCGCTGCTGGCATGCACGATGGTCCAGTCGGGGTGGGCCTGTTGCACCAGGCCCTGCAGGATCAGGCGGGACATGCGGCTGTCATCCACAATCAAAAGGCGCAGGCTCATGGTTGTTGTGTCGTTGGTTAAGGTCAGAGTTCGGGGTGCGCCGCATCGTGGGTCAGCACCCGGTTGCGGCCGGCGGCCTTGGCGCGGTACAGCGCCGCGTCGGCATCGGCCATCAGCGGCTCGATGCCTGTGTGGTGGCGCTCGCTGGAAGCCATGCCGATGGAAATGGTGAACGTGACCGGGTGCCCTGCAGGCGACGCCAGGCCCAGCTGTGCGATGGCGCCCCGGATGCGCTCGGCCACCTGGCGTGCGCTGTCGGCGCTGGCATGGGGCAGCAGCGCGGCAAATTCCTCCCCGCCCAGGCGGCCGAGCAGGTCGGCCTCGCGCAGGGCCTGGCCGATGGCCTCGGCACAGGCGCGGATGGCGGTGTCGCCCATCTGGTGGCCGTACCGGTCGTTGATGCGCTTGAAGTGGTCGATGTCGATCATCAGCACGGTGCAAGGTTGTCCATGGCGGCGGCAGTGGTCGAACAGGGCGGTGCTGCGCTCCATGAAGGCCCGGCGGTTCAGCAGGCCGCTGAGCGCATCGCGCGTGGCCAGTTCACGCAGCTGGGCTTCCAGGGCCTTGTGGGTGCTGATGTCAAAGCCCCACAGCAGGTGGGCCAGCTGGCCCTCGACGTCGATGAGGCGGGCCGACAGTGAACTCCAGCGCGGGGCATGGGTGCCGATCTGCGCCTCCATGGCATCGACCTGCCCGTACTGGTCCAGGGTCTGCATGAAGCGCTGGCGTGTGCCGGGGTCGTGCAGCAGGTCGGGCAGAAACAGGGTCTGAGGAGCGGTTTTGAGCCCCAGGCGCTCGGTCAGCCGATGGTTGATGAAATGCACGCGACCGCTCTCGACCTCGGCCAGCAGCACGTCGCTGGGGCTGGTGTCCAGGATGAAGCCCAGCAGCGCGCGGCTTTCTTCGAGCTTGCGCGTGCGCCGGGCCACGCGGTCTTCCAGCTCCCGGTTGGTTTGCGCCAGCTGCCGCGATGCGGCTTTGGCGGCGCGTGCATCCTGCACCAGCCGGGCAATCAGCAGCGTGGTGCCCACGAGCAGAGCGCTCAGCACCACGCTGAGCACGATGAAGCGCTGGTGCAACTGCTGGCGCGCCTGGTCTGTCTGCTGGGTGCTGAACAGGTGCACGGTGGCCACTGCTTGGCGCAGGCGCTCCAGCAGCGCGTCGGACTGGCGGGTGATGTCTTCGGCCACGCGCAGCGCCTGGGTGGGTGTGGCCGTCGCCTGCGTGCGCCGCGCCGCGGCGCTGCCGGGCTCGTTGGCGCTGCCGCTGGCCTGCGACGACCAGCGCTCCACCTGAGTGCGCAACCCGTCCAGGCCCTGTGCGGTGTCCGGCAGTGCCTCGCGCAGCTGGGTGCTCACGCGCGGTCCGCGACCGCTGGTGTCGAGGGTGCTGTACAGCACGTCCAGCCGGTCGACCAGGTCTTGCGCGCTGGCCTCCCGGGCCCGCAGCTGGCGCGCCAGCAGACTCACCCGCGCTAGTTCGTTGTGCACGCTGGCGATGTACCAGAGGTCGTTTTGCTGGTGGGGCTGCGCAAGGTCCTGGGCCTGGCGCAGCGTCCACCACAGGGCCGCAGAGGTGCCCAAAGCCATGGCCACCACCAGGGCCAGCAGCCGATGGGTGGTGCGTGTGTTGCTGGCGGCGGGCTGCTGTTTAGCGGATGGAGACAGCATGGACCTGCCAGATGGTGCGGTTGACGTAGTCCTGGCCCTGCTGCAGAGCGGGGTGGGCATCAAACGGGTAGATCAGGATCAGTGGCCCCTTGTCGCGGATGCCCATGCGCTGGCCGTCGCGCCGGTAGGCCAGCACGGGGTTGTAGCGAAGCAGGTCGCTCCAGGGGATCACGACGGCATAGTCGTTCAGGGCCATCAGCACGATGCGGCTGCGTTCGCCGCCCCCGAGCTGCTCCACCAGGTGGCGCAGCGGCACACCGGTCCAGCGGTGTGTACCCGCCATGCCCAGCGTGGGGGGCAGGGCGGTGGTGATGTCTAGCGCTGGCAGTCGCTCCAGGGCCTGCAGGTCGCAGGCCTGCGCCTGGCCGTCGCCGGCAGGCTGCAGTTGCAGCACGCTGCGGCCCTGGGGGGCTGGGCACAGCGGGGCGGGGTGGGCCCACAGCGGCAGGCACAGGCTCAAAGGTCCGAGCAGGGCCACCAGGGTGGCGTCTGTGCGGGCCCGCAGGGCAGCCAGGAATCGGAACAACATCGTCAACACTTTCACATCCAGCCAGCGCGCCGGGGACCTGGAATGGCTCCAGGTGCGGCAGCTGGCACGGCTTGACTATGCCCGTGAAAGCAGGAAAACCGACTGCCGTCCAACGGAAAATTGCCGCGAGATGGGTGGTTTTGACAATTGTTGACGGTTTTTGGGGGCTTGTGGGTGACTGTTGGGGCTGAAGGCTACAGATTGGTCGCCGCCACCACTTCGCTCATGTCGGTCAGGCCCTGCAACACCTTTTCGATGCCGTCCTGGCGCAGGGTGAGCATGCCGGCGGTGAGCGCAGAGTGCCGGATGTCCGAAGCCGGGGCCCGGTGGCGGATGTGCTGGCGAATGGCTTCGTCACTCATCATCAGCTCGTGGATGCCCAGGCGACCGTGGTAGCCGTGGCCTTCGCATTTGGCGCACCCCACGGGGCGCCACATCCGCAGCTCGCCCTGGGCGCCGCCGTATTGCTGGCGCCAGCGTCCGATCTGCGCCTGGCGCGCCTCGGCGGTGTTGTGGGTGCCACTCTCCAGGTACTGCGACGCCAGACCCGCCAGCATGTCGTCGTCGGCCACACGCGGCTCGCGGCAGGCGGTGCACAGGCGCCGCACCAGGCGCTGCGCCAGGATGGCCAGCAGCGAGTCCGAGAAGTTGAAGGGGTCGAGGCCAATTTCGAGCAGGCGCGCAATGCTCTCGGGCGCGGAGTTGGTGTGCAGGGTGGAGAGCACCAGGTGCCCGGTGAGCGAGGCCTCGATGGCGATGCGCGCCGTCTCCTCGTCGCGCATCTCGCCGATCATGATCACGTCCGGATCAGCGCGCAAAAAGGTTCGCATGGCGGCGGCAAAGGTCCAGCCGATGCGTGGGTTCACCTGCACCTGGCGCAGGCCCTCCTGCGTGATCTCGATGGGGTCTTCGGCCGTCCAGATCTTGCGGCCTGCGGTGTTGATGTCGCGCACCACCGAGTGCAGCGTGGTCGTCTTGCCGCAGCCCGTGGGGCCACACACCAGCACCAGGCCATAGCTTTTTTGCACCACCGCACGCAGCGCCAGCAGGTTGGGCTGGCTCAGGCCGATGTTCTCCAGCGGCAGGGGCTTGGCGCCTGCCAGCAGGCGCAGCACCACGTCCTCCAGTCCGCGCGAGGTGGGCACCGTGACCACCCGCAGCTCCACCGGCGGGCCGCCAAAGCGGGCAAAGTCGATCTTGCCGTCCTGCGGTTTGCGGTGCTCCGAGATGTCCATGCTGGCCATGATCTTGATGCGTGCCACCATCGCAAAGCGGTAGCGCGCGGGCAGCTCCAGGTAAGGCACCAGGTCGCCATCGATGCGCAGGCGCACGCGCACGTTGTGCGGGGCGGGCTCGGTCTCGATGTGGATGTCCGACGCACGGTGGCTGATGGCTTCGTCAATCACCGAGTTGATGAGCCGCACCAGGGTGTTATCCGACTCGCTGATCACGTCGGCCTGCTCGGTGTCTGCGTCTGGCGACGCAGTGGCCAGGTTGGTCAGCAACTCCTGCGAGGTGGCGCGTGCGCCGGCTGCCGCGCCGCCCGCGTCGGCAGGGCGGGTGCGGTAGGCCTTGTGGATGGCGGGCATCAGCGTGCCGGGCGCTGCGCGCAGCGGGATCAGCCGCCGCTGGGTCAGAAAGCGGATCTCGTCGATCAGCACGCGGTCCCAGGGGTCCGCCATCAGCAGCACCAGCGCGTCCTCGCGTGCGATCAGGGGCAGCACGGATTCGCGCTCGGCCACGGCACGGGGGATGAGTGCCAGGGCCGGCGCTTCCGGCGTGATGTCGCCGGGGTGCACGGTGTATTCACCCAGCCAGGTGGCAATCACGCTGCGCAACTGGTCCTGGGTGAGTGCCCCCCGGTCCACCAGGATCTGGCCGATGGGCCGCTGCACGCCATTGCCGCGCTCCTCCTGCTGCGCCTGCAGGCCTTCTGCCAGGTCCGGCGTGGACAGCAGCCCCGCGTGGACCAGAGCCTCGCCCAGGTGCCGGGCCTTGCCCACCGTGGGGTGGGGGGTGGAGATCTGACGCCACAGCGCCTCGGCGCTCTGGGGGCGGAAACTGTGGGCGGGAGGCTGGGCAGAGGTGCTGGCGTCGGTCATCGGGGGCAGAGGGGCTGGGGCAGGGCTCAGAGGGTCAGTGCGTAGTCCACCGTGATGGGTGCGTGGTCCGAGAACTTTTCGCCCTTGTAGATATGTTCAGCACGCGCCAGCGCCGCGATCGCAGGGGTGGCCAGGTGATAGTCCAGCCGCCAACCCACGTTGTTGGCATAGGCCTGGCCGCGGTTGCTCCACCAGGTGTAGGCGGTGTCGGTGGCGGTAGGTTGTAACTGACGGTAAACGTCTATGATGCCGCCGCCTTCATCAGTTGTGTGCAACAACTTTGTCATCCAGGCGCGTTCTTCGGGCAAAAAACCACTGTTCTTCTGGTTGCTGCGCCAGTTTTTGAGGTCGATTTGCTGGTGCGCAATGTTGATGTCGCCACACAGGATGAAGTCGCGCTCTGCCTTCAGGCGCATGAGGTGGGGGTGGAACTCCGCCAGAAAGCGGAATTTGGCCTGCTGCCGCTCTTCGCCCGACGAGCCGCTGGGAAAGTACGCACTGATGATCGACAGCTTGCGGGCGGGCGTGTCAAAACGCAGCTCGACGTATCGGCCTTCTGCATCGAACTCGGTCGATCCATAGCCAATGACTACATCCGACGGCACGTGCCGCGTGTAGATGCCGACGCCCGAATAGCCCTTTTTCTGGGCAAAGTGGAAGTGCCCCTGCAGGTCGGCCAGGCGCTCGAAGCGGTTGGCCATGTCGGCGGCCTGGGCCTTGACTTCCTGCACACAAATACAATCCGGCCGCGTGGCTGCCATCCAGCTTTCCACGCCTTTGCTGGTGGCCGAGCGGATGCCATTGAGATTGAGGCTGGTTAACTTGAACAAGGATTTCCCCATGGTGGATGTTGGCGTGCAAACCCCCGAACAGGGCCTGCTGGCGCAGGATTTCGTCCGTTTTGCCGTCGAGTCGGGCGTGCTGCGGTTTGGCGAATTCAAGACCAAGGCCGGGCGCCTGAGCCCCTATTTTTTCAACGCCGGACTGTTTGACGACGGCCGCAAGATCGGCCGGCTCGCGGAATTCTATGCAAAAGCCCTGCTGGCCAGCGGCATCGAATTCGACATGGTGTTTGGCCCCGCGTACAAAGGCATTCCGCTGGCTGCCACCGTGGCGGTGGAGCTGGCGCGCCTGGGCCGCAACGTGCCCTTTGCCTACAACCGCAAGGAGGCCAAGGACCACGGCGAAGGTGGGACCCTGGTGGGCGCGCCTCTCAAGGGCCGGGTGCTCATCGTGGACGATGTGATGTCGGCCGGCACGGCCGCCCGCGAGTCCATCGCCATCATCCGCGCCGCCGGCGCCACGCCCCACGCAGTGGCCATTGCGCTGGACCGCCAGGAGAAAGCCACCGAGAATGGCCAGGACGTGGACCACAGCGCGGTGCAGTACGTGCGCAACCAACTGGGCATGCAGGTGTGTGCCATTTCACGGCTGGCAGACTTATTGCTCTTTCTTGAGAAAAATGGGGAAGAGGGGATGCGTTCCCACCACGAAAAGGTGCTGGCCTACCGCCAGCGTTACGGCGTCAACGAGGGGTAGATGGTTTGAGCAAATCGGCGTGGATCATGGGCGGGGTTCTGTTGGCCACCCTGGGCGCTGATTGGGCGCGGGCGCAAGCCCCCGGGACATCCGGCGGCATCTACACCTGCGTGGACCGCAATGGCCGGCGCCTGACGGCCGACCGTCCGATCGCTGAATGCCTGGACCGCGAGCAGCGGGAACTCGGGCCCTCGGGCATCGTGCGGCGGCAAATTGGCCCCTCGCTGACCGAGCAGGAACGCGCCGCGCAAGAGGCGCAGCGCCGCAAGGAGGCCGAAGCCCGTGCCCGCGAGCTGGAAGAACGCCGCCGCGAGCGCGCGCTGACGGCCCGATATCCCGACAAGGCCACGCACGATGTGGAGCGCGCTGCGGCCATTCAGCTCGTCGACGACGTGACCGCCACCGCCGAAAAGCGCCTGGTCGAACTGGCCCAGCAGCGCAAAGCCTTCGATGTGGAGATGGAGTTCTACAAGAAGGACCCCAACAAAGCCCCCATGGCGCTGCGCCGCAAGATTGCCGAGAACGAAGACAGCATTGCCGAGCAGCAGCGCTTCATTGCCGGGCAGGACCAGGAAAAGCGCCGCGTGCACCAGCGCTTTGACGTGGAGCTGGCCCAGCTGCGCAAACTGTGGGATGCGCAGCGCATGCCGCTGCCGGGCACAACGCCTGCCAGCGACGCCTCCGCTCCAGCCGCCACGCGGTGAGGCCCGCGCGGGGGGCACTTCACCTGCCATTGGCCTGCGATGTCCGCCACCCCATTGAGTAGATCCAAACAACAAAGGGCCTCGCGGCCCTTTGTTGTTGGTGTCGCAGCCGCTACGCCTGCGTCAGCCTGCCAGCTTGGCGCGCAGCAACTCGTTGACCTGCGTCGGGTTGGCCTTGCCTTTGCTGGCTTTCATGATTTGGCCCACCAGCGCATTGAAGGCCTTGTCCTTCCCCGCGCGGAACTGGGCCACGTTGTCGGGGTTGGCGGCAATCACCTCGTCGATGATCTTCTCCAGCGCACCGGAGTCGTTCATCTGCTTGAGGCCCTTGGATTCGATGACGGCGTCCACGTCGCTCGACTCCCCGGTCCACAGCGCATCAAACACCTGCTTGGCGGCGTTGTTGGAGATGGTGCCGTCGGCAATGCGGCCGATCAATGCGGCCAGCTGCGCTGCAGTCACGGGAGCCTGCTCGATACCGGTCTCCGCCATGTTCAGGCGGCGCGACACCTCGCCCATGATCCAGTTGCTGGCCAACTTGGGCTGGCCGCAGGCTTTGGCCACGGCTTCGAAGTAAGCCGCCATGGCCTTGCTCTGCGTGAGCGTGGTGGCGTCGTACTCGGGCAGGCCATACTCCGCCACAAAGCGTGCCGCCATGGTGCGGGGCAATTCGGCCATCTGCGCCCGTTCTTCCTGCACCCACTGCTCTGAAATATGGAGCGGAGGCAGGTCTGGATCGGGGAAGTAGCGGTAGTCCGCAGCATCTTCCTTGGTGCGCATCGCACGCGTTTCGCCCGTGTCGGGGTCGAACAGCACGGTGGCCTGCTGGATCGCGTGGCCGTCTTCGATCTGCTCGATCTGCCAGCGGATCTCGTAGTCGATGGCCTGCTGCATGAACTTGAACGAGTTCAGGTTCTTGATCTCGCGGCGCGTGCCCAGCGGCTGGCCAGGCTTGCGTACGGACACGTTGGCATCGCAGCGGAAGCTGCCCTCCTGCATGTTGCCGTCGCAGATGCCGATCCAGGTGACGATCTTGTGCAGCTCCTTGGCATACGCGACGGCCTCTTCGGACGAGCGCATGTCGGGTTCGGTCACGATCTCCAGGAGCGGCGTGCCCGCGCGGTTCAGGTCGATACCACTCTGGCCGATGAAGTCTTCATGCAGCGATTTGCCTGCGTCTTCTTCGAGGTGGGCGCGCACCAGGCGCACGGTCTTCTTCTCGTCGCCCAAGAAGAACTCGACCTCGCCGCCCTGCACCACCGGGATCTCGAACTGGCTGATCTGGTAACCCTTGGGCAGGTCAGGGTAGAAGTAGTTCTTGCGCGCGAAAATGCTCACGGGCGCAATGTGGGAGCCGAGGGCCAGTCCCAATTTGATAGCGCAGGCCACGGCTTCGCGGTTCATCACCGGCAAGGTGCCGGGCAGGGCCAAGTCCACGGCGCACGCCTGGGTGTTGGGCTCGGCGCCAAAGGCGGTGGGAGCGCGGCTGAAGATCTTGCTCTGGGTTGCGAGCTGGGTGTGGGTTTCGAAGCCGATGACGACTTCGTAGCCATGGATCAGTTTGGCGGTCATGTCAGAAGCCCTCCGGACGGCGGAGGTGGAAGTCGGTGGCTTGCTGCAGGCGGTGCGCAGCGTTCAGAAGGCGGGCTTCCTGGAAGTAGTTGCCCAGCAGCTGCAGGCCCACGGGCATGCCCCCCTCGCCAAAACCGGCGGGCACGCTCATGCCGGGCAGGCCGGCCAGCGAGCCGGGCAGGGTGAAGATGTCGGCCAGGTAGTCGGCCAGCGGGTCGTTGCCGTGGTCGCCCAGCTTCCAGGCCACCGTGGGGGCCACTGGGCCGGCGATGACGTCACAGCTCTTGAACGCGTTCTGGAAGTCGTCGGCGATCATGCGGCGGATCTTCTGTGCCTGCAGGTAGTAGGCGTCGTAGTAGCCGTGGCTCAGCACGTACGCGCCAATCATGATGCGGCGCTTGACCTCGTCGCCAAAGCCTTCGGCGCGGGTCTTCTTGTACATGTCCACCAGGTCGGTGTAGTCCTTGGCGCGGTGGCCGAACTTCACGCCGTCAAAGCGGGAGAGGTTGGACGACGCCTCGGCCGGGGCAATGATGTAGTACACCGGGATGGACAGCTGCGTGCGCGGCAGGCTGATGGGCACGAGCTTGGCGCCGAGCTTTTCGTATTCCTTGAGGGCACCATCTACGGCGGCGCGCACATCGGGCGCCAGGCCTTCGCCAAAGAACTCGGCCGGGATGCCGATGCGCAGGCCATCGATGCTGTCGTTGAGCTTGGCGCTGAAACTCTCGGCGGGCACGTCCAGGCTGGTGGAGTCGCGGTCCGGGTCCGGGCCGCACATGGCGGACAGCAGCAACGCGCAGTCTTCGGCCGAGCGGGCCATGGGCCCCGCCTGATCGAGGCTGGAAGCGAACGCGATCATGCCGTAGCGGCTGGCGCGGCCATAGGTGGGCTTGATGCCGGTGATGCCGCAGAACGAGGCGGGCTGGCGGATGGAGCCGCCGGTGTCCGTGCCGGTCACGGCCGGGGCCAGGCGCGCGGCAACGGCCACAGCGCTGCCGCCGGACGAGCCGCCCGGGATGCGGTCCGTGGCCCAGGGGTTGCGCACCGGGGCGGGGGCGTCAAAGCCCACGGGGGCGACGGCGGAGTTCTCGTTGGCCGAGCCCATGGCGAACTCGTCGCAGTTGAGCTTGCCCAGCGTCACGGCGCCTGCGTCGGCCAGCTTGGTGACCACGGTGGAATCAAAGGGCGACTGGTAGCCCGCGAGCATCTTCGAGCCTGCGGTGCTGGGGAAACCTTTGGTGACAAAGATGTCCTTGTGCGCAATTGGCACGCCCGCCAGCGGGCCGGCGGTGCCTGCGGCAATGGCGGCGTCCTGGGCGCGGGCCTGGGCCAGGGTGATGTCCGGGTTCACGGCCACGTAGGCGCCCAGGCTTTGGTGGGCCTGCGCGCGGGCGAGGAAATGCTGGGCGGCCTCGACGGCCGAGACGCGGCGCTCGCGCAGCTCGGCGGCCAGCTGGGCGACGCCCAGGTCATGCAATGCGGTGGAAGTCATGCGGCGGGGCTCTTACTCGATCACTTTGGGCACGAGGAACAGGCCTCGTTCGACGGCGGGGGCGCTTTGCTGGTTGGCTTCGCGCTGGTTGGGCTCGCTGGCCACGTCCTCGCGCAGCCGCAGGGCCACGTCCTGGATAGCTGCGACGGGGTGGGCCAGGGGCGTGACGCCCGAGGTATCCACAGCCCGCATCTGTTCCACGATGTCAAAGAAGTCGTTGAGCTGAGTGAGCATGCGCTCACTTTCGGAGGGCGTCAGCTCAAGCCGCGCCAAGTTGGCAATGCGGCCGATGTCCTGGGGGGTCAGTGCCATAGGGAGGAGAATCTAGAGAAACCAGAAGTAAAGCTGTGATCCGGGCTGCGCCGGAGGGAGTTATTCACAGGGGATGGGGTATTATCCCGGCTTTGCCGCAAAGCTCCTGGAACGGGAGTCAATTGCGTGAAAAAAGCCCATAAACACCCCCCTGAATACCTGGCGATGGCAGGCCGACGCGCATGCCGTGCCCGAGAGGATTTTTGAATGTTCGGAGCTTTCCGTCGGTATTTCTCCACCGACCTGGCCATTGACCTTGGCACAGCCAACACCCTCATCTTCGCCCGCGACAAAGGCATCGTGCTCGACGAGCCCTCCGTTGTCGCCATCCGCCACGAAGGCGGGCCCCATGGCAAGAAAGTCATCCAGGCCGTAGGCCACGAGGCCAAGGCCATGCTGGGCAAGGTGCCCGGCAACATCGAAGCCATCCGCCCGATGAAGGACGGCGTGATCGCCGACTTCGTGATCACCGAGCAGATGATCAAGCAGTTCATCAAGATGGTGCACCCGCGCACGCTGTTCACCCCCAGCCCGCGCATCATCATCTGCGTGCCCTGCGGCTCCACCCAGGTCGAGCGCCGCGCCATCAAGGACGCGGCCGAGGCCGCAGGCGCCACGGCGGTCTACCTGATCGAAGAGCCCATGGCCGCCGGTATTGGCGCGGGCCTGCCCGTCTCGGAAGCCTCGGGCTCCATGGTCGTGGACATCGGTGGCGGCACCACCGAAGTGGGCGTGATCTCGCTGGGCGGCATGGTCTACAAGGGCAGTGTGCGCGTCGGTGGCGACAAGTTCGACGAAGCCATCATCAGCTACATCCGCCGCAACTACGGCATGCTGATCGGCGAGCCCACCGCCGAAGCCATCAAGAAGAACATCGGCTCGGCCTTCCCGGGCTCCGAAGTGCGCGAGATGGAAGTCAAGGGCCGCAACCTGTCCGAAGGCGTGCCACGCAGCTTCACCATTTCTTCTAACGAAGTGCTGGAAGCCCTGACCGACCCGCTGAACCAGATCGTCTCGGCCGTGAAGAACGCGCTGGAACAAACCCCCCCCGAGCTGGGCGCCGACATTGCCGACCGCGGCATGATGCTCACCGGCGGCGGCGCGCTGCTGCGCGACCTGGACCGTCTGCTGGCCGAAGAAACCGGCCTGCCCGTGCTGGTGGCCGAAGACCCGCTGACCTGCGTGGTGCGCGGTTGCGGCATCGCCCTGGAGCGCATGGACCGCCTGGGCAGCATTTTCACGAGCGAGTAAGTCGGCAGGCCTGTATGCTGCAGGCACTTTTTTTGCGCTCTGAATTGCATGACTGCACCTGCTCCAATGCTTGTTTCTGAGCACCCGCCCGTGGAGCCCGCTCCCCGCGGCAGATCCTGACCGCTGCGCACCATGCCCCTGGGTACTCTGGAGCGCAGCGCTCCCCCTTTCTTCAAACAGGGCCCTTCGGCCCTGTCGCGTTTGGCCGTGTTCAGTGCGCTGGCGCTGTTCCTCATGGTGGCCGACGCACGCTTCCAGATTACCGGCCCCTTCCGCCAGGCTGTGGCCACGGTGCTGTACCCGGTGCAGTGGCTCATGCTGCAGCCGGTGGAGTTCGCGAGTCACGGGCGCAGCTATTTCCAGTCGTTGCAAACCGCGCAAGAAGACCTGGATGCCGCCCGCAAGAAGATGACCGTGATGGGCCAGCGCGCCAACCAGGCCGACCAGCTGGCCATGGAAAATCAGCGGCTGCGCAAACTGCTGGAGCTGCGCGACCGGCTCCAGACCCCCGCACAGGCGGCCGAAGTAATCTACGACACCGCAGACCCCTACACGCGCCGTGTGGTGCTGGACCGGGGGCAGCTGGGCGGCGTGGAGCTGGGCGCTCCGGTGATGGACGAGGCCGGTGTGCTGGGCCAGGTCACCCGCGTGTTTCCGCTGGTCAGCGAAGTCACGCTGCTGGTGGACCGTGACCAGGCGATTCCGGTGCTGAACATCCGCACCGGCGTGCGCGGCGTGGCCTATGGCGACCCGGTGGCGGGCCATGGTGGTGGCATGGAGCTGCGCTTCATGCCCGCCAACGCCGACATCCGCGAAGACGACCTGCTGACCACCAGCGGCGTGGACGGCCTGTATGCGCCGGGCCTGCCCGTGGCGCGCGTGGTAAAGGTGGAGCGCCGTGCCGACTCCGCGTTTGCGCGCATCTACTGCGTGCCTTTGGCGCAGGTGCAGGGTGCGCGCCATGTGGTGGTGCTCAAGCCCCTGGCCGACAACGAATTGCCTCGCCCGGATGCGGCCCCCGCCGCGCCCGCGAACAAACGCGGGGGCCGCAAATGAGCCGCCGCCTTGCCCCGATGACCCCGACACAAGGAGGCCCGCGATGATCATGCCGCGGGGTGAGCCCCTGCTGATGCCGGTGAACCCGGTGTTCATCTGGGCCAGTCTGGCTGCGGGTCTGGCCATCAACATGCTGCCGCTGGGCCGCGTGGTGTGGATGCCTGATCTGCTGATGGTGCTGCTGGTGTTCTGGGGCGTGCACCAGCCGCTGCGCATTGGCATGGGGGCGGCCTTTGTGCTGGGCCTGTGCATGGACGTGAGCCAGTCTGCGCTGCTGGGCCAGCATGCGCTGTCCTACACCGTGCTGTCGTTCGGAGCCATCGCCATCCACCGCCGTTTGCTGTGGTTCAGTGTGCCGTCGCAAGCGCTGCAGGTGTTTCCGCTGTTTGCCGTTGCCCATGCCATCGAGCTGCTGCTGCGCATGGCGGCGGGCGGAATTTTCCCGGGGTTCTGGAGCTTTCTGGCCCCGTTCTTGGAGGCGCTGCTGTGGCCCCTGGCCAGTTGGGTGCTGCTGGCGCCCCAGCGCCGCCCGCCCGACAAAGACCAGAACCGGCCGTTGTGAACATGAGGCAACAACCCCCTGAGCGGCAGCGCTGCCTCCCCCCTCTCTCGCAGCGCTGCGCACTGCGGGAAGGGCTGCGACGCGCTCGCGGCGGGGCGACCCTTGCTCGGCGTCCCCTGGTCTGGGCCGCGCCAGTCACACAGGCAGCCAGCTTCTGGGCCGTGTTTTCAGGGGTGAGGCCATGACCGAGGTGCGCAGCAGCGAAGCCGACGCCTCGCGGTTCCGGGTGCGCGCCTTGGTGGTGGGCCTGGTGGTGATGGCGGCGTTCTGCCTGGTCGCGGCGCGCCTGGTGTACCTGCAGGTGGTGCGCCATGAGGACCTGGCAGCCCAGGCGGAGAGCAACCGCACGGCCGTGGTGCCCATCGTGCCCAACCGGGGGCTCATCCTGGACCGCAACGGCGTGGTGCTGGCCACCAACTATTCGGCCTACACGCTGGAGATCACGCCCTCGCGTGCCGGCGTGCTGGACGAGACCATCGATGCTCTGTCCAAGGTGGTGGACATCCAGGCGCGTGACCGCCGCCGCTTCAAGCGGCTCATGGAAGAGTCGCGCAACTTCGAATCCCTGCCCATCCGCACCCGCCTGACGGATCAGGAGGTGGCGCGTTTCACCGCCCAGCGCTACCGCTTTCCGGGTGTGGACATCAAGGCGCGGCTGTTTCGCAACTACCCGCTGGGCGACGTGGCCAGCCATGCGATTGGCTACATCGGGCGCATCAACCAGACCGAGAAGGCCCGTATCCAGGACTCGGAGGACGAGGCCAACTACCGGGGCACGGAGTACATCGGCAAGCTCGGCATCGAGCACAGTTTCGAGTCGGCCCTGCATGGCGCGACAGGTGTGGAGCAGATGGAAACCTCGGCGGGTGGCCGCGCCGTGCGCAAGCTTTCCAGCCACGCCGCCACCCCCGGCGACAGCGTGATGCTGTCCATCGACATCAAGCTGCAAAAACTCATCGAAGAGCTGTATGGCAGCCGCCGCGGAGCGCTGGTGGCGATCGACCCGCGCAATGGCGAGATCCTGGCGCTGGTGAGCAAGCCCACCTTCGACCCCAATCTGTTTGTCGAAGGCATTGACGCCGAAAACTGGGCCGCGCTCAATGAGTCCATCGACAAGCCGCTGCTCAACCGCGCCCTGCGCGGCACCTATCCGCCCGGCTCCACCTACAAGCCCTTCATGGCGTTGGCGGCGTTGCAGCTGAACAAGCGCTCGCCCAGCCTGGTGGTGAACGACCCCGGCTTCTACACCTTCGGCGGCCACACCTTCCGCAGCCACGAGGGCGGGCTGGGGGGCGTGGACATGCACCGTGCCATCCAGTTCTCCAGCAACACCTACTTTTATTCGCTGGCCGTGGACATGGGTGTGGATGCCATCCACGACTTCATGAAGCCGCTGGGTTTCGGCCAGTCCACGGGCATCGACCTCAACGGCGAAGTGCGGGGCACGCTGCCCAGCACCGAGTGGAAGCGCAACACCTACAAACGCGCCGACATGAAGCGCTGGTTCCCGGGCGAAACGGTGTCGCTGGGCATTGGGCAGGGCTACAACAATTTCACGATGCTGCAGCTGGCACTGGCCGAAGCCACGTTGGCCAACGGGGGCATCCGCTATCGCCCCCACATGGCCAAGGCGGTGAAGAATGCGGTCACCGGCGCCATCACCGAGATCGTGCAGCCCCCTGGCATCAACCTGGGCTACCAGGCCAAAAACGTGGAGCTGGTGCGCAATGCCCTGGTGGCGGTGAACAAGGGCGGCACGGGCACGCGGGTGTTCATGGGCGCGCCCTACACCTCGGCCGGCAAGACGGGCACCGCCCAGGCCGTGACCATGGGCCAGAACGTGAAGTACAACGCCAAGGCGCTGGAGGAGCACCAGCGCGATCACTCGCTGTTTGCGGCCTTTGCCCCGGCCGAGAACCCCACCATCGCCCTGGCCGCCATTGTGGAGAACGCAGGCTTTGGTGCTGCCCACGCCGCCCCGATTGCGCGGCGCGTGTTTGACTATTGGCTGCTGGGCGAATACCCCAGTGAAGAAGACATCGCCGCCGTGCAAAAGGGCCTGGCCAGTGCGCCCATGGGCAAGCCCCGCAAGGCCAGCGAGGTGCCGTTGGCCGCTCCTTGATTTGGCACTGGATTGCTCTGAAATTTATAGCTGTTGACGCAGTATCGACTATCGCTACAAGCTGTTTTTGCTTCAAAAGCGCCTGCTAGGCACCGGCGGCGCGCGGTGACGGCTGGAGCTGGCTGAACACCAGCGCTGCCACAATCAGCGCCGCCCCGCTCAGCCCGGCCCAGCCCAGCTGCTCGCCCAGCAACATCCACGCCGTGAGTGCGGCAAACACCGGCTCCAGCCCGAACACGATGGCGCTGCGCATGGCATCCACGCGCTGCTGGCCCCAGGCCTGCAGCGTCACCACCACCACGCTGGCCAGCAGGCCCAGGTACAGCAAGGCCAGCAAGGCGTCCACCGGCAGGTGGGCGGCCGAGTGCAGCCAGTCCATGTTGCCGCTTTGCACCAGCAACAGCGCAGTGGAGGCCAGTGCCATCACTGTGGCCTGTGCGGCGGCCATGCGGGTGGCACGCAGGGGCTGTGCGGCCGTGCGGCGCGCGCATTCCTCCAGCGCCAGGATGTACAGCGCATAGAACACGGTGCTGGCCAGCGTCAGCGTATCGCCCAGGTTCCAGGGCTCGTTCTCGTGGAACATCAGCGCCATGCCTGCCAGCGCCATCACGCAGGCGCCCCACAGGCGCCAGCCGTAGCGCCGCCCCAGCGCTGCCATCGCGATCAGCGGCACCACCAGCACGTTGAGCCCGGTGACAAAGGCATTGCGGTTGCTGCTGGTGCGTGCGAGGCCCTCGATCTGCAGCCAGAACGCCAGGAACAGCAGCAACCCCAGCGCGCAGCCCCAGCGCCGCTCGTGGCGCAGCATGCCGCGCCACAGCGGCGCCAGCACCAGCAGTGCGATCACAAACCGCAGCCAGATGATCTGCAGTGCGTCGAGGTGCGCCGAGAGTAGTTTCATCGCCGGGAAGGTGGTGCCCCACACCACGGTCACTGCCAGCAGGGCCATCAGGCCCCAGCGTTCAGTACGCATTGGAAGAATTCTCCAAACCAATAAGAACCTGTTCAAAGAAAAAGGGCCACCGGTTGCCCGGTGGCCTCTGCTTTGCAGAGTGTGCAGCGTGCCCGTTCAGTGGCTGACCTGACCCAGGAACGCGCGGATGCGGTCGTTGGCCGGGTTGCTGAAGAACTCCTGCGGCGGCGCATCGTGCGCGATGCGACCCTGGTCGAAGAACATCACCCGGTCGGCCACCTCGCGCGCAAAGCCCATTTCGTGGGTGACCACGATCATGGTCATGCCACCACGGGCCAGACCACGCATCACGTCCAGCACTTCCTTGACCATCTCGGGGTCCAGCGCCGAGGTGGGCTCGTCGAACAGCATCACCTTCGGAGCCATGGCCAGTGCGCGAGCAATGGCCACCCGCTGCTGCTGCCCGCCCGACAGCTGCCAGGGGTACTTGTGCGCATGGTCCTGCATGCCCACGCGGCGCAGCAGCTGCATGGCCTCGTCGTTGGCCTGGGTGCGCGGGGTGCGGCGAATGCGGCGGGGCGCCAGCGTCACGTTGTCCAGCACGCTCATGTGGCCGAACAGGTTGAACTGCTGAAACACCATGCCCACCTCGCAGCGCTGGCGCTGCAGGGTGGTGAGGTCGTCGCACACCTCCACGCCATCGATGGTGATGCGCCCGCTGTCGTGGGGCTCCAGGCGGTTGATGGCGCGCAACAGCGTGCTCTTGCCCGAGCCCGAGGCGCCAATGATCACCGTCACCTCGCCGGTGTGGAACACGGTGGACACGTCCTTGAGCACCTGGTGCGCGCCAAACGACTTGCACACGCGCTCGGCCACGATGTAGGGCTTGGGTGGAACGTTGGAGTTCATTGGTTGCGGCCCTCCACGTCAAAGCGGTACTCGACGGCGTTGGAGATCTGTGTGACCAGTGTGGTCAGCAGCAGGTAGGTGATGGCCACCGTGGTCAGCGTGGCGATGGGCTGGAACGTGGCCGACTGGATGCGGTTGCCCACGTTGGTCAGCTCCACCACGCCGATCGCGTAGGCCAGCGAAGAGTCCTTGAGCAGCGCCACAAAGTTGCTCACCAGCGGCGGCAATGAGATCTTGAACGCCTGCGGAAACACCACGTCCATGAACACATGCATGCGGCCCAGGCCCAGCGCCCGGGCGGCCTCGGTCTGCCCGCGTGGCACGGCCAGCAGGCCTGCGCGCAGCGCTTCGGCGTTGTAGGCGCCCACATTGAGTCCCAACGCCACGACGGCGGCGGCAAAGTCGGGCAGGTTCAGCCCTGGCACCAGCACCGGCAGCGCAAAGTACACAAACAGGATCTGCACCAAGAGCGGTGTGCCGCGAATGGCCCAGATGTACACGCCAGCAATCCAGCGCACGGGCGTCCAGCGGGCGGTGCGGGCCAGCGCCGCAGCTGTGCCCAGCACCAGGCCCACGGCACCGCTGACCAGCGTGAGCCACAGCGTGGTGCGCGCACCTTCAGAAAACGCCTGGGCATTGGGGCCGATGGGGTCAGGGAAGAACGACAGCAATTGGCCCAGCAACGAGAGGGCCAGCACCATCACCACCAGTGCAGCGACCAGCGTGGCATTGCTGCGCTGCTGTCGGGACCAGCTTTGTGGCCAAAGAGCGAGAAGCATGGATCAGACGACCAGAAGGTCTTGGTTGGAAATCGGACTGGGGCAGGGCGATCATGCGCCCGCCACCAGAAACGGCAAAGGGTGCGCAGCTGGCCCGAGCCCTCTGCGCACCCCATGTGCCATCACATCAGTTGCAGCGCACGTCTTCGTTGAAATACTTCTTGGAGACGGCGGCGTAGCTGCCATCGGCCAGCACTTCGGTGAACGCCTTGTTCCAGGCATCGGCCAGGCCGGTGTTGCCCTTGGCCATGGCGGGGGCGATGCGCTCGATGAACAGCATGTCGCCCAGCTTGAAGCCGGCTTTGGCGTTCTTGGCAGCGGCTTCCTTGGCCACGAACTTGTCGCTAACCCAGGCGTCCACGCGCTTGGAGATCAGGGCACGCTGGGCGTCGGTGTCTTGCGGGAAGTTCTTCACTTCCTTCACGCCGCTGACCTTCTTGACCTGCTCCAGGTAGCTGGTGCCGGTTTGCACGGCCACGACCTTGCCGGTCAGGTCCTTGGCGTTGCGGATCTTGTCGTCCATGGCCACGATGATGCCGCCCGAGCAGTAATGGGGATTGGCAAAGGTCACGGCCTTGGAGCGCTCGTCGGTCACACCGTGGGAGGCAATCACGGCGTCCCAGCGGTTCTGGCCCAGGCCGGTCAGCAGGGCGTCAAAGCCCAGGGTCTTCCATTCGAGCTTCAGGCCCATCTTCTTGACCACCAGCTCCGCCACTTCCACCTCAAAACCCGTCAGCTTGGTGCCTTCGAAATAGTTGAAGGGAGCGAACTGGCCCTCGGTGGCCACGATGATCTTGCCGTCCTTCTTGACTTCGTCCAGCGTGCGGGCCTGGACGGCGAGGGCAGCGCACAGCGCCACGGCGGTGACAACGGCAGACTTGAAAAATTGCATGACAGGTTCCTGTGGGGGTGGTTCAGGTACAAAAAATCCGGCCTGCGGGTAGGCAGGCCGGAGCGGGTGGATGCGGACATCGCCATTGGCGATGGGCCTCGTCATCAAACGGAAACGTGCGGAAATTATAGGACGCGCGTTCACATTCGGGCCATGCAGGGCAACCCCGATGACCTCGGGGCGCCCTGGTGGTAGGCCTTGCAGGGCGTTGCAAGTTGGGTGCCACCCTGGCAACCGACACCCGGTGCGTGAAGTGCAGGCCTACCGCAGAAAGGCGTCGTACCCCGTCTTCAGGATCAGGGTGCTCACCACCACGATGAAGATGCCCCGCACAAAGCCGGTGCCGTGCTTGAGCGCCATGTGGGTGCCGAGCAGGCTGCCCAGCACGTTGGCCACGGCCAGCGTCACCGCAAAGTGCCACCACACATGGCCCTTGGCGGCAAACAGCGCAATGGCGGCGACGTTGGTGGCGCAGTTGAGCAGCTTGGCCGACGCCGATGCATTCAGAAAGTCATAGCCCAGCAGCCGCACGAACAAAAAAACGAAGAAGCTGCCTGTGCCCGGGCCAAAGAACCCGTCATAAAAGCCGATGAGCACGCCAATCAGGCAGGCGGCGATCACCTCGGCCCTGCCCGCAAACCGGGGGGTGTGGTGCCGCCCCAGTTCCTTCTTGGCCAGGGTGTAGAGCAACACGCCCAGCAGCACCAGGGGCAGCAGCTTGCGCAGGAAGTCGGCCGACACCACGGTGACGGCCCAGGCGCCCACGAACGAGCCGGCAAAACCGGCGGCTGCAGCCGGCAGCATGGCCGACCAGCGAATCTGCACCTTGCGGCTGTATTGCCAGGTGGCCATGGCGGTGCCCCAGACCGAGGCCGCCTTGTTGGTGCCCAGCAGCGTGGCCGGGGGCGCCCCCGGAAAAGCTGCAAATAGCGCGGGCACCATCACCAGTCCACCGCCCCCCACGATCGCATCCACAAAGCCCGCGAGCAGCGAGGCCAGGGTCATCAAAATCCATTCCATCGCAGGATTGTCGCACCGGGCCTGCTATCGATTCAGGACCGCTCAGGATCGAGCGGGCAAGAAAAAGGCGCCGGGATCGCCAGCGCCTGAAAGGGTTCACACCTCGTTGGGTGTTTTGAATGTGGTTCTTGGTAGAAAGGTTGTCTCCTCGGGCCCCTCGCTTGGCACACCGAAGCGCGCTTTCGAGTGCAGTGACTGTAACGGCTGCACCCTGCTGGTGCATTGGGGGTTTCCCGCCCCCCGTTGTTGGGCGCCGGACGGCTTGTGGGGGCGCCCGGTGCCCCGATTCGGTGGCAACTGGCTGGCATGGCTCGTGCAATGCGCTTGTAACAAATTGCGAAATGGAGCGTGCATGCGTGCAGTCAACCACCGGGTGTTTGCGGTCGTGTCGTTGTGTCTGGGGCTGTGCACCTGCGCGCTGGCCCAGGGCGTGCCAGAGGCTCCTGCAGTCGCGGCGCCCCTCACGCGCCCCGCCCTGGTGGCCCAGGACACGGTGAATGCAGCCCATACCGGCTGGATGATGACTTCCACCGCACTGGTGCTGCTGATGACGCTGCCAGGCATTGCGCTGTTTTACGCAGGCATGGTGCGCAGGAAGAACGTGCTCAACACCATGGCCAGCGTGGTGGCCATTGCAGCGCTGGTCAGCCTGTTGTGGTTTGCGGCGGGGTATTCACTGGCCTTCACACCGGGCAGCGCCTGGCTTGGCGGCTGGGACCGTGCTGGCTTTGCCGGGCTCGACTTTCAGCTGGAGGCGGGCAAGCTGGCCGTGAGCCACATTGCGCCGCTGATCCCGGAGTCGGTGTACGCGATGTTCCAGCTCACCTTTGCCATCATCACGGCCGCGCTGCTGGTGGGCGCGTTTGTCGAGCGCATGCGGTTTTCGGCCATGCTCGTCTTCATCAGCCTGTGGACACTGGTGGTCTATGCGCCCGTGGCGCACTGGGTGTGGGAGCCGGGTGGCTGGCTGGCGCAGATGGGCGCGCTGGATTTTGCGGGCGGCTCGGTGGTGCACGTGAACGCGGGCGTGGCGGGGCTGGTGTGCGCCTGGTTTCTGGGCCGCCGCGCTGGGTATGGGCGCGAGCCGTTTGAACCCTACAACCTGGGGCTCACCATGGCGGGCGCGGGCATGCTGTGGGTGGGCTGGTTTGGCTTCAACGCGGGCTCTGCGGTCGCGGCCGATGGGCGTGCCGGGCTGGCCATGGCAGTGACGCACCTGGCCGCTGCGGCCGGTGCGCTGTCGTGGATGCTGGGTGAGTGGGTGGTGCGCGGGCGCCCGTCGCTGCTGGGGCTGTGCTCCGGCCTGGTGGCGGGGCTGGTGGCCATCACACCTGCCGCCGGTTTTGTCACGCTGCGCTCGGCCGTGGTGATTGGGCTGGTGGCCGGGCTGGCCTGCTACTGGGGCGCCACGGGGCTCAAGCGGCTGCTGCGGGTGGATGACTCGCTCGACGTATTTGGCGTGCATGGCGTTGGCGGCATCGTGGGGTCGCTGCTCACCGGTGTGCTGGCCAGCAAGACCGTGGGCGGGGTGGCGGGCAGCCTGCTGACCCAGGCCATCGGCGTGGGCGCCGTGGCGGCCTACAGCCTGGTGGTGACGGCCGCGCTGCTGTGGGTCATCAACTTTGCGATGGGCCTGCGGGTGGACGAACAGAGCGAACAGACGGGGCTGGACATTGCCCAGCACCGCGAGCGCCTGGGCGGCTGAATGAGCCCCGAGAGACCCGGCAGGCCTTCCCCGCTCCCGCATCGTTGTGCAACGCGGGCCAGCGGGTGCAGTCCGATGGATGACCCCAATGCATTAAGGAGCCGACCATGTCCGATTCCGACAAGCTGGCAATTGCCGCCCACCTGCATGTGCTGTTGCGGCGCAAAACGGGTCGCGTGACCGATACCGAATGGATGGCGGTCAACGCCGACTATGCGCAGGAGATCGTGCGGTTCGCGCGCCAGCGCGCTGTAGACGACAACGCGCCCGATCTGGCTGAGTGGGCCGACCGCCTGGAGCACGCCCTGCACGCCACTCCCCTTGCAGCGCCGCGCCGTCCGCTGCTGGACGTGGCGGCACAGGCTGTGCGCTCGCGCCCCGCACCGCCCCCCGAGCCCGCCCCCGAGGTGCCGCGCTATGTGGGCGGCATCCGCTGAACGCTGCAGCGACCTGGGCGCCAGGGCTTGCAAAGATCAGTGGGGCGCAGTGCCTTGCGTGAACAGCCCGGCCGTGGGCAGCAGCCCGGTCAGCTGGTTGTCGCCGTAGGTGCGCAGCACCTGCGCAATCACCACCTGGTAGCCGTTGAGCCACTGCGCCTGCGCGGCCTTGGCCTTCAGGTGCGCGGGGTGTTGCATCAGTGTTTGCAGCGCTTCCAGCGACTGCCAGTAGTACACGTTGGACACCAGGCCGTTGCCCGTGTCCGTCCAGGACTCCTCGCCCAGGTAGCCGTCGATGGAACGGGCGGCGGTGGCAATCGCCTCGTCCAGGCGGTGAAAGGCGTCGTCGAACTGTTTGGTCGCAAAGATGAAAGTGGAGGAGTACATCGGCGCGATGGTACTCACGCCGCCCGCCTTGCCTGGATGATCCACTCCGCCGCCTTCTCCGCCATCATCAGCGTGGGCGAGTTGGTGTTGCCGCTGGTGATGGTGGGCATGGCGCCCGCATCCACCACGCGCAGGCCGGCCACCACGCCGCCGCGCCGATTGCGCACGCGCAGTTGAGCATCCAGCACGGCCATCGGGTCGCCGTCGCGACCCATCTTGGTGGTGCCCACGGGGTGGAAGATGGTGGTGGCAATGTCACCCGCCAGGCGCGCCAGGTCTTCGTCGCTTTCAAACTGCACGCCGGGCTTCCACTCCTTCGGCTGGTACTTGGCCAGCGCGGGCTGGGCCACGATGCGGCGCGTGACGCGCAGGCTGTCGGCGGCCACCTGGCGGTCTTCGGGCGTGCTGAGGTAGTTGGGCGCGATGGCGGGCGCGACCTTGAAGTCGGCGCTCTTGATGTTTACCGTGCCCCGGCTGGTGGGGTTGAGGTTGCACACGCTGGCGGTGAAGGCCGGAAAGCTGTGCAGCGGCTCGCCAAACGCATCGAGCGACAGGGGCTGCACGTGGTACTCGATGTTGGGATAGGGCTGGTCTGGGCTGCTGCGGGTGAACGCACCGAGCTGCGAAGGCGCCATGCTCATGGGCCCGCTGCGCTTGAGCGCATATTCGAGCCCGATCTTGGCCTTGCCGACCAGCGAGTTGGCCATGGTGTTGAGCGTCTGCACCCCTTGCACCTTGAACACCGCGCGGATCTGCAGATGGTCCTGCAGGTTGGCGCCCACGCCGGGCAGGTCCACCGCCACATCGATGCCGTGCTTGCGCAGCAGTGCGGCGGGGCCGATGCCCGACAGCTGCAGCAGCTGGGGCGAGTTGACGGCGCCTGCGCTCAGGATCACCTCGCCCGCCGCGCGGGCCGTGACCATCTCGTGGCCGTCCCACACCAACACGCCGGTGCAGCGCTGGCTGCCGTCGGGCTGGGTCTCGATGAGGAGCTTGGACGCCTGCGCGCTGGTCCACATCTCGAAGTTGGGCCGGCCGTAGCAGGTGGGGCGCAAAAAGGCCTTGGCGGTGTTCCAGCGCCAGCCGCTTTTCTGGTTGACCTCGAAATAGCCCACGCCTTCGTTGCTGCCGCTGTTGAAGTCGTCGGTGGCGGGGATGCCGGCCTGCTGCGCGGCGTGGGCAAAGGCGTCGAGCACGTCCCAGCGCAGGCGTTGCTTCTCCACCCGCCACTCGCCGGTGCTGCCGGTGGCCTTGTTGCCGTGCAGGCGTTTGAAATTTTCGTTCACGCCTCCGGGCTGGTCCAGGCGCCAGTGGTCTTCGTGGCGGCGGAAGTAGGGCAGGGCGTTGTCCCAGCGCCAGCTGGCGTCGCCCGTCAGCTCGGCCCACTGGTCATAGTCGCGCGCCTGGCCGCGCATGTAGATCATGCCGTTGATGCTGCTGCAGCCGCCCAGCGTCTTGCCGCGTGGGTAGCGCAGGGTGCGGCCGTTCAGGCCCGCGTCGGGCTCGGTGTTGTAGAGCCAGTCGGTGCGCGGGTTGCCGATGCAGTACAGGTAGCCGACTGGGATGTGGATCCAGTGGTAGTCGTCCTTGCGGCCGGCCTCGATCAGCAGCACGCGGTGGCGGCCGTCGGCGCTCAGGCGGTTGGCCAGCAGGGAGCCGGCCGTGCCCCCGCCGATGATGATGGTGTCAAACGTGGTGTCGCTCATGGAGAAGGGGCGGTGCCGATCAAGGGTGGTAACGGTGGGCCATTGTGCGGATGGGGCAGGCCCTGTCGATAGGGTGTGTGCCTATTGCTACATTTTTAGTAGCTGCTGGTGCTTGTAGTAATTGCGCTTGGCGTCGATTTGATAATAATTACACGCTTCGCCGCCTGTCTGTGCTTGACAGGCTGGTGTCCGACAGCGCGTGCAGGATTCGCTCCGCTACCATGCACGCTCTTCCTTGCTGCTTCTTGACGACCCTACCCCTGCGGCTGCCCTGGTGGCCTGACCCATGACCGACCACGCCCCCCACATCGTTCGCGCTGATACGCGCCAAGGGCCGTGCGCGCAGCTGCGTGGGCGCTGGGGTGCGGCCGAGCTGGGCAATGCGAAGCAGTGGCAGGCCGTGTCGGACCAGCTGCGGGGCGCACCGCCCGCGCCCACCCTGGGCTGGGACCTGCGAGAGCTGCAGTGGCTGGACCATGTGGGCGCGCAGCTGCTATGGAACCACTGGCAACACGCCTGGCCCGCCCAGCTGGCCTGCACCGACAGCCAGCACACCATGCTCACGCGCGTGGCCCAGTTCACCTGCGTGGCCCCGCCGCCCGAGCCCTGGCGCCTGGGCGAGCAGATCGACCACCTGGGCGTACTGGTGCTGCATGGCGTGGACCATGCCCGCCACCTGCTGGAGATGGTGGGTCAGCTGGTGCTGGACCTGGGCCGTCTGGTGCGTGCACCCCGCAAGGGGCCGTGGCGCGATGTGTCCGGCCACCTGTACCGCATGGGCGCCACGGCGCTGCCCATCACGGCGCTGGTGGGGTTCCTCATCGGGGTGGTGCTGGCCTACCTGATGAGCCTGCAGTTGCGGCAGTTTGGTGCGGAGTCGTTCATCGTCAACATCCTGGGCATCTCGCTGATCCGCGAGTTGGGCCCCATGCTGGCGGCCATTCTGGTGGCGGGCCGCTCGGGCTCGTCCATCACCGCGCAGATCGGTGTGATGCGCGTGACCGAAGAGCTCGATGCCATGCGCGTCATGGGCATCCCGCACGGGTTCCGTCTGGTGATGCCGCGCACGCTGGCCTTGGCGCTGGCCATGCCGCTCATCAGCGTGTGGACCACGCTGGCTGCACTGGCGGGCGGCATGCTGGCGGCCGATATCTCCATGGACATCTCGCCGTCGTACTTTGTGCAGGCACTGCCTGCTGCGGTGAAGATCGGCAACCTGGGCCTGGCCATGGCCAAGTCGGTGGTGTTTGGTGCGTTCATTGCGCTGATCGGCTGCCACTGGGGCCTGCGCGTCAAGCCCAACACCCAGAGCCTGGGCGAAGGCACGACGGCGTCGGTGGTGTCGTCCATCACCATGGTGATCATCGTGGACGCGCTGTTTGCCATAGCGTTCAAGAACATCGGCATATGACTGAGCGCATCGCCAAGCCCGAACACATCGCCGTCGCACCCGGCGAGCCGCCCATCGTGGATGTGCAAGGCCTCTGGACGCAGTTCGGCAAGGGCGACGAAACCTTCACCGTGCACCAGGACCTGAACTTCACCGTGCAGCGCGGCGAGATGCTGTCGCTGGTGGGCGGGTCGGGCACGGGCAAGACGGTGTTGCTGCGCCAGATCCTGGGCCTGGCCCGGCCCACGCGCGGGCAGGTCACCGTGCTGGGCCGGCCCGCGTCCGAGATGGGGCGCGAGGGGGCAGCCAGCCGGGTGGGCATGCTGTTCCAGCACGGTGCGCTGTTCTCGGCTTTCAACGTGCTCGACAACGTGGCCTTTGCGCTGCGCGAGCAGGGCACGCTGCCGCCCGAGCTGGTGCGCGATGCCGCGCTGGTCAAGCTGCAGATGGTGGGCCTGCAGCCCGAACACGCCACGCGCATGCCAGCCGACCTGTCGGGGGGCATGGTCAAGCGCGTGGCGCTGGCCCGCGCGCTCATCATGGACCCACCGCTGCTGCTGCTGGACGAGCCCACGGCGGGCCTGGACCCGAGCAGCTCTGACGACTTCTGCGCGCTGCTGCGCGAGCTGCGCGCGGCGCTGGGGCTCACGGTCATCATGGTCACGCATGATCTGGATACGCTGTTCGCGCTCAGCACCCGCGTGGCGGTGCTGGCGGACAAGAAGGTCATCGTCACTGGTCCGCCGCACGAGGTGGCGCACTTTTCGCATCCGTTCATCGAGCACTTCTTCATGGGCGAACGTGGCCAACGCGCCATGGCCCCCGTGCCCCCTGTGCAGCAGGCCGCGGTGCAGACCGCCGCCGCGCCTGCGCCCGACAAGGAACATCCCTGATGGAAAACAAATCCCACGCCCTCGCCGCAGGCATCTTTGTGCTGGTGGTGGCCGCCATGCTGGCAGGCCTGGCCATCTGGCTCACGCGCGACAACGCCAACTACGAGCAGTACGAACTCTCCACCCGCGACGGCGTGAGTGGCCTGCAGCCCCAGGCCACCGTGCGCTACAAGGGCGTGGCCGTGGGCAAGGTCACGCGCATCGGGTTCGACCCCCAGGTGAGCGGCAACGTGCTGATCCGTATTGCGGTCAACGAACAGGCGCCCATCAGCCCCACCACCTTTGCGGTGCTGGGCTACCAGGGCGTCACCGGCCTGGCACACGTGCTACTGGACGATGCCGAGAAGCCCTACCCCGAGCTGCCCCCCGGCCCCAGCGGCCTGCCGCGCCTGCCGCTCAAGCCCTCGCCGTTTGGCAAGCTGGCCGAACAGGCGCCCGCCATCCTCGGCCAGGTCGAAGAGGCCACGCGCCGCATCAACCAGCTGCTGGGCGACAACAACCAGCAAAAGCTCACCGAGGCGCTGTCCAGCATCGGCCAGGCCGCCAGCAGCGTCAACACCCTGACCCAGCGGCTCGATGCCACCGTGGCCCAGCGCCTGGACCCGGCCCTGGCCGCGCTGCCGCCCCTGGCCAGCGATGCGCGCCAGACCCTGCAGTCATTGCAGCAGGCGGGCTCCAGTGTCTCGGCCCTGGCGGTGGACTTGGGCAAGACCAACCAGCGGCTCAACGCCGACGGCGGCCCCATCGACCAGATCACCGCTGGCACCCAGTCGCTGGCGCGCGCAGCGGACCAGTTCAGCACCGCGACCCTGCCCCGGGTGAACCGCGCCGCCGACGACACGGCCCGCGCCGCCCGCCAGATGGGCCGCGCTGCGGGGGGCATCAGCGACAACCCGCAGCTGTTCATCTATGGCTCGGGGCGCATCCCGCCCGGGCCGGGTGAGCCAGGGTTTGGCGGCGCCCCGTGAGCTGGACCCCCTCCCGCGCTGCATTGGTGGCGCAGGCCCTCTGTGAGGAGTGAACATGAATACTATTAAAAATATAGCAACCAAGGCATATTCATCCAGCGCTACCGTGCTGTGGGGCTGTGGTTTGGCGACGGTGCTGGTGCTCACAGGCTGCTCGGCCCTGCCAGCGCCTCCGGCCCGCCCCGTGCTGTATGACTTTGGCCCCGGCCCGCTGGCCACCGTGCCCACCGACCGCCGTGCGCCCCTGCCTCCGCTGGCGATGGCCGACATGGACGCCCCCGGCCTGCCCGAGGGGGGGAACGCCGTGCTGTACCGCCTGGCCTATGCCGACGCCCAGCAGCTGCGCCCCTACAGCCAGGCCCGCTGGAGCCAGCCGCCTGCACAGCTGCTGCAGCAGCGCCTGCGCGAGCAACTGGGCCAGCGCCGCGCCGTGCTCAAGGCTGACGACGGCGCCGCCCAGGCCCGCGAGCCCGCCCAAGGCAACAAGTTGCCCCTGGTGCTGCGCACCGAGCTGGAGGAGTTCAGCCACCTGTTCACCAGCCCCAGCGACAGCGCCGGGGTGGTGCGCCTGCGCGCCACGGTGGTCGAGCTGACCCCGGCGGGCGAATCGCTGCGCGGCCAGCGCGTGTTCATCGTGCAGCAGCCCGCCAAGTCGGCCGATGCGGCGGGCGGCGTGGCCGCTCTGGCAGCGGCGTCGGGCCAGCTGGCCAGTGAGCTGGCGGCGTGGGTGGAGCAGGTGGGGCAGTAACGCAACAGGTCTTTGTGGCAAGAGCCTGCAGGCAAGGCGCTGGCTTTGGCTGTTGCGCCACGCAGCGCGCGTGGCCGTCAGGTGCCCGGCGGTGCCGGGGACGGGGGCGCGGTCTCATGGCGTTCAATGCCCGTCACCACCCGCGCATAGCGTGCAAAGCTCCAGTACGCCCAGGCCCAGTCCAGCAGCACCACCAGCCGGTTGCGAAAGCCGATCAGGAAGTACACGTGCGCAAACAGCCAGAACAGCCACGCAAAGTAGCCTGAGAACCGCACTGGCCCGGCCGGCGAGGTGAGGTCCACCACGGCGGAGTTGCGGCCGATGGTGGCCAGGTTGCCGTAGTCGCGGTAGCGAAACGGCTGGGTGGGCTGGCCCGCCAGGCGGCGCAGGATGTTGGCCGCCGTGGCGCGGCCCATCTGCTTGGCGCCGGGCGACACGCCGGGCACGGGCGTGGGCTCATGGCCAGCCACGTGGCTCTTGGCGGCCGCTAGGTCGCCGATCACGCTGATCTCGGGGTGGCCCGGCAGCGTCAGGTCGGGCTCCACCACCACGCGGCCCGCGCGGTCGGTGCTGGCACCGGTGGCATCCGCCAGGTGGCGGCCCAGGGGTGACGCAGCCACGCCAGCGGCCCATACAATGCATTTGCTACTTATTTGATAGCTTTTTGCGCTTGATGTACTGGCGCTTGCAGGTGATTCGACCTTCAAGCCATCGCTGTCGATGGCGGTGACGCGGGCGCCCAGGCGCACTTCCACGCCCAGCTTTTCCAGTTGTTCCTTGGCGCGCTGGCTCAGGGCCTCAGGCATGGCCTGCAGCACGCGTGCACCGCCTTCGAGCAGGATGATCTTCGCGCTCGCGGGGTCGATGTGGCGGAACTCGCCAGGCAGCGTGTGGCGCGCAATCTCTGCCAGCGTGCCGGCCATCTCCACGCCCGTGGGGCCTGCGCCCACGACCACAAAGTTGAGCCAGTCTGCGCGGCGTGCGGGGTCGGGCTCCTTCTCGGCCGCCTCGAACGCCAGCAGGACGCGGCGGCGGATCTCGAACGCGTCGTCCAGCGTCTTGAGCCCGGGCGCATAGGCCGCCCAGTCGTCGCGGCCAAAGTAGCTGTGAGTGGCACCGGCGGCCACGATGAGGTGGTCATACGGCAGCGTGGCGCCGTCTGCCAGATGCACGGACTGCTGGTCCACGTCGATGCGGATGACCTCGCCCAGCAAGGTGGTCACGTTGCGCTGCTGCCGGAACAGGTGCCGAATGGGCGCCGCAATGGCCGGGGCCGACAGCCCGGCCGTGGCCACCTGGTAGAGCAGGGGCTGGAAGAGGTGGTGGTTGGTCTTGTCCACCAGGGTCACATCCACCGCCGCGCTTTTGAGAGCCCGGGCGGCTTCAAGGCCGCCGAACCCGCAACCGATGATGACCACGCGGGGGCGAAGCGGGGAAGCAGAGGGAGTCGTCATGCTGCCATTATTGGGGAGCCGGGTGGTGGTCCAGGCCCCTGCCGTGTTCGCGACCTGCAGGCCCCCGGGTCACGGGGGCTCCATCGAGTTACAGGAACCCCAGATCCACTGGGTAGTCCGGCCGGCCTGCCGCTGCGCCAAAGTGCGTGATGTTGGGCAGCACTCCCGCCATTTCGTTGTCGGCCACGCCAAACCACTTGGCCAGGGTGGCGGCGTACTGGTCCACCGAGGTGGACGGCAGGAGGCGGCCCTGGCCCACGTGCCACTGGTCTTCGGGGGCGGCCGTGTTGGTGATGCTGACCGGCGGCGCGCTGCCGTAGAAGGCCTTGCCTTTGACGGCTCCGCCGACCACCAGGTGATGGCTGCCCCAGCCGTGGTCCGAGCCATCGCCGTTGGAGCTGAGCGTGCGGCCAAAGTCGGACGCGGTGAACGCCGTGACTTTGTCGGCCACTCCCAACTCCACCGTGGCGTTGTAGAACGCGGTCATGGCCTCGCTCACGCGCTGCATCAGTACCGGCTGTTGCGCGATGAGGTTGTCGTGCAGGTCAAAGCCCCCCAGCGACACCAGGAACACCTGGCGTTTGCTGCCCAGGCTGGTGCGCGCGCCAATGAGGCGCGCCACCATCTTGAGCTGGTTGGCCAGGGAGTTGTTGTTGGGGAAGGTGGTAGCCAGCGTCACGCCCGCGATCCCGTTGGTGATCTGGCTTTCGGCTGTCACGGCGCGGGTGGTCACGCGGTTGTATTCGTTCTCCAGCGTTTGCGTGCGTGGCTGCTGGATGAGCGACGCGAGCGCACTCTGCACCGCAGAAGAACCGTACACCCGGTTCTTCACACCGTTGATGGCCACGGCCCCGTTGGTGCTGACCTGGTACTGCAGCGCCGAGTCGCCCGACAGGAACACCGCATTGCCCGTGACCGAGATGCAGGTGAACAGCGAATTGCCGTTGGAGGACAGCGCCAGGTCGCCGATGTTGCCACCCCAGCCCACGGTGGAGCCCTCGGGCGAGGATGACTGCCATACCGACTGCTGGTCGTTGTGCGAGAACAGCTTGGGCGGCACGGGGTAGGTGGCGCGGTCGGCACTGTTGTACTGCGCGCGGGTTAGCGGCACCACCAGCGGGCCCACGTTGAGCTGCACGGCCGCCTTGCCGCTGTTGAACAGGCCGGCCAGCCCCGTCATGGCCGGGTGCAGCGCGTATTGGCGGCCGCCAGGCAGCGGCGTGGTGGGTGTCAGCAGCGTGGGGGCGAGGGCTGCCTTGGCCAGCGCGATGCCACCCGCCGTCTGGCCTGAGCCACCGCCTCGGATGGTGTTGTAGCGGTTGTAGCTGTCGTCGTCGTAGGTGACCACGGTGTTGGCATAGTCGTTGCCGCCGTACAGAAACACGCAGACCAGCGCCTTGTAGTCGGTGGCGTTGAAGGCCGCCGCCTCGCCCATGGCAGCCAGGTTGAGCGCAAAGGGCAGGGCCGTGCCCGCAAGGCCCAGCTGGGTGGAGCGGCGCAGAAACGCGCGGCGGGTGTGGAGTTCGGGTTGAAGCAGGTGCATGGCAGGGCTTACTTTTGAACGAGGTATTCGGCCGAAGCCATGACCAGGAAGACGGCGGCCGCCACGCGGTCGAGCTTGACGGCGTCGGTGCTGGCGGCGGTGACGGGCGTTGCCTTCAGCGCGTCCGCAATGAGCTTGACGGTGGCTGCGGACAGCTGGCCTGCGCACATCAGCAGGTTGATGCGTGCGACCAGTGCGTCCGCATCCGCCACGATGGCCAGCTCGTTGGCGTAGCTGGCCTTGATGTCGTACCCGTTGTTGGAACTGCTGGCATTGTTGGGCAGCTCCGGGGCATTCACAAAGATGCCGTTGCGGATCACGCCCTGCATGTAGTTGAGGTAGCCCCCCACGCTGCTCTCGTTGACCAGCTGGAACTCGGGTGCCACGGCGCCCGCTGCCGCCAGGGCCGTGGATGGTGGAACGTAGCCTGGGCGGAAGAAGTTGAACACCGAGGGCGAACGCAGCGGGCTCTGGCCCAGGCGCGAGCCGGGGTCGCTCAGGTCGCCGATCTTCCAGCTTCCCTGCACCGAGTTGATGCCAAAGGTGCGGCCCCACTGCACAAAGCGCAGCATGGGCTCGCGCAGCTTGCCAAAGCCAGGCTGGGTCAGCCCGGTGGGCGAGCGTGCCTCGTCGTCCAGCAAGATGGCCTTGACCACTGCGCGCAGGTCACCCCGCACGCCGGCGCCGTTGTTGTTGAAGGCGGCTGCCACCCGGGCCACGTAGGCGGGTGACGGGTTGCTGGTGACCAGCCGCTGGATCAGCTGCTTGCCGATGAAGGGGCCCACGTTAGGGTGGTTGAACAAGGTGTCCAGCGCGGTCTTGAGTGCCGCGGCGCCGGGCGTGTTGGCGGGCACGGTGGTGCCCAGGAAGGTGGCGGCCAGCGTGGAGTGGCGCGATGCATTGAGCGCCATGGGCAGCCGCGCAAAGGTGGTGTTGGAGACCACCCTTGTGGTGCCTGGCACGGTGGTCGGCACGTTCTGCGTCTGGTCGTAGTCGTAGCCCGTGAACACGCGTGCCAGATTGGTCACGTCGTTCATGGTGTAGCTGTCAATGGGCTTGCCCGAGCCGTCCTTCTTGGGGGACCCGTCGATATTCAGTTCGACCAGTCCGATGGACATGAGCTGCATGACCTCGCGGGCATAGTTTTCGTCGGGCTGGCGGCCCGTGGCGGGGTTTTCCTTCTGGTTGCCACGGGTATTGAGGTAGTAGCCCATGGCCGCGTTCAGCGTCACGTTCTCCAGCACGGAGCGGTAGTTGCCGAAGGCGTTGTTCACCAGCTGGTCCCAGTACCAGGCCATGGCATGGCAGCGCCAGGTGATGTCCACGCCGCTGAGCGAGACCACGCAGATTTCGGACAGTGCCAGCGCCACCCGCTTGCGCAGACCGTCCGGCGACTTCATGAGCTGGTACCAGATCATGTAATCGGCAGGGTAGGAGTTGTCGTAGTAGGCCGTGTCGTTGCTGATGTCTGCGTAGCCGCGCTGGTTCAGCCAGTCCCAGCCGCCCTGGCTGGGGCCCGCATTGAACTGGCTCTCCAGCCAGTCGGCGTAGGTGGTGGTGCGCAGCGCCGCGATTTCGGCAGTCGATGCCGAGAACTGGGCCTGCAGCAGAAAGCGGGCGGCCTCGTTGTCCGTGCCGGCGGAGGGATGGGCGTAGTTGCCCAGCGAGGGGGTGGATGGCGCAGGTGCACTGGGTGTCCCCGTGCCTGGCGCGCTGTCGCCACCGCCGCCTCCGCAGGCGGCCAGGGCGGTGGACGCAAACAGCGCGGTCAGCAAGGGCGCGTGGGCCCTGCTGGCGGTGGTGGGGTTTTCGGGGGGGAGGGGCAGGCCCTCTGGTGCCTCTGCAACCGCGGTTGTCAGAGTCTCCTCGTATCGATGTGTCATGGTGGTCGTGGTCAAAAAGTCTGCCGCTGGCAGCACAGCCATGACTAAATCACACGCCACGCCCGCCTGGAAACACAAGTGTTACCAAGCGAAACACGCCTATGCAATGCCCGCTGCGCCTGCGGCCTGAATGATGGGCCATTGCAACACTTTGTACCTTGCATGGAGGCCTCGCTCGTCTTCTCCAGAGGGTGGGAACCATTTCATCGGCGATGTCCGTCACGCCCGTAGTCCTGTGCTGACGTGTGCTGCGTGGCATGGACTACGGCGCCGTCGCCAGATCATTTTTACAGTGAATTCCATCGCATCACGCAAAGGTTCCACGCACTCCGAGTGGATGGCTGAAGCGAAGTTTTTTGAGGAGTCACACCATGAATGAAGACACCATCAAGGGCAACTGGAAGCAGTTCAAGGGCAAGATGATCGAGCAGTGGGGCAAGCTCACGAACGACGACTTCGATGTCATCGACGGCAAGCGCGAACAGTTCCTGGGCAAGCTGCAAGAGCGCCAGGGCATCGCCCGCGACGTGGCCGAAAAGCAGCTCAAGGAATGGCAAGACCGCCACCCCGACTTCCGCTTCAACGACTGATAGCGCGACCGCGCTGCGGGGCTTTCGCCCCGCCCCCGCCAGGCCACCCCTGGCGCACAGCCCCTACAAGATTCACACCCATTGCATTCCATTTCATCGAGGAGAAAACCATGACATTCCAACGCACCCTGATCGCCGCCTGCGCCGCCGGTCTGATGGCTACCACCGCTTTTGCCATGACCCCCGCAGAGCACAAGGCCGCCAAGGACAGCATCTCGGCGGACTACAAGATGAACAAGCAAAAATGCGATGCCCTCAAGGCCAACGCCAAGGACATCTGTATGAAGGAAGCCAAGGGCACCGAAGACGTGGCCAAGGCCGAGCTCGAAGCCCAGTACAAGCCCAGCGCCAAGGCCAGCCAGAAGGTGGCTGAAGCCCGTGCCGACGCCGCCTACGCTGTCGCCAAGGAAAAGTGCGACGACCTGACCGGCAACGCCAAGGACGTGTGCGTGAAGGATGCCAAGGCCGAACATGTGAAGGCCAAGGAAAACGCCAAGGTGGCCGCCGCCCAGGCCAAGCCTGCAGACACAGCGGCCGAGAAGGCCGCCAACGTGGCCGAGGCGCGCAAGGACGCCACCGCCGAGAAGAATGAAGCCAACTACAAGGCTGCCAAGGAGCGCTGCGAGACGATGACTGGCGACCTCAAGTCCAAGTGTGTGGACGACGCCAAGCGCATGTACGGCCAGAGCTGATGGGGCGGGCGCTGGGCGCCCAAGTCCCTTGCACTACCAGGCCCTGCCCGCCGCGCGCGGTGCAGGGCCTGGCTGCGTATGGCGTGGCCATGACCTGCATCAACACCCGGCCGGGCCGGGGCTTCTAAGCTCGCACCTTCGTTTGATCTGCCCGCCCAAGGAGTCCCATGGCCCACCTCGAATGGTCTGATGCGTTGAACCTCGACCTGCCCCTGATGGATGACACCCACCGGCAGTTCGTCGACTTGCTGGCCGCTGTGGACCAGGCCGGTGACGCCGACCTGCTGCCCCGCTGGCGCGCTCTGGTGGAGCATACCGAGCAGCATTTCGGGCAGGAAGACGACTGGATGGCCTCCACCCGATTTGCATCGGGCAACTGCCACAGCATGCAGCACAAGGTGGTGCTGCAGGTGATGCGTGAAGGCACGGCCCACGCCGAACAGGGCGACCTGAAGGTGCTGCGCGTCATGGCCAGCGAGCTGGCGCTGTGGTTTCCGCAGCATGCGCAGAGCATGGATGCCTCGCTGGCCCTGCACCTGCGCCGTGTGGGGTTTGACCCTGTGACCGGCGTGGTGCACGCTCCCGGCGCGTTACCGGGTGCGTTGATCCACGGTTGCGGTGGGGCCACGTGTTCGGACACCGACGCCCCGGGTGCGAGCGAGCCCGCTGCCCAACGCGATATCGCGCCCGCTGTGGCCGCCTGACAGCGACGCAACTGCGCTGTCTGTCCGCAGCGGCAAGCGTCAGCAGACGCTGAACGAACAAACGAGAGGCAGGCACAACAAGGCCAGAGCACCGCCCTGGCGTGACCCGGGGGCCATCGGGCTTTCACCCGTGCAGCCGTCCTGCTTGTGTGGCATGCTGCCCCATCTCAAGGCAATTGGGGGCGGCGCGGCCGCTTCGCATCATGGCCGACACCACCCCTCCCGACGACCCCTGCGACGACACTGCCCGTCTCCAGGCCCTGCAGCGCTACGGCATTCTCGACACGCCCATGGAGCCCGCCTACGACGAGCTGGCCGACCTGGCGGGCTACGTGTGCGAAGCGCCCGTGGCATTGATCAGCCTGCTGGACAGCCAGCGCCAGTGGTTCAAGGCCGCCCGTGGGTTTGCGCTGCGGGAAACCCCGCTGAGCGAGTCGGTGTGCCGCTATGCCATCCGCCAGTCCGGCGTCTTCATCGTGCCCGACCTGGCACAAGACCCGCGCTTTGCGCACTATGCGATCGTCACGCAGAAGAACCCCCTGCGCTTTTACGCCGGGGCGCCGCTGGTCACGCCCGATGGCTTTGTGCTGGGCACGCTGTGCGTGCTGGACCACCGGCCGCGTGAGCTGTCAGCCAAGGTGCAGGACCTGCTCAGTGCCCTGGCGCGCCAGGTAATCCGGCTGCTGGAGCTCAAGCGTGCCAACGACCGCCAGGGCCAGATGCTGATGGAGCTGGAGGCGGCGCGCCACCAGATGGCGGTGCTGGCCCACACCGATGTGCTGACCGGGTTGGCCAACCGCCGCTCGTTCACCGATCGCCTGCGCCAGGAATGGGCACTGCTGCAGCGGGGCAATGAGCCAGCCAGCCTGCTGATGATGGACCTGGACCACTTCAAGCGCGTGAACGATGTGTACGGCCACCATGTGGGTGACCAGGCGCTGCAGCTGTTTGCCACCCTGTGCCGCGATGTCTTCCGCGCGGCCGATGTGCTGGGGCGCTGGGGGGGCGAGGAGTTTCTGGCCCTGTTGCCCGCCACCGGGCTCGACCAGGCACAGGTGGTGGCCGAGCGTGTGCATGCGACGCTGGCCGCTCACCCGCTGCCCGGCATCGAGCCGGCGCTGGTGCTGTCGGTCAGCATGGGGCTTACCCTGTTCGACCCGCTGCGCCCGCTGGACATCACCCTGCGCCTGCTGGACTCTGCGCTCTACACCGCCAAGCGCGAGGGGCGCAGCCGCACCGTGGTGGTGTAGCTGCTCTGCTTTTGATAGCTGCTGGCGCATATTGCACTAGCGCTACCACCCATTTTTACTAAAAACTGTGCCCCAGGGGCCTGCGCACGGCCCTCGGGACACCTTCAGAACTCCGGCCGGCGCGGCAACAGCAAGGCCGCGGTGCGCCACGCCAGGTCGCGCAGCGCCCGGCGCAGGGCGGGCGAATCTGCAGCGCCGCTTGCAGGCCCTCCGTGGCTGTGGTCCGCCTCGGCACGGTGGGGGCAAAAGGCTGCGTCCAGCACCTGCTGCTTGGCGCAGTGCAAGGCCAGCCGGTCCTGCGACCGCAGGGCCGCCATCAACTGGTCGCGGTGGCGCTGCACGCGGGCCGATTCGGCGGCGGTCAGCGCAGGGCCCCTTGCGGGGCCGGTGCTGGCGGGCGGCGTCAGGGCCTGGGCCTGCGCCAGGTACTGGGCCCAGCGGGTGGTCTGCGCGGCGGCGTTCATGCAGCCTCCGCGCGGGGGGCTGCGGGGCGCTGCATGGGCGGCATGGTGGGGCGCGGGGGCGTGCCGCCTTGCGACAGGCCGTACCAGTTCACCTTGCGCGTCAGCACCATCACCGCTGCCAGCACCAGGAAGAGCGCAATCGCACCTACCACCAGCGCCGTCTGCTCCAGCTGCAGCAGCACGTATAGCAGGCCATACAGCAGCGCAATGCCCGCCCCCAGTGGCACACCGCGCGTGAGCCCGCCCAGCATGTGGCTGGCGTAATAGGCCAGCAGCAGCACACACGCGCTCGCGGCCACCGCGTACGAAATGCCAAACGGCAGGTGCTCCGACAGGCTCACCAGCAGCAGGAAGAAGCTGCACAGCGCGCTGCCCACCAGCAGGTACTGCACCGGGTGCACGCGCAGCTTCTTCATCAGCTCGAACAGGCCCACGGCCACGAAGGTGAGGGCGATGAACAGCACACCGTACTTGGTCGCGCGGTCCGACAGGGAATAGGGATTCACCGGGTCGATGAAGGCCACGCTGAAGCTGTCGGCGCAGTCGCCCGGCGTGGCCCCGCTGTGTGCATAGTCGCTGCCCTCATCCGCACCCAGGCAGATGCGCTTGCCGTTCGCAATGTCGGCCTGCGCCGTGGTGGCCAGCGACGACAGGCGCCACTGGGCCGAAAAGCCGGTCTTCTTGACCTCGCGTTCCGATGGCAGAAAGCGCCCGGCAAACGACGGGTGGGGCCAGCTGCTGGTCATCAGCACCTCGGTGTTGCCGCCCAGCGGCACGATGGCCAGGCGCTCGGTGCCCACCAGTTCCAGGTCCAGCGTGGCCGTGAGGCCGTCGGCCTTGCCACGCACGGATTCGGGCAGCACCGCGTGCAGGCCCCGGCTGTAGGTGGGGTGGAAGGTGCCAGGCTTGAGCGCCAGCGCCTGGCTGCCCATGGTGAACTGCGCAGTGCGGATGCCGCGTGCATCGCCCACGGCCATCATCACAATGGGTGCGCCGCAGTGCATGCGCGAATTCTTCATGCTGCTCTGCGGCAGCAGGCTGGCCAGCGAACCCCATTGCGCCGTCACGTTGGCCTTGAGGTTGTAGGTGTTCACCTTGTGCAGCCCGCGTGCGCGTTCTTCCATCGCGGCGCCGGTGGTGAGCTTGAGCTGTTCGGGCATGGCGGTCAGGATGAACTCGCGGCGCTTTTCGACCATGCGGCGCTCGTCACCCTTGCCGACTTCTTCATCCCAGCTCTCCACGCAGGCGCTGTGGATCATGGGGCCCATCAGCGTCTGCGGCCCGGCCAGGCTCTCGGCCACGCTCTGCGCGGTGATGCTGCGGTAGCGCAGCCGGTCGCGCACCACGTCTTCGATCAGGCCCAAGCCAAAGAGCAGCAACACGGTGATGGCGGTCAGCGCCGCCAGTTTGGTGAACAAGGGGTGTTTGAACAAAAGATCCTCCACAAGTGACTGTTGTGGAGGCAGTGTTGTGGCGCGCTGTGAGGGCGCTATGAAGTTTGTGAGGCCAGTGTGAAGTGGGGATCGCTGGCGGTGGCTTTCGCTGCTCAGGCGGCGCGGTACACCAGCTCCACCCGCAGCCCCGGTGCTGTGTTGCGCGCCACCATCTGCCCGCCGTGCAGCGCCATCACGCGCTGCACAATCGCCAGCCCCAGGCCCGATCCGCTGCGCTCGCCGCCCGGCCGTGCGGTGGTGAAAAAGCGCTCGCCCAGGCGCGGCAGCGCGTAGTCGGGCACGCCGGGGCCGCTGTCTTGCACGGCCACTGTGGCGCCGTCCAGTTCTACCCGCACCGTGCTGCCTGCGGGCGCAAAGTCGATCGCGTTGTCCAGCAGGTTGGTCAGCGCCAGCGTCACCAGTTCGGCCTCCCACGGGCCGCTGGTGCCGTGCCCTTCCAGTGCCAACGTGACGCCGCGCTGCCCCGCGCGGGCGCGGGTCTGGGCAATGGCGGCCTCGGCGCAGTCGTGCAGCGCCACGGGCGCGCGGCCTTCGGCGTGCTGGCGCTGCTCCAGCTTGGACAGCTCCAGCAGCCGGTCGATGATGCGCTGCAGGCGTTCGCTTTGCTGCACCACCTGGGTCGCAAACTCGGCGCGGTCTGCGGCGGGCAGCTCGTCCTGCAGCAGCTCGCCCGCGCCCCGGATGGCGGCCACGGGGCTTTTGAGTTCGTGCGTGAGCGCGCGCACATAGCCCTCGATGTAGTCGCGCCCCTCCAGCCGCGCGCGCATGCGGTCCATGGCGCGGGCCAGGTCGCCCAGCTCGCCGGGCACCTCGGGCACAGCCAGGGCCGTGGGGGGCGGAAGAGTTGGGTCGTGGCGTTCGCCGTCGGCCGGGCCCTGCACGCTCAGGGCGTAGTCGCGCAGGCGGCGCACGTTCCACACCATCCACAGCGTCACCGCCACGCCCACGGCGGCCGAGAGCGCCAGCAGCAAAAGCCCGCCCATGAACACCTTGCGCTCGGCCCGGTCGATGAAGCGCTGCACCGTGCGCGTGGGCTTGGCCACGGTGAGCACGCCCGCGATCTGGCTGTTCACGTAGATGGGCGCCGCCACATGCATCACGCCGCTGGTGTCGTCATCTTCCACATCGCGCGTAGAGCGCGCGCCGTACTCGCCGCGCAGCGTGCGGGCTACGTCGCGCCACTGCGAATAATCGGCACCGATGGCACGGTTTTCCGAGTCGAACAGCACGCGCCCCGTGGTGTCGGTCACATAGATGCGGTAGTCGAGCGACTGCTTGGAAAAGCCCCAGATGGCCGCATCAACGGGCCGCGTGGCGTAACGCCGCACATGCTGGGCAAACGGGCTGGTGCTGCTGTTGTTGGCCTGTGCCGCCAGCCGCCCGGCGGCCAGGTCCTCGCTGGCCAGCTCGGCCAGGATGTTGGCCGTGTCCACCATCATGTCTTCCATCACCTCGCGCACGCTGGGCTTGATCTCGGCCATGAACACGCGCAGCACAAAGAACGCGGCGATGCCGTTGATGAGGAAGAAGGCGAACAGCAGGCGGATGCCGAGGCGCATGGTGCGTTACTTCAAAAACAATAGCTGTCAGCGCTTTTCGGATGGGCGCTGGCAGCCAATTTGGCTTCAGATGTCCAGGCAGTAACCCATGCCCCGGTGCGTGCTGATGTACTCGCGCGCCGGGTCCACCTCGCGCAGCTTGGCGCGCAGGGTCTTGATGTGGGTGTCCACCGTGCGGTCGGTGCTTTCGCTGTCGTCGCCCCAGGCGGCGGCCAGCAGGGCGTCGCGCGAATGGATGCGGCCTGCGCCGCGCAGCAGGTGGGACAGCAGGCGGTACTCGCGCCGGGTCAGCGGCAGGGCCTGGCCGCGCAGGCTGATGCGCTGGCCGGCCTCGTCGTCGTGGAACAGCGCGGCGGCCGTGGCGGCGGGCGCTGCCGGGTGGCCGTTGCCGTGACCCGCGCGGCGCAGCAGCGCCTTCACGCGGGCGGCCAGTTCGCGCGGGCTGAAGGGTTTGGTCAGGTAGTCGTCCGCGCCCAGCTCCAGGCCCAGCACGCGGTCGATCTCTTCACCGTGGGCGCTGAGCATCAGCACGGGCAGGGCGGCGGTGGGCGGCGCATGGCGCACATCGCGCAGCAGGTCCAGACCGCTGCCGTCGGGCAGGCCCACGTCCAGCACCAGCAGGTCAAACCGCGCACGCTGCAGCTGCTGGCGCGCGTCATGCACCAGCAGGCTGTGTGTAACGGTCAGGCCATCGCGCTCCAGCGCGTAGGCCACGGTGCGGGCGATGGCGGGGTCGTCTTCAAGTAATAGAAGCCGGGCGGTCATCTCAATCGTGCCTCACCCTGGTTCGCCAGCCGTGTGTGGATAGGGTGCTGCCAGGCGCCGTCATTGCGACCGTGGAGCAGACTCCAGCGGGTTCCATAAACTGACGGGTTATCCGACTTTCGGCTTGCACGCAATGCGGAAATCGATGTGGTAGTGCTCATCATGTCGGACCCACGGTTTCCCCTTCATGAAGGGTAGTTCGTTCTGCAGATAGGCGCCGTGTTTGGTGGCAAACAGCTTTGGCAAGAACTCTGTATCGAAGATCACGAGTGTGATTCCTGCACCATTGGCCTTTGCCGCAAGCTGCAGTTGGTACAGATGCTCCGCCGTAGCCTCGAAGTCGATGGTGTAGTTCTCATACCTCGCGTTGGAGTCGAACTCTATGTCGTAGCCAAGCTTGTTGGAAACGCGTGTAGGAAGTGGCACAGATTTCCCTGCGGCATCTCGAACCGGAACAAAAAAATCCACTGACAGGCCGTTCTGGTGGGTGCGATGTGGACGAATGCGGCCTCCCGAAGACCACCCAGTCTCTCCATAGACATACCGATTGGAAGGTGTTTCTTTGGCCAGTGCTGCGTAGGAAGAAATGATGATCTTTGCAACTGTGGAGTGAACGTACGTTCGACCCGCAGTTGCACCCAAGACACTGTAAGAGGTGAAGTTTGGCCCTTGGCTAGGAAGCTTTACGCCCCCTTCCAAACGGCCGTTGCTCACTGTGCCGTAGCACTGGCTTTCTGCGGCCATGAGGGGGGAGGCCGGTTGAAGCGAAATGAGCGCTATCAAAAACCAGGCAAAACGTGGCATGAGGTTCTTGAGGCGGCTCAGCGGGCGATCAACACCGGGAAGATTTTGCCCAGCCCGTCCGCCATCACCTCCACCGCCAGCGCGGCCAGGATCAGGCCCATCAGGCGGGTCATCACATTGATGCCGGTCTTGCCCAGCACGCGCGCAATCGGGTCGGCCAGCGCAAAGCACACGGCCGTGGCCAGCGCGATGACCACGCCGTAGCCCACCAGCGCGGCGTGCTGCCAGAAGGTCTGCGCGCGGTCGGCATAAATCACCACGGTGGACATGCTGGCCGGGCCGGTGAGCAGCGGAATGGTGAGCGGCACCACGGCAATGCTGCTGCCGGCGGCGGCCTTTTCGGCGCCTTCTTCGTATTCGTTGGTGCTGGGCTTGGCCTCGGCGGGCTGGGCGTTGAGCATGTTCATCGCGCTGATGAGCAGCAACATGCCGCCACCCACCTGGAAGCTCTGCAGCGAGATGTTGAAGAAGTCGAGGATCTGCAGGCCCAGCAGCGCACAGGCGGCAATCACGCAGAACACGCTGAAGCTGGCTACCTGGATGGTGCGGCGCCGCTGCGGGTACGAGAAGCCCTGCGTGTAGTGGATGAAGAACGGCACGATGGCCAGCGGGTTCACGATGGCCAGCAGGGTGATCAGGGGTTTGAGGTCCATCAAGGCGCTCCCAAGGGCAAGTGGGCAGGGTGGTTCTTCGGGGGGCTCAGGCCAACGGCAGATGAAGGTGGCGCAGCCCGGGCTGTGCGCGAGTATGCGGTGTTTTCTGCACCGTTTGGCGGTCGGGCATGCTGCGCTGCAGCGTGCTTGCTACTGGGTTGTGCGATGCCCTGCGCGCCCTAGCGTCCGCCCGATACATCCATCAAGGTGGCTGTGGTGTAGCTCGCTGCAGGGGACATCAGCCAGACGATGGCCTCGGCCACCTCATCGGCCGTGCCGCCGCGCTGCATGGGCACCTGGTGCGAGAGGTCGCGCACCCGGTCGGGCAGGCCGCCGCTGGCGTGGATGTCGGTCTCGATCAGGCCCGGGCGCACGGCGTTCACGCGGATGCCCTCGGCCGCCACTTCGCGCGCCAGGCCGATGGTGAAGGTGTCGATGGCGCCCTTGGCGGCCGCGTAGTCCACATACTGATGGGCCGAGCCCAGGCGCGAGGCGGCGCTGGACACATTGACGATGGCACCGCCGCTGCCGCCGTGGCGCGTGCTCATGCGCCGCACGGCCTCGCGGGCGCAGACGATGCTGCCGATCACGTTGGTGTCGAACATGCGGCGCAGGCGTTCGGTGCTCATTTCGTCCACCCTGGCGGTCACGTCCACCACCCCGGCGTTGTTGACCAGGGCGCTGATGCGGCCCAGCTGGGTGTCCACGGCCTGGAACATGGCCAGGATGTCGGCCTCGCTCGCCACGTCACCCTGCACCGCGATGGCGGTGCCGCCTTCTGCACGGATGGCATCGACCACGCTCTGCGCAGCGGCCTCGTTGGCGAGGTAGTTGACGGCCACGGCCCAGCCATGTTTTGCGGCCAGCCGTGCGGTGGCGGCGCCAATGCCCCGGCTGGCGCCAGTGATTAGTGCGATCTTCTCCATGGGGTGGGGTCTCCTGCAAGAATGGCGCATTGGAACAGGTTCTGCCCCCCGCAGCGCAGCGCCCGCACCCATAGCGCGGACCCTCTGCGCACCATACGTACCAAATCCAAGGAGCATTCAGCATGGGACAGTTTGTCGATCTGACGTCGAGTGACGGTTTTGTGGCCCCCGCCTGGGTCGCCAGGCCCGAGGGCACGCCCCGTGGCGCTGTGGTGGTGCTGCAAGAAATTTTTGGCGTGAACTCGCACATCCGTTCGGTGGCCGACCGCTACGCCGCCAGCGGCTACCTGGCCGTGGCGCCATCCACCTTTCACCGCGTCAAGCAAGGGGTGGAGCTGGGCTACACCGGTGACGACATGCAGGCCGGCATGGGCCTGAAGGCTGCGGTCGAGGCCCTGCCCGCGCCGGGCGTGTTGCCCGACATCCAGGCCGCCATCGACTACGCCGCGCAGCAAAGCGGCGGCAAGGTGGGCATCGTGGGCTACTGCTGGGGCGGCCTGCTGACCTGGCGCTCGGCCTGCCTGCTGCAGGGCCTGTCGGCCGCCGTGCCGTACTACGGCGGTGGCGTGACCACGCCGGAAGAAGTGGCCCGCACGCCCAAGGTGCCGGTGCTGGCCCACTTTGGCGAGCGCGACCACTGGATCCCACTGGACAGCGTGCAGGCCTTCGGCAAGGCCCACCCAGAGGTCGAAGTGCATGTGTACGCCGCCGACCACGGCTTCAACTGCGACCAGCGCGGCAGCTACGACGAGGCCGCCGCCAACACGGCCCGCGAGCGCACCCTGGCCTTCTTTGCCAAGCACCTGGGCTGAACCGCCCCAGTAACAGAGACGGCGACACGATTGCGAACAACCAACGGGGGTGGTCATGGCGGATTTCAGGCAATTTCGGCCTCAAGCGCTATTCCGTCATGTGCTGGCAGCTACTATTTTGATAGCGCTATGCGCCACCACCCACGCGGCCGATTACACCGGCCCCCTGTTCGACGCCCACCTGCACTACAACGAGGAAGCCTGGGACGGCCGCTCAGGCCCGCACCCACCCGCCGATGTGCTGGCACGCATGAAGGCCAGCGGCGTGCGCGCCATCGTGGCCAACTCGCGGCCCAATGCCGGGTCGCTCGCCCTGGCGGGCCTGCCGCAGACCCGCGAGGCCGGTGTGACGGTGGTGCCGTTTGTGCGGCTGTACCGCAACCGCGCCGACTACACCGGCTGGTTTGCCGACGACACCATCTACGACATGGTGCAGACCGAACTGGCCCGAGGCACGCCGGCCGGCCCGTACCGGGGCCTGGGCGAATTCCACCTGTACGACAGCGCCAACGCCAACGGCCCCGTGGCCAAAAAGCTCATGGCCCTGGCCGAACAGCGTGACCTGGTGGTGCTGGCCCATGTGGACGACACCGCCATCGACCTGCTGATGGCTAACACCCCGTCCCAAGGTCAGAAGGCCCGGCTGATCTGGGCCCACACCGGCATTGGCGGCGCGCCTGTGGAGCGGGTGGACGCCCTGATGGCCCGCTACCCGGGCCTGGTGGGCGAACTCTCGTACCGCCCCGGCCTGGTCTGCGACGACAACCAGCTGTGCCCCGCCTGGCGCGCGCTGCTGCTCAAGTACCCCACGCGCTTCGTGATTGGCTCCGACACCTGGGTCAACCAGCGCTGGCAACACTACGAAAGCCTGATGCAGGGCTACCGCCAGTGGCTGGGCGGCCTGCCCGCCGATGTGGCCCGCAAGGTGGCGTGGGATAACGCGGCGGGGCTGTTTGGGGTGGCCCGGCCATAGGCCGCTGGAGCGCGCTCCTTGCCTTGCTCTGGTTGACGCCCATCGAAGCGGGCGCTGACCCCAGCCAGGGATGCCGAGCAAGGGCCGCCCCGCAGCGAGGGCATCGTCCCCCTTCCCGAACTGCGCAGCAGTTCGAGAGAAGGGGGAAGCGGCGCAGCCGCTCAGGGGGTTGTCACCTCGTCCTGGCCAGATACCGCTTGCGCCAGAACAGCAGCACCAGCGACAGCGCGATGAACACCATCGACCCCATGGCCCACCAGAAGCCGTCGGCCTTGTGCACCAGTGGAATGAACTCGAAGTTCATTCCGAAAATGCCCGCAATCAGGTTCAGCGGCAAAAACACGGCCGTGAGCGCCGTGAGGGTGCGCATGATGTCGTTGGTGCGGTTGCTCTGCACCGAAAAGTGCATCTGCACGGCGGTTTCGGTGCTCTGCTCCAGGCGCCGCACGTGGTGCACCACGCGCTCGATGTGCTCCAGCACGTCGCGGCTGCGCACCTTGAGCAGGTCCAGCTCGCGCAGGCCCGCCGGCGTGTCGGGCAGGGCCCAGGTTTCCAGCGCGTCGATCCAGTCCTGCACGGCGGTGCGCTGGTCTTCGCAGATCTCGTCGAGCATGTGCAGCGACAGGCGCGCTTCGAGCAGCGAGGTCCAGTTCACGTACCGCGCGCGGGGCTTGAGCAGTTCGGTCTGCCAGTGGTCCAGCTGGCGGGTGAGCTCGCGGCGCAGGTCCAGGTAGCCGTCCACCATCTGGTTGACCACGCGCAGCATCAGGTCGGCGGGACTGGTGGGCAGGCGTGCGCCCGAGATCGGGCTGCTGCGGCCCTCGCCCATGCCGGGGCTGGCGTGGGCGTTGCCGTGGGCGGCAGCATGGCTGGCGGTGGCGTTGGTGCCATTGCTATTGCCGTTGCCATTGGCCGGGGTGGCCGCCAGCAGCCGCGTCGCGTAGGCATCGCGCACTGCGCAGTCGGTGGGGTGCACGGTCAGCAGCAGCTGGTCGAACACCGCAAATCCCACGGGGCTGGTGTCGATGCGCCGCAGCACGGGCGGGCCGCTGCGCTTGACCGGGGCGTTGGGGTTGTTGTCGGGCTCGGCGGCAACGGCCGGTGTGGCGGGGGCAGCAGGCCCGGGCTGCCCGGCCTGCGCAGCATCGCCCTGCACCGTGGCCAGGCGGCGGAACACCAGCAGGTCGTACTGCGAGGTGTAGTCGTAGTGCGAGGGCAGCTGGGCGTTGAGCAGGTCGGACACATGCAGGTCCACCAGCTGCAGCCCGATCAGCGCCTGCAGGCGGCCCTGGATCTCGGCGAGCCGCGCCTGAAAGGCCGGACGCGCGCAGGCGATCCAGAGGAAACCCTGCGCCGGCATCTGGGCGGGCAGGGCGGTGAGCTCCTGCACGCCGCTGCTGTGGATGTGAAAGATGCGCATGGACACCGTGGTTTCAGTCAAAAGCGCCGGTAGCGCTAGTGGAATATGCGCTGACAGCTATTATTTTTGTAGCTTGCGTGCCACGTCGCGCGCAAAGTAGGTCAGCACGCCGTCGGCGCCTGCGCGCTTGAAGGCCAGCAGGCTTTCCATCATCACGGCGTCGTGGTCCAGCCAGCCGTTGGCGGCAGCGGCCTTGATCATGGCGTACTCGCCGCTCACCTGGTAGGCAAAGGTGGGCACGTGGAACTCGTCCTTCACGCGGCGCACGATGTCCAGGTAGGGCATGCCGGGTTTCACCATCACCATGTCGGCGCCTTCGGCGATGTCGATGGCCACTTCGCGCAGGGCCTCGTCGCTGTTGCCGGGGTCCATCTGGTACACGTTCTTGTCGGCCTTGCCCAGGGCGCCGCGCGTGCCCACCGCGTCGCGGAACGGGCCGTAGAAGGCGCTGGCGTATTTGGCGCTGTAGGCCATGATGCGGGTGTGGATGTGGCCCTGCACCTCCAGCGCCTCGCGGATCGCGCCAATGCGGCCGTCCATCATGTCGCTGGGGGCGACGATGTCCACGCCCGCCTCGGCATGCGTGAGCGCCTGGCCAGTGAGGATCTCCACCGTCTCGTCGTTGATGATGTAGCCGGTCTCGTCCAGCACGCCGTCCTGGCCGTGGCTGGTGTAGGGGTCCAGCGCCACGTCGGTCATCACGCCCAGGTCGGGAAATTCCTTCTTCAGCGCCCGCACCACGCGCGGGATCAGGCCGTTGGGGTTCAGGGCTTCCTTGCCGTCCGGCGTCTTGAGCGACGGGTCAATCGCCGGGAACAGCGCCAGCACCGGGATGCCCAGCTTCACGCAGTCCGCGGCCACGGGCAGCAGCAGGTCCAGGCTCAGGCGGTCCACGCCGGGCATGGAGGTCACGGCCTCGCTGCGGTTGGTGCCCTCGTGCACAAACACGGGGTAGATCAGGTCGTCGGCGGTGACCACGTTCTCGCGCACCAGGCGGCGGGTGAAGGCATCGCGGCGCAGGCGGCGGGGGCGGTTCTGGGGGAAGGGGGCAGGGCTTTGGAGGTGCATCGTCAGATTATGAAGCCCCCCTGTGGCGCTGCGCGCCTTCCCCCTGGGGGGACGCCACCCCTGGACCGGCAAAGCCGGATCCACGGTGGCACTGGCAGGGGTCGGTGGCGGTGGTTGGCGCTCTGTGGAAAAGCCGCTTGTAACCGCCCAGGCCCAGTGCTAGATTGGTGCCGGGCGGCTTGCCGCCCCCCGCTTTTCCTCCCTGAGCGGGACCTGGGCTGCAGCGATGCGGCACAGGCTTTCCCGGCCCGGCGGATCTGCCGGGCTTTTTTTTGGGGTTGTCCCGTCGGAGTGGCGTAGGCCCGTAAACTGCCCCCATGCTCTGGGTCAAAGCCTTTCACATCGTTTTCGTGGCCAGCTGGTTTGCGGGCCTGTTCTATCTGCCGCGCATCTTCGTCAACCTGGCGATGGTGGCGCCCGGCTCGGCCGCCGAGCGCGACCGCCTGCTGCTCATGGCGCGCAAGCTGATGCGCTTTACCACCCTGCTGGCTGTGCCCGCCATTGCGCTGGGGCTGTGGCTGTGGCTGGGCTACGGCATTGGCCGGGGCCCGGGCAATGGCTGGATGCATGCCAAGCTGGCTGTGGTGGCGCTGGTCATCGGCTACCACCATGCGTGCAGCGTGCTGCTGCGCAAGCTGGCCGACGGCACCAGTCGCCGCAGCCATGTGTGGTTCCGCTGGTTCAACGAAGCACCGGTGCTGCTGCTGCTGGTGGCCGTGGTGCTGGTGGTGGTCAAACCCTTTTGACGGAGACGCAGAGGGCGCATGCACAAAACCTCTGCTTGGCCGCTCGCGCTGACGTACACGGCGCTGATCGTTTTTGCCAGCCTGTTCCCGTTTGACGGGTGGCGCGAGCAGGGCATCGACCCCCTGGTCTTCCTGCTGGCCCGGTTGCCCCCGCCGTACTGGACGGGGTTTGACGTGGTCACCAACCTCGTGGGTTACGCGCCCCTGGGCTTTTTGCTGGTGCTGGGCCTGTTGCGATCGGGCTGGCGGCGTGTGCTGTGGGCGGTGGCGCTGGCCACGCTGGTGGGCACGCTGCTGTCGCTGTGCATGGAGTTTCTGCAGATCTACCTGCCCCGGCGCGTGCCCTCCAACCTGGACCTGGCGCTCAACGCGCTGGGCACGCTGGCCGGTGCGCTGAGCGCCGCGCTGCTGGAGCGGCTGGGGGCGCTGGACCGCTGGAGCGACTTCCGGGCGCGCTGGTTTGTGTCCGACGCCTCGGGCGGCATGGTGCTGCTGGCGCTGTGGCCGCTGGCGCTGCTGTTTCCGGCCGCGGTGCCCTTTGGCCTGGGCCAGGTGCTGGAGCGGCTGGAGGCCGCGCTCATCGATCTGCTGGCCGATACGCCGTTCCTGGAGTGGCTGCCTCTGCGCGAGACCGAGCTGGACCCGCTGTCACCCAGTGGTGAGCTGCTGTGCGTCACCCTGGGGCTGCTCATCCCCTGTCTGCTGGGGTATTGCGTGATCCGCCAGATGGGGCGGCGCGCCCTGTTTGCGCTGGCGGCGGTCGGGGTGGGCATTGTGCTGACCGCGCTGTCCGCCGCGCTCAGCTGGGGCCCCGTGCACGCCTGGGAGTGGATGGACCTGCCCGTGCGCGTGGGCGTGTGGGCGGCGCTGGCGTTGGCCCTGCTGATGCTGGCCCTGCCGCGCCGTGCCTGCGCTGCCGTGCTGCTGCTGGCGCTGACCTGGCACCTGGCACTGCTGAACCAGGCGCCCACCAGTGCTTACTTTGCCCAGACGCTGCAGATTTGGGAGCAGGGCCGTTTCATCCGTTTTTATGGCCTGGGCCAGTGGCTGGGCTGGCTGTGGCCCTACCTGACGCTGCTGTATGTGGTGTTTCGGGTGTCCCGGCGAGAGGGCGGGGCCTGAGTCGCAGGGCGATGGCCTCTGGCTTTCTGTGTGGCCGGGCAGGGGCTTGGGGCGTGGCCTCGCCCGCTGGGAGAGGCAGGGGTCCTTAAAATGCAGGGATGAGCGACACCCCTTCCGCACCGGCCGCAGCGCCCGGTTATTACCAGCGCCACATCTTTTTCTGCCTCAACGAGCGCACCAACGGGGAAGACAGCTGCGCGCACCACAACGCACAGGCGGGTTTTGACCGCTGCAAGGCCCAGGTCAAGGCCGCCGGGCTGGCGGGTGCCGGCAAGGTGCGTGTGAACAAGGCCGGTTGCCTGGACCGTTGCGCGGGTGGCCCCGTGGCGGTGGTCTACCCCGAGGGCACCTGGTACACCTATGTGGATGCGGCGGACATCGACGAAATCGTCGAATCGCACCTCAAGAACGGCCAGGTGGTGGAGCGTCTGGTCACGCCAGCGGAACTTGGCCGCTGAGCGCGGCTCCATCCCTGTCTTGGAACGATTTTGGCAGCAGGCGCTAGTGGATCATGCCCCTGTTGCTATTGATTGAGTAGCAAATCCGTGAATGCCCAGACCGAACGCCTGACCCTGTCCGGCCCCGCAGGCGCCATCGAGGCCGTGCGCGACAGCGCCACCCTGGCCGATGGCGCGGCGCCCCGTGGCGTCGCCATCATCGCCCACCCGCATCCGCTGTTTGGCGGCACCATGGACAACAAGGTGGTGCAGACCCTGGCGCGCGCGTTTGTGCAGTGTGGCTGGACGGCGGTGCGCTTCAACTTCCGCGGCGTGGGCGCCACGGCCGGCGTGTACGACGAAGGACGGGGTGAGTTGCAGGACCTGCTGGCGGTGGTGGAGCAGGTGGCTCCCGCCGCCGAGGGGCAACCCCTGGCGCTGGCGGGGTTTTCTTTCGGTGCATTTGTCACCAGCCATGCGCTGGAGGCACTGTGGCCCACGCAGCGCGTGGAGAAGGTCGTGCTGGTCGGCACGGCCGCCAGCCGCTTCACGGTGGCCCCGGTGCCGCCCGATGCCCACCTGCGCACGCTGGTCGTGCACGGCGAGCAGGACGACACCGTGCCGCTGTCCGCCGTGATGGACTGGGCCCGGCCCCAGATACTGCCTGTCACAGTCGTCCCCGCGGGGGGGCATTTCTTTCACGGACAATTACCGCTTCTGAAGAACCTGGTGGTCCGCCACCTGCAATCGGGCGCCTGAGGGGTGCCGCCCGGACCGGCTCCGGCCGTCCGTCGTCTTCCCTCTCCCGCCCACTCTCCCACCCTTTTTTCGAGCCTCTCCAGCCCCCTCCTGCCCCATGAAACGAATCCTGTCTGCGTTGCGATCCCTGGCCGTCTTTGCTGCGGTGGCCCCGGCTGCCTTTGGCGCCCTGGCCCAGGCACCCCAGCCCCCCGAAATCGCCGCGCGCACCTACCTGCTGGTGGATGTCACCGCCAACCAGGTGCTGGCCGCCAAGGACATCGACGCGCCGGTGGAGCAGGCCTCGCTCACCAAGCTCATGACGGGCTACCTGGTGTTTGATGCGCTGCGCTCCAAGAAGATCGCGCTGGACCAGAAGCTGCCCGTGAGCGTGCGCGCCTGGAAGATGCCCGGCTCGCGCATGTTCATCGACCCCAAGATGCAGGTGCCGGTCGAAGACCTCATCAAGGGCATGATCGTGCAGTCCGGCAACGACGCCACCATGGCCCTGGCCGAAGGCGTGGGCGGCACGGCTGAGAACTTCGTCAAGCTCATGAACGACCAGGCGCAGGCGCTGGGCATGAAGGGCACGAGCTACAAGAACCCCGAAGGCCTGACGGAGCCCGGCCACACCACCACGGCGCGCGACCTCTCCGTGCTGGCCATGCGGCTGATGAAGGATTTTCCGGAGTACATGCACTATTACTCCACCAAGCAGTACAGCTACCCCGGCACGCCCGCATCGAACGGCAACAATCGCAATTCGCTGCTGTTTCGTGACCCGACCGTGGACGGCCTCAAGACCGGTCACACCGCTGCGGCGGGCTACTGCCTGGTGGCCACGTCCAAGCGTGAATTTCCCGGCGTGGGCCAGCGCCGCCTGTTGTCCATCGTGCTGGGTGCCGCGAGCGAAAACGCGCGCGCGAACGAAAGCCAAAAGCTGCTGAACTGGGGCTACACCGCGTTCGAGGCGGTCAAGTTGTTTGAAGCAGGCAAGCCCGTGGCGACCCCTGCCGTCTGGAAGGGCAAGGACAGCGTGCTGAAGATCGGCCGCGAGGAGGCCATCGTGGTCGCCGTGCCCGCCGGCAGCGCTGGCAAGGTCACCACCCAGATCGCCCGCCCCGACCCGTTGGTGGCGCCTTACACCAAGGGCCAGGCCATTGGCACCCTCAAGGTCATGCTGGGCGACCAGTCCATCGGCGAAGTGCCCCTGGTGGCGCTGGAGGCGGTGGAGCAGGCCGGCATCCTGGGCCGTGCCTGGGATGCCATCCGCCTCTGGATCAAGTGACCCTGCGTCGCAGAAGGTAGCGAACCACTTCTGAAACCATAGCTGGCTGCGCAGGTCCGGCATATGCCGGGCCTGTTTTTCGCTCCTTTTGCGGCCAGTTCCTGTCAGATCACCGGGATGGCTGCAGGTGCCAGAAACTGCTGCAAGCCGCAGTGGGCTTGCCTTTCAGGGGGCATCCTGCTACATTAGAAGGCTTTTCGGAATTTCCGAAGGGATTCACGTTTTCGCTTTCACGAAGCAAATTCACGTTTAGGGACGTATTTCATGCCAACCATTAATCAACTGGTCCGTCAGGGGCGCGAGGTCGAAAAGACCAAGTCCAAGAGCCCTGCGATGGAAAACTCTCCACAGCGCCGTGGCGTGTGCACCCGTGTGTACACCACGACGCCTAAGAAGCCTAACTCCGCTCTGCGTAAGGTCGCCAAGGTGCGCCTGACCAACGGTTTTGAGGTGATCTCCTACATCGGCGGTGAAGGCCACAACCTGCAGGAACACAGCGTGGTGCTGGTTCGCGGCGGTCGTGTGAAGGACTTGCCCGGTGTGCGTTACCACATCGTGCGTGGTTCGCTGGACTTGCAAGGCGTGAAAGACCGCAAGCAAGCCCGCTCCAAGTACGGCGCGAAGAAGCCAAAGGCCAAGTAAGCCCTGGCCCTTTCGGTCTGAAGAATTTTCGGTGCTGTTTTTCCGCGTGGCGCGGAGGTGCAGCGTAGTGACCCTAAACGCAGGTGTTCTGCGCGGGTCGAGTAAGTGGGAGTCCAGAGATTGGCTCTCGCGGTGTCTGAAAAGATGCCAACTGAAGCAAAGATAGAGGTAAAAAATGCCACGTCGTCGCGAAGTCCCCAAACGTGAAATCCTGCCGGATCCCAAGTTCGGCAATGTAGAGCTGTCCAAATTCATGAACGTGATCATGGAAGGCGGCAAGAAGGCAGTTGCAGAGCGCATCATTTACGGCGCCCTGGAACTGATCGAGAAGAAGCACCCCGATAAGGACCCTCTGGAAGCCTTCACCGTTGCCATCAACAACGTGAAGCCCATGGTGGAAGTGAAGTCCCGCCGCGTGGGCGGTGCCAACTACCAGGTGCCCGTGGAAGTGCGCCCTGTCCGTCGTCTGGCCCTGTCCATGCGCTGGATCAAGGAAGCCGCCCGCAAGCGTGGTGAAAAGTCGATGGCCCAACGCTTGGCCAACGAACTGCTGGAAGCCACCGAAGGCCGTGGCGGCGCCATGAAGAAGCGTGACGAAGTGCACCGTATGGCCGAAGCCAACAAGGCATTCAGCCACTTCCGCTTCTAAAACGCGGATTTGCCCTGATATAGGCCCAAGGCTGCTGGCGTTTTGCCTGCAGCCTTGTGTCGATTTCAGGCAGTCACAAAATTGACGGGTTGCAGCGCCAGAATGCTGGGCCCGCCCCCCGAATAACACGACCCATCCAAGGATCCACCATGGCTCGCAAGACCCCCCTCGAGCGTTACCGCAATATCGGTATCTCGGCCCACATTGACGCTGGCAAGACCACCACGACCGAGCGTATTCTTTTCTACACCGGCGTGAACCACAAGATTGGTGAAGTGCACGACGGCGCGGCCACCATGGACTGGATGGAGCAAGAGCAAGAGCGTGGCATCACGATCACCTCGGCTGCGACGACCTGCTTCTGGAAGGGCATGGACATGTCCTTCCCAGAGCACCGCATCAACATCATCGACACCCCCGGCCACGTGGACTTCACGATTGAAGTGGAGCGTTCTATGCGCGTGCTGGACGGTGCCTGCATGGTGTACTGCGCCGTGGGTGGCGTGCAGCCCCAGTCGGAAACCGTCTGGCGCCAGGCCAACAAGTACAAGGTGCCGCGTCTGGCCTTTGTGAACAAGATGGACCGCACCGGTGCCAACTTCTTCAAGGTCGTGGACCAGATGAAGCTGCGCCTGAAGGCCAACCCTGTGCCAATCGTGATCCCGATCGGTGCCGAAGAAAACTTCAAGGGCGTGGTCGACCTGCGCAAGATGAAGGCCATCATCTGGGACGAAGCCTCCCAGGGCATGAAGTTCAACTTCGAAGAAATCCCTGCCGATCTGGTGGCCACTGCCACTGAATGGCGCGAGAAGATGGTCGAAGCCGCTGCTGAAGCCTCTGAAGACCTGATGAACAAGTACCTGGAAGAGGGCGATCTGTCGGAAGATGAGATCACCCAAGGCCTGCGTACTCGCACCATCGCTGGTGAAATCCAGCCCATGCTGTGCGGCACTGCGTTCAAGAACAAGGGTGTGCAGCGCATGCTGGACGCCGTGATCGAACTCATGCCTTCGCCGCTGGACGTGCCTCCAGTGCCTGGCTTCGACGAAGACGACAAGGAAGTCACCCGCAAGGCGGACGACAACGAGAAGTTCTCCGCCCTGGCATTCAAGCTGATGACCGACCCGTTCGTGGGTCAGCTGACGTTCGTGCGTGTGTACTCCGGCGTGCTCTCTAAGGGCGACACCGTGTACAACCCCGTGCGTGGCAAGAAGGAACGTATCGGCCGTATCGTGCAGATGCACGCCAACGAGCGCCAGGAAGTGGACGAAATCCGCGCCGGTGACATCGCTGCTTGCGTGGGTCTGAAGGACGTGACGACCGGTGAAACCCTGTGCGATCCAGCCGCCGTGGTGACGCTGGAGCGCATGGTGTTCCCTGAGCCTGTGATCCGTCAGGCTGTGGAACCCAAGTCCAAGGCCGACCAGGAAAAGATGGGTATCGCCCTGTCGCGCCTGGCCGCTGAAGATCCATCGTTCCGCGTGCAGACCGACGAAGAATCCGGTCAGACCATCATTGGCGGCATGGGCGAGTTGCACCTCGAAATCATCGTGGACCGCATGAAGCGCGAATTCGGTGTGGAAGCCAACGTGGGCAAGCCCCAAGTGGCTTACCGCGAAACCATCCGCAAGACGGTGGAAGAAGCCGAAGGCAAGTTCGTGCGCCAGTCCGGTGGTAAGGGTCAGTATGGCCACGTCGTGCTCAAGATCGAACCCAACGAAGCCGGCAAGGGCATCGAGTTCGTGGACGCGATCAAGGGCGGTGTGGTGCCTCGCGAATTCATCCCGGCCGTGGAAAAGGGTATCAACGAAGCTGTGACGCAAGGCGTGCTGGCTGGTTACCCCGTCGTGGACGTCAAGGTCACGCTGCACTTCGGTTCGTACCACGATGTGGACTCGAACGAACTGGCGTTCAAGATGGCTGCCATCTTCGGCTTCAAGGAAGGCTGCAAGAAGGCCGGTCCGGTCATTCTGGAACCCATGATGGCCGTGGAAGTGGAAACGCCTGAAGACTACGCTGGTAACGTGATGGGCGACCTGTCCAGCCGTCGCGGCATGGTGCAGGGCATGGACGACATGGTCGGTGGCGGCAAGGCCATCAAGGCCGAAGTACCCCTGTCCGAAATGTTCGGCTACTCCACGACCCTGCGCTCCATGTCGCAAGGCCGTGCCACCTACACGATGGAATTCAAGCACTACAGCGAAGCACCCCGCAACGTGTCTGAAGCCATCATGGCAGCGCGCGCCAAGTAAGTAAGCACTTCGCCCGGGCCCTCGTGGTCCGGGCTTTGTTTTGTCTGCGATCCGGTGCCACTCTGTTCCCTGTGCGGAGTGAATCAGCAACCAGATGCAGACGTAAAACCACTACACAGGGATTGCTCTTTGGAGAATTGAAATGGCAAAAGGTAAGTTTGAACGCACCAAGCCCCACGTGAACGTGGGCACGATCGGTCACGTGGACCATGGCAAGACGACGCTGACGGCAGCTATCGCTACCGTGCTGTCCGCCAAGTTCGGCGGCGAAGCCAAGGCCTACGACCAGATCGACGCTGCGCCCGAAGAAAAGGCCCGCGGTATCACGATCAACACCGCCCACGTGGAATACGAAACGGCCAACCGCCACTACGCTCACGTGGACTGCCCCGGCCACGCCGACTATGTGAAGAACATGATCACCGGCGCTGCCCAGATGGACGGCGCTATCCTGGTCTGCTCTGCTGCTGACGGCCCCATGCCCCAGACCCGCGAGCACATCCTGCTGGCTCGCCAAGTGGGCGTGCCTTACATCATCGTGTTCCTGAACAAGTGCGACATGGTGGACGACGAAGAACTGCTGGAACTCGTCGAAATGGAAGTGCGCGAACTCCTGGACAAGTACGACTTCCCAGGCGACGACACCCCCATTATCCGTGGCTCCGCCAAGCTCGCCCTGGAAGGCGACAAGGGCAAGCTGGGTGAAGAAGCCATCATGAAGCTGGCCGAAGCCCTGGACACCTACATCCCCACGCCTGAGCGCGCTGTGGACGGTGCCTTCCTGATGCCCGTGGAAGACGTGTTCTCCATCTCCGGCCGTGGCACCGTGGTGACCGGTCGCGTGGAACGCGGCATCATCAAAGTCGGCGAAGAAATCGAAATCGTGGGTATCCGCGACACGCAAAAGACCACCTGCACCGGCGTGGAAATGTTCCGCAAGCTGCTGGACCAAGGCCAAGCTGGCGACAACGTCGGCCTGCTGCTGCGCGGTACCAAGCGCGAAGACGTGGAGCGTGGCCAAGTGCTGTGCAAGCCCGGCTCGATCAAGCCCCACACCCACTTCACGGCTGAGGTGTATGTGTTGAGCAAGGACGAAGGCGGTCGCCACACTCCTTTCTTCAACAACTACCGTCCCCAGTTCTACTTCCGCACGACCGATGTGACTGGCGCCATCGAGCTGCCAGCCGACAAGGAAATGGTCATGCCTGGTGACAATGTGTCGATCACTGTGAAGCTGATCAACCCCATCGCCATGGAAGAAGGCCTGCGCTTCGCTATCCGCGAAGGCGGTCGTACCGTGGGCGCTGGCGTCGTGGCCAAGATCATTGCTTAAT